>CALKYH010000135.1 GCA_938003595.1 uncultured bacterium
GCCGGGGAGCCGGATCTGGTCGTAGTAGAAGCCGTCCTGCTCGTCCCACAGGCCCGAGCCGCCCAGGGTGTTGATCGAGTCGGTGATGGCGATGAAGTGCTCGAAGAACTTGGTGGCCATGTCCTCGTAGGCGGGGTCTCCGGACGCAAGCTCGAGCGCCATCGACAGCATCGTGCCGCAGTAGAACGCCATCCAGGCGGTGCCGTCGGCCTGCTCGAGCTGCCCGCCCGTCGGAAGCGGGCGCGAGCGATCGAAGACGCCGATGTTGTCGAGGCCCAGGAATCCGCCGGAGAAGAGATTGCGGCCTTCGGGATCCTTGCGGTTGATCCACCAGGTGAAGTTCAGCAGGAGCTTCTGGAAGCACCGCGCCAGGAACACCCGGTCGCGCCGGCCTCGCTGGCCGGTCATCTTGTAGACGCGCCAGCACGCCCACGCGTGCACCGGGGGGTTCACATCGCCGAAGGCGAACTCGTACGCGGGGATCTGGCCGTTGGGGTGCATGTACCACTCGCGCAGGAAGAGCACGAGCTGGTCCTTCGCGAACTGCGGATCGACCTGCGCCATCGGCAGCATCTGGAACGCCAGGTCCCACGCGGCGTACCACGGGTACTCCCACTTGTCCGGCATCGAGATGATGTCGCTGTTGTTCAGGTGCCGCCACTCAGCGTTGCGGCCCTTCTGCCGCTCGGTCGCGGGTCGCGGCGTCGCGCGGTCGCCGTCGAGCCACGGGCCGATGTCGTAGTGATAGAACTGCTTGCTCCAGAGCAGACCCGCGGCGGACTGCCGCGCCACGAGGCGGCGCGACTCGTCGAGGCCGGCGTGGCCCCTCGCGGCGTAGAACTCGTCCGCCTCGCGACGGCGCTGGTCCATCGTGCGGCGGAAGGACTCGCCGAACGCCTCGCCCGTGGCGTCGCTCGAGGCGCGGAGGCGCAGGCGGAGCTGGGTGGACGCGCCGGCGGGGATCTGCAGTCGGAGCCATGCCGCGGCCTTGGAGCCGCGCCGCTCCGGATTGACGGCGTCCTCGCGGCCGTGCACGACGCGCTCGTGGAACGCGTCCTTCACATAGGGCGTCTCGTTCGCGGCGCCCCAGAGTCGCTGGTTGTTCGAGTTGTTCTCGGTGAACAGCAGCTCACACCGGTGGGCGCCGGAGCCGTCCTCCACTTCGAGGCGCCAGTCGCCCAGCTCCTCGTGGCGCGCTTCGACGACGCCCGGGCCTGATGCGCGAAGCGTCGGCTTTGCCCCGCCGTCCCAGGACCAGGTGTTGCGGAACCACAGGGTGGGCAGCAGGTGGAGCGGCGCGGCGTCGGGGCCGCGGTTGGACACGGTGATGCGGATCAGCAGGTCGTCGGGCGAGGCCTTGGCGTACTCCACGGCCACATCGAAGTAGCGGGATTCATCGAAGACGCCGGTGTCGGCCAGCTCGAACTCGGGCTCGTGACGGCCGCGCCGGCGATTCTCCTCGACCAGCGTCGAGTAGGGAAACGCCGCTTGGGGGTACTTGTAGAGCGCTTTCATGTACGAGTGCGTCGGCGTGGAGTCGAGGTAGAAGTAGTGCTCCTTCACATCCTCGCCGTGGTTGCCTTCCGGCCCGGTCAGCCCGAAGAGGCGCTCCTTGAGGATCGGATCCTGCCCGTTCCATAGGGCGATGGCGAAGTTCAGGAGCCCCCGGTCGTCGCACACGCCGAGCAGGCCGTCCTCACCCCAGCGGTAGGCGCGGCTTCGGGCATGGTCGTGCGGGAAAGAACTCCAGCAGTCGCCATCGTGCGAGTAGTCCTCGCGCACGGTGCCCCACTGTCGCTCCGCGAGGTAGGGCCCCCACCGCCGCCACGCGGCGCGGCCGGCGTCGGCGTCCGCGAGCCGGCGCGACTCGGGGTCGAGCTGGATTTCGGTGAGATTCCGCTTGGGCGCGGCGATGGCGGTGGGCATGGATGGCTCCCGTGCTCAGGGTGCGTGTGAGGCGGACGGCGAGGTCGTGAGATGGACCTCGACGGCGTGCCGGTCGGGATCGGCGACAATGACGCGCTCGGGCCGGTCGTTCGGAAATCGCGGGCCGGCGGAGATCCGCGGCGCCCGCGCCGCGCGGAGCGACTCCGGAACCTCCTGCTCGTCCATTCGGACGACGGTGCGCCAACTCCAGAGGTCGTTCGTGCGTGTGTCGGCGGGCATGTCGCGGCCGGTGGAGGGCGCGAGGTACTGCAGCAGCTCGACCCCGGGCCCGTCGGGCGCTCGCAGCGCGGTGATCCGCAGGTGCGCGCCGAAGACGGCGTTGAGCCGCTCCTGCTCGATCCCGTAGTTCTCGCCGGAGCCGACAAGGCGCATGCCCAGCGCGTCTCGGTAGAACCGCAGACTCTCGTCGGTGTCCTCAACGACGATGGCGGTGTGGTCGATGCCCAGGAAGAGCGCGCCGTTGGGCGACTGCCATCGGGGATCGCCCTTGCCGGCGGGGAAGTGGATCAGCTCGAGAGCGTGGCCGTCGGGGTCCTTGAAGTAGAACGCCTCGATCCCGCCCGCGCCCGGATTCCAGTCGGGCAGGCGCTGGGGCTCGGTGGAGGTGTGGCGGACCTGGCTCGCGTGGAGCCGTCGATACGCCGCGTCCATGTCGGACACGACGATGGCGATGTGCTGGAAGGCGCGATCGTCGCTCCGTGCGTCGTCGGGTATGGGCCGCCCCGGCGCGGCGACGAACTCGACCAGCTCCACCTGCTCGGATCCGAGGCTGAGCAGCGCGGTCTGGCAGCGGGCGCCGAAGACGCCCAGGAGCCGCTCGGTCTGCTCTCCGGCCATCTCGCGCCGTTCGAGGAGCTGGAAGTCCAAGGTCTGGGTGAAGAACTCGACCGATCGATCGAGGTCGCTCACCGTGATGGAGACGCGCTCGACCGAGACGGCTCCGCCTGCGATCGCGCCGGCGCTCAGCGCCGCGGCGGCGATCAGGGTCGAGATCGCGCGGGCGAGGAACGACAGGAGGGCGCTGGTCATCGCGCGGCGCTCCTTTCGAACCCGGCGCACGCGCAGGCCGCGCCGAGCCGTTCGAGCAGGTGATCGGCGACGCGAATCGCGTTCGCCATGATGGTCAGCGACGGGTTCACCGCGCTGGACGATGGGAAGAAGGAGGCGTCGACGACATAGAGGTTGTCCAGCTCGTGGGCGCGGCACTCCGGATCCAGCACGCTGGTCCGCGGATCGACGCCGAATCGGAGCGTGCCGTTCTGGTGGCTGACGCCGGAGGCGCCAAGGCGCGAGGCGAGGATGGTCGGCTCGCGTCTTCCGTGCCGGCGCTCGGCGGCGCCGAGGGCCTCGACAAGCTTCGCCTGCAGCCGGTCGTACGCCTCGGTGTTGTTGGGCGTGTAGATCGCCCGGATCCCGCCGTCGGCATCCAGGCAGATCCGATTGTCCGGGGAGGGCAGGTCCTCCGCCGTGATGAAGAAGTCGATCGTGCGGCGGCTGATGTCCTCGAGCGATTCGCCGGGCAGGGCATCGGCGCGCAGCCACGCGAGCGTGCCGAGGTCCGGCTTGCCCATGAGCTGGATCGTGCCCAGCGGGAAGGCCGAGTCGTCGGCGCCGTGGTAGTAGTCGGTCATGGCGAAGTGCTTCTGGAACGCCGAGTCGTTCGGGGTCTCGGTCACCGCGACGACGCAGCCGTTCTGGTGCGTCATGAAGTTGCGGCCCACCTGCCCCGAGCCGTTGGCCAGGCCGTGGGGGTGACGAGCGTTCGCGGAGCGCAGGAGCAGCGCCGCGGAGTTGATGGCGCCGCACGCGACGACGACGAGGTCGCCGTGGAACGAGAGTCGCTCGCCGTCGCGCTGCGCCACGACCCTGGTGACTCGGACGCCCGCGGCGTCGGTCTCGAGCCGTTCGACGAACGCGCGTGTCAGGAGCGTGACATTCGCCCGCCGCAGGGCCGGGGCGACGCACACGACATGCGCGTCGGCCTTGGCCTCGGTGAGGTCGGGGTATCCATCGAAGCAGCTCAGGCGCACGGGGGCGGCGCTGTGGTGCGCCTCGCCCAGGCGGACGCCCAGGGGCACGGGGAAGGGGCGATGGCCGAGCGCCGTCAGGTCGTCGAACAGCTCGCGGATGCGCGGCTCCGGCTCGATCGCCGGGAACGGGAAGGGCCCCGTCGCCCAGGGCTCGCACGGATCGGACCCACGCTCGCCGTGCACGCTGTAGAGGTTCTCGGCGCGGGTGTAGTAGGGCTCGAGGTCCTCGTACGCGATCGGCCAGGCGGGCGACACGCCGCCGAAGTGGCGCACCTCGCCGAAGTCGGACTCGCGCATGCGCAGCAGCGCGGCGCCGTAGACCTTGGTGTTGCCGCCGACGCAGTAGTGCGTGTACGGCGCGAAGGGCTGGCCGTCCTTGTCGCGCCAGGTCTCCTTCGCGAGGTAGCGCTTCTGCTCGAACACGGCGCGGGCGTCCCAGTTCTCGCGCTCGCGGGGGAGAAAGTCGCCCCGCTCCAGGATGAGGATGCGTTTGCCGGAGGCCGCGAGCTGGTGCGCGATCGTGCCGCCGCCCGCGCCGGTCCCGATGATGATGATGTCGTAGCGGCCGTCGCTGGGCATGG
>CALKYH010000136.1 GCA_938003595.1 uncultured bacterium
CAGGAGCACCAGTTCCGCGCCGGGGACCAGGGCCTGCGATTCCTCTGCCTCGTGCCCGTGTCCCGGAACTGCGGGGATCCCACCCCCGGTTCCTGAACGGCCCACGGATCACGGGGCGGGGCCCGTGCGTCCGATCTAGGAGCCATGAGCGTTCGCCCGCGGCTCCATCCTCAGTGGGGCCCAAGCTCCGGCCGAAGAAGGCCGGGACGAACCGCAGGAAGGAGCCGGCCTCCGATGTCGACCGAGAAACCCAAACCCGCTCCGAAGAAGGCCCCCCGCCGGGACCTGATCCTGCCGCAATGGGTCGTCATGCTGCTCTTCGCGTGCATGCTGATCTTCTGCGTCGTGCTGGTGATCAGCAATCGGCCGGAGCTCCGCGAGGCCGGGATCCTGGGCGCCGTGTTCACCCTGGCGACGCTCCCCATGGCCCTCCGCGCCTCGGCCGACGCCGGCGCCCCATCCTCGCGCGATTCCTTCGACCGCGTCTCCCGCGCCATCGAGCGCCTGGGCCACGAGGGCGGGCTCTCCGAGACCGCCAAGCGCATCCTGCACCGCAAGCAGGAGCGCGAGCTGCTCCGGCACGCCATCGAGCAGGACATCTCCGACGGCGACTACGACGCCGCCATGATCCTCGTGCAGGAGCTGGCCGACCGCTTCGGCTACCGCGCCGACGCCGAGGAATTCCGCGCCCGCATCGAGCGCGTCCGCGACCAGTCGCGCGACGCCGCGGTGATCCAGGCCCTGACCGCGCTGGAGGAGATGATCCGCCGCCGCGCCTGGGCGGAGGCGTTCTCGGAGGCGGCGCGGATCACGCGCCTGTTCCCCGAGTCCCACCGGGTCGTCCGCCTGCGCGAGCGCGTGGACGAGTCCCGCACGCGCTACAAGCAGGACCTCGAGCGCCGCTTCCTGCTCTGCGCGCAGCGCGACGAGATCGATCAGGCGATGGCCATCCTCAAGGAGCTGGACCAGTACCTGACCGAGGCCGAGGCCGAGCCCTTCCGCGAAGTGGCCCGGGGCGTCATCGGCAAGGCCCGCGACAACATCGGCGTGCGCTTCAAGCTCGCCGTGCAGGACCGCAACTGGCACGACGCCCTCGAGGTCGGCGAGCGCATCATCAACGAGTTCCCCAACTCGCGCATGGCCCAGGAGGTCCGCGAGATGATCGACATGCTCCGCGACCGCGCCGGCAAGACCCAGCGCCCGGTCGCCTCGCGCTGAAATTCGATCAGCCCGCCGGCGGCGCGGCCTTCTCGTCGCGCCGGGCCGGCGCGTCCATCCGCCAGAGGTGGATCATCACGAAGCCGATGCCCACCAGCAGAAATGCGTCCGCCACATTGCTGACATAGGGCCACACCGGCCTGCCGCCCGGCCAGAACAGGTCGGGCAGCGGGTGCAGGAAGTCGCGCACGCAGCCGTACCGCAGGCGGTCGTAGAGATTGCCCAGCCCGCCGGACAGCACCAGGCCGATCGCCGCGTGCGCGACGAAGTCCCTGGGCCCGGTCCAGCGCGCGAACATCCACAGCCCGAACGCCAGCGCCGCGCCCGTGAACGCGATGAACAGACCGCGCTGCCCCGCGCCGATCCCGAAGACCGCGCCGGGGTTGAGCACCAGCCGGAAGTTCAGGACGCCGGGGATCACCACCACGGGCGGATGATCGGGGATGAGGGTGTTGATCCGCGCCGGCGGCAGCGCGAGCACCTCGGCCCGCTCGACCTGCACGGGCGCGCCGGCGACGCGTTCAAACGCGAGATCCTTGGTGACCAGATCGATCGCCAGCCCCAGAACGGTCGCGATGAGCAGTGTGGCCCAGGCGGCTCTGGATCGCCAGGCGCCGAGGCGCCGCGGGGCGGGTTCGACGGGGGCGGTCACGAGCGATAGTAGGAACGGTGCTCGAGCATCCGCGCCGCTTCGATGGAATACTTGGCCCAGGGCTTGGCGTCGAGTCGGGCCTTGCCGATCGGCTGACCGGTGACATCGCAGATGCCGTACACGCCGTTCTCGATGCGCTCCAGCGCCGCGTCGATCTCGATGAGCAGCTTGCGCTGCGACGCCGCGAGGTCGAGCGAGAGCGTCTGGTCGTAGACATCCGAGCCCTGGTCGGCCATGTGCTGGGGCAGGTGCGAGAGCGAGCCGCTGCCGCCGCCGGTGAGCGCCTCGGTCTCCATGCTCGAGACATCCCCGGCGATCTCGTCGCGCTTCTGGATGAGCAGTTCCTTGTACTTCTTCAGCTCGGCCTTGGGGATCGGGCTCTTGGTCAGCCGCTTCTTGTCGCCGATGGCGCCCTCTTCCGCGTGGTGCTTCTGCTGCACCGGCTGGAGGCCCGCCGCGGCCGCAAGGCGCTTGGCGGCGGCCTGCGCGTCGGCCAGGGCCGGCGGCTCGGCGCGCGTCGGCTTGGGCGGCTCCTTGGTCTTCTTCACACCGGGCGTCTTGACCTTCGGCGGCGCCTTGGACTTGGCGGCGGGCGCCGGCGCCTTCTCGGCGGGCGCGGCCTTGGCCGCGGGAGCCTTCTTGGCGCCGCCCTTCTTGGTCTCGGGCGCGGCCTTGGCAGGGGGCGCGGCCTTCACCGGCGCCTTCTTGGTCGTCTTCGCGCCGCCGGCGTCCTTCGGCTTGGTCTTCCCGGCCTTGGCCTTCGGCGCCACTGGCGCCTTGGCCGCCGCGACGGCCTTGGGCTCCTTGGCGGGCTTGGCCGCCTTGGGCTTGCTCGGGGCCTTGGGCTCGGCCTTGGCCTTGGGTGCGGCCTTCTTGGCGTCTGCCTTTTTCGGCTTGGCGGGCTTCTCGGCGACCTTGGCCTTGGCGGCGCGCGGGGCCTTGGCCGTGGGCTTGGTGGCCCCCGGTTTCGCCTTCGCCGGCTTCTTCGCCGCTGATTTCGCCACTGGCTGGGCTCTCCGGGTCGATCTCGGGACTTGGCAGGGGTCTCCGCCCCACGGGCGGATCCCGCGATCGAAGCGGGAAAGATAGCCATCCACCCCCGGCTGGTCAACGCATTGGGTGCCCCCGACCCCGGACCCCGACACCTAGTGCATCGGTCCCGATAACCCCAACCCGCGGGACAATCGATCGGTTCAAATCGACTCGGCCCCGGCCGAAGCTCCCACGCCATGGATCCGTCCGCCGACGCGTCCGGAGGGCGACGCGTCGGCCGGCTCGGCCTCCGGCGCCGCGGTGGTGTGGGCGCCGAGCTTGCGGAAGCGCTCGTAGCGGCGCGCCGGCAGGTTGGCGGGCTTGTAGCGCTTGAGCTCGCGCAGCCGGTCGGTGATCCAGGTCTGCAGGTTCTGCGCCGCCGCGCGCGGGTCGCGGTGAGCGCCGCCGACGGGCTCCGTGATCACATCGTCCACGATGCCGAACTTGAGGTTGTCCCGCGCCGTGAGGCGCAGCGCCCTGGCCGCGGCGTTGTTTGTCTCGGCGTTGGCGGTCTTCCAGAGGATCGCGGCGCAGCCCTCGGGGCTGATGACCGAGTAATAGGCGTACTCCATCATCGCCACCTTGTCGGCGACGGCGATGCCCAGCGCCCCGCCGGAGCCGCCCTCGCCGATGACGACGCTGACAATCGGCGTCTGCAGGCGGGACATCTCCAGCATATTGACGGCGATGGCCTCGCCCTGGCCGCGCTGCTCCGCGCCCAGGCCGGGGTAGGCGCCGGGCGTGTCCACGAGCGTGACGATCGGCAGACCGAACTTCTCGGCGAGGCGCATCTTCGCCAGCGCCTTGCGGTAGCCCTCGGGGTGGGCGCAGCCGAAGTGGCACTGGATCTTCTCGTTGGTGTCGCGGCCCTTGTGGTGGCCGACGATGAGCACGCGGAAGCTGCCGATGCGCGCGAACCCGGTGATGATCGCCGGGTCGTCGCCGAAGCGACGATCGCCGTGCAGCTCGCAGAAGTCCTTGCAGATGAGGTCGATGTAGTCGCGGGTCTGCGGGCGCTTGGGGTGGCGCGCCACGCGGACGATGTCCCACGCGCTGAGGTTCTGGTACAGGTCGCTCAGGCGCTCGGCGTACTCGGCCTTCGCCGCGTCCAGCGCGCCGCGATCGTCTTCGGGCCCCAGCAGGGCCTCGAGCGCCTGGATCTTGCGCTCCAGCTCGTGGAGGGGCTTTTCGCACTCGAGAACATGGGGCAGGGCCATAGGCGCTGGGATTCCTCGCTATGAAGGGGCCGTGGGCGGGCCCGCAGGAGGGGAGTGTACCCCGCGCGGCGGGCGCGGGGCGTCCCGGTCCGAGCATGTTCCGAACATCGGCGCCGACGCTCGCGGCGCGCCACAATCTGCGGCTCCACGGCCCCTTCCCCCTACGCACCGCGACCGCAGGAGGCTTCCCCTTCATGACGGATTCCCCACCCGCAACAGGGACCCGGGCTCCCACGCTCGCCGTGATCGGCGCCGGGGCCATGGCCTCCGCCATCATCGACGGCGCCTTCAACGCCGGGGTCCTGCGGCCCGCCGACCTGGTCGTGGTCGAGCCGAACGACGACCGGCGCGCGGCGCTGGTCGCGCGGGGGGCGATGCCCGCCGGCAGCGCGCCCGAGGCGCTCGCCTCGCTCGCCCCCGGCGGCGCCGCGATGCTCGCCACCAAGCCCCAGATGCTGCCGGACATCGCGGCGTCTCTCGCGGGCGCGCCGCCGTTCGGCGGCGTGGTGATCTCGATCCTCGCCGGCGCGCGCAGCGAGCGCGTGCGACAGGCCTTCGGCGGCGCGGCGCGGGTGGTGCGGGTGATGCCCAACACGCCCGCGCGGGTCGGCCTGGGCATGAGCGCGATCGCCGTCGGCGCCGGCGCGCAGCCGGGGGACGACGACTTCGCCGCGCGGCTCTTCGCGGCGGTGGGGGAGGTGGTGCGGCTCGACGAATCGCTGATGGACGCCTTCACCGCGCTCGCCGGCTCCGGCCCCGCGTACATCTTCTACCTGGCCGAGGCCATGGCTCGCGCCGGCTCCGAGATGGGCCTCGATCCGGCCATGGCCGACACGGTCGCCCGCGCCGTCATCCGGGGCAGCGCCGAGCTGCTGTCGCGCACGCCGGAGCAGCCGGCCGCCGCGCTGCGCGCCGCCGTCACCAGCAAGGGCGGCACCACGGCCGCCGCGATCGACTCGATGGACGCCTCCGGCGTGCAGGGCGCGATCGTGCGAGCGATCGTCGCCGCGCGGGACCGGGGCGCCGAGCTGTCCCGTCTGGTCTAGAAGTCTCGTCGGCAGAAGATCCACGCCGCCAGGCCCACGACGAACGCCTCGAAGATCAGCGAGGTTCCGACGATCCAGCCGACCGAGCGCGCGCGGGATTTCTCGATGACCGCCCGCTCCACGGCCTCATTGTCCTGCGGGATGGGCAGCTCGCGGTCGCCGCCGTCGTACCGGACGCGCGTTGAGCCGTCGTCGCCCCCGTCGTTGAACGCCGGCAGGTCGGCCATGTCCACCATCCAGCGCTCGAGCAGGCCGATCGTCTCGCTGGTCTTGGGCAGCGCGGTCTTCACGCCCACGAACGAGTTCTGCCAGATCGAGATGGTCCGCAATTCCTTCCGGGCGTCCTCCAGCTGCGTCTTGCGCGTCGCGAGCTCCGCCTCTTTCTTGTTGGAGTTCATCCCGCTCTTGAGGGTGTTGAGGATGCCCTCCTTCGGCTCTTCGTCCTCGGCCGCGGCCAGGGCCTGCTCGCGCGAGGCGATGTCGCCCTCGAGCCACTGCACCGATTGCTCCGCCTGCGTCCGGACCATGAGCAGGATCGCCTCCGTGGAGTTCACGGCGAACAGGCCCAGCCACACCAGCATGGTCAGCAGCAGCGCCGCGACCGTCGAGCGCGTCACCACCCCCAGCAGCGTGCACACGCTGTAGAGGTACGAGAAGAACACCACGACGATCGGCACGCTCAGGAACACGGACGGCTCCCACGAGCCGCCCCGCAGGCCGATCACCAGGAACGACGCGGTCGAGAAGACGCCCACCTGCAGACCCACGAACAGCATCGCCGCCGCGTACTTCGTCAGGAACAGCCGCAGGCGCGAGATCGGCTTGGCCAGCGTGACATCCACGGCGCCGCCCGCGAGGAACTCGGGCATCACGCCCGCCGTCGAGACCAGCGCGAGGATCGTCGCGCCCCAGGCGAGCCAGAAGGTCACGCCCAGGTTCAGGAACATGAGCTTGTAGAAGACATCCGCCGAGAGGATCGCGGTGCTCACCGGGATCGGCAGGCGCCAGACGAGGATGCTCAGGCCCTCCTCGTCGATCCCCACCATCGCGAACGCCGCCACGATCAACCCCGAGATCACCAGCGCGATCCAGAACAGCTTCTTGGCGTTCAGGTGCCGGTACGACTCGACGAACAGGGCCCAGGTCTGCGTCACAGGGCGCCTCCCTTCCCGCCGTGCTTCGCGCGGCCCTTCTGGCCGCCGACGCCGGCGCCCTCTTCGCCCATGCTCTGCACCGACTCGATGAACAGTTCCTCCAGCGACGCCCTCACCGGGCGCACGCTGCGGATCGTGGCGCGGGAGGCGCGGAGCGCGTCGAGCAGCGGCTGCACGGCCGCGGCCTCGTCCGTCGGCGCCACGATCAGCGACCGGTCCCGGTCTTCGCCTACAGCCCGGACCTCCGCGTTCAACTGCTGGATCAGCGTCCGCCAGCCGTCGCCCGCCGGCAGCGCGCCGCTGGCCTCGATCTCGTAGCGCCGGCTGTGGCGCGTCAGATCATCGAGCGTGCCCAGCCGCACGACCTGCCCCTTGACCATGATCGCGACGCGCCCGCACACCGTCTCGGCCTCGCTCAGCAGGTGGCTGTTGAGCAGCACCGTGCGACCCTCGTCGCGCATGCGGATGAGCATCTCGCGGATCTCGCGCCGGCCCACCGGGTCCACGCCGTCGGTCGGCTCGTCCAGGAACACGATCTCCGGGTCGTTCATCAGCGCCTGCGCCAGGCCGATCCGCTGACGCATGCCCTTGGAGTACCGCCCGATCCGCGTGCTCGCCCAGCTGGTCATGCCGACCAGATCCAGCGTCTCGGCGGCGCGGCGCTTGCGGTCCGCGCGACCGACCTTCGCCATCGCGGCGAACAGGTCCAGCACCTGCCCCCCGGTGAGGTACTCCGGGAAACGAGGGTTCTCAGGCAGATACCCCACCCGCGCCAGCGCCGCCTTGTCGCCCACCGGCGCCCCCAGGAGCGTGCCGCTGATCCGCGTCGGGCGGACCACGGTGGTCAGGATCTTCACCAGCGTGCTCTTGCCCGCGCCGTTGGGGCCGAGCAGCCCGAAGACCTCGCCCTTCTCCACGCGCATGGACACGCCGCGCAGCGCCCGGATGCGCCCGCGGTAGGTCTTCTCCACATTCGTCAGATCGATGGCCGCCGCCGTCATGCCGTCCCTCCGCTCGGGCCCGCGCCGGCGCCGTCGAGGCGCGCGACAATATGGAACACGTGGTAGTGCTTGGGATTCCCGAAGGCGTCTTTTCCGTCTTTCTCGATCTCCTCGAAGTGCTCCAGCATGAACGGCGCCAGCATTCGGTCCACCTCGGCGCGGGTCTGATGACTCCGAGCCGGGATATGCGACCATCCGTCGCGATCGCCGAAGAACTGCCCCGAGAACCGCGCCGGCCGACCACGGGCCGCGGCCCGGCGCATCGCCGCCACGATCTGCGACCACACGCCCGCGAACGCCTCCGGCGGGCAGAATGGCAGGCACATGCTCGCGTTCACCAGCGACGCCCCCTCGGGCAGGATCCTCGCCAGGTCCATCTCTTCGAATCGGGCCTCGACCGCGACCAGCCGCAGCGCCGCGTCCGGCTCCTCGGCGCATTTCGCGGTCAGCCGCCTGAGACCGTCGGCGCTGGCGTCGATCGCCGTCACTCGCCAGCCGCGCCGCAGCATCGCGATGGAGTCCCGCCCCGAGCCGGCGCCCAGGTCCACGCCCAGCCGCCCATCCGCACCGCCCTCCCTGTCGAAGGCGTCCAGCGCCATCAGCAGCGTGTCGCGCGGGGGGTTGCCCTCCACCGCGTCGAAATACGACGGCCACTCGCGATCCAGGTCGGTCCCCGAATCCCGTGAGAAGGCCTCTCCCTGCACGCTCCCTCGCGCGGCGTCACAATGGCGGCTCGGCTCCGACAAAGGAATCTCCCAAGTGTTCGAATCGCTCCACGACCTCGTCAATACGCTCGACCGCGCCGGGGAACTCCAGCGTATCAGCGCGCGGGTTTCCCCGATGCTCGAGATCGCGGCGATCGCTGATCGCGAATCCAAGTCCCCCTGCCCGCGCCTGCCCAGCCAGTCCGCCCGGCGCAACGACCCGCGGTTCCATCACCTGGGCGGCAAGGCCCTGCTCTTCGAGAAGGTGGACGGCTCCGACATTCCGGTGCTCATCAACGCCATGGGCTCCTACCGGCGGATGGAGATCGTCCTCGGCTGCCACGAGGCCCACGCCGACGAGCCCCTGCCCCCGCCGCGTGTGCCCGGCGGCGGCTTCGACGCCTGGGCGAAGCAGATCGGCGCCCTGGTCGAGCCCAAGCCGCCCTCGTCCCTGCGCGACGCCCTGGCCAAGGGCCGTGAGTTGCTCCCCCTGCTGCGCACGCCGCCCCGCAATGTCTTCTCGGGACCGTGCCAGGAGGTGATCCTCACCGGGAACAAGGTGGACCTCGCGCAGCTGCCGATCATCAAGTGCTGGCCGCAGGACGGCGACCTGGCGTCCGTCGGCTGGCCCGCGGACATCAACGCCGGAGCGCCGGGGCTCGACCTGCACGCCGACCCGCACTTCCGCGGGCGCTACATCACGCTCGCCGGCATCCACACCATCCACGCCGACGACAAGGGCAACCCCAAGCCCTCCTCACGCAACATCGGCATGTACCGGGTGCAGCTGCTGGGGCGCAACCGCGTCGCCATGCACTGGCACATGCACCACGACGGCGCCCGCCACTGGCGCTCGTGGAAGAAGCGCGGCGAGCGCATGCCCGTGGCCATCGTGCTCGGCGGCGAGTCCGTGCTGCCCTACGCCGCGACCGCGCCGTTGCCGCCGGGGCTGAGCGAGATCCTGCTCGCGGGCTTCCTCAACGGGCGCGGCATCCCCATGTGCCCGTGCCGCACCGTGCCTCTTCGGGTTCCGGCCAATGCCGAGATCGTCATCGAGGGCTGGGTCTCGCAGGAGGCCGGCCCCATCGGCTTCGACCCGCAGAAAGACGATCTTGGACCCGGCGCGGTGGTCGAAGGCCCCTTCGGCGACCACACCGGCTTCTACTCGCTGCCCGACCGCTACCCCGTGGTGGAGGTCACCGCGATCACCATGCGCCGCCGTCCCATCTACCCCACGACCATCGTGGGCCTCCCCCCCCAGGAGGACTACTACATGGGCAAGGCGACCGAGCGCATCTTCCTGCCGCTGCTCCGCACGCTCGTGCCGGACATCGTGGACTACGACCTGCCG
>CALKYH010000137.1 GCA_938003595.1 uncultured bacterium
TCGCCACGATCGTCCTCCTCCCGGGCGTTGGGCACAACCTTGGGCCGGAGGTCGATGGGCGGGTCGGCCCGATCGACGCCGGCGCCCCCGAGCTGGTCGCGAACTGGGCCGCAAACCTCCGCGCCGAACCCTGATCCTGCCGCATCCGCCGCGGCCCACGGGCGAATGCTGAGCTGCGCTTCCAGCATCGCGGGCCCGCCGCGCGTTTTCATAGGATCCCGGCATGTCGAGGCCCGAGGTCGCCCTTCTTTCCGTCCACCTGCTCGCCACCGTCTACATGACGGGGCTGATCTGGTTCGTGCAGCTCGTGCACTACCCGCTGTTCGCGGCGGTCGGAGACGACAACTTCGTCGCGTACCAGCGACGCCATATGGCTCGGTCCACCTGGGCCGTTGGGCCCGCCATGCTGATCGAGGTCCTCACCGCCATCTGGCTGTTTCTCGACCCTGTCGCCCATCGCACCCCGCCCGCCCTGGGCGTGGGGCTGGTGGGCGTCGCGTGGATCTCGACCTGGTGCCTGCAGGTGCCCCTGCACCGGAAGCTGCTGCACGGCTTCGATCACGCCGCGGCGGTGAAGCTGGTGCGGACAAACTGGGTCCGCACCTTCGCCTGGTCGGCCCGGTCGTTCATCGCGGTCTGGATGCTCGTGGAGGCCGGCACGCCATGAGGTCGCTCGTCTGGTTGCGATCCGATCTGCGGACGATCGACAACACGGCGCTGCATCACGCCTCGCAGGAGGCGAGCGACGGGGTGCTGTGCGTCTACATCGTCTCGCCGGAGGAATGGCGCGATCACGAGGTCGCCCCGGTTCGCGTGGAGTTCGTGCTCCGCACGCTGCGGGCGCTCTCCGAAGATCTGCACGCGCTCAACATCCCGCTGCTCGTGGGCGTCGCGGAGCGCAAGGCCGATGTCCCGTCGATGCTGTTGAGGCTGGCCCGCGAGCACCGTTGCGGCGAGCTGCGCTTCAATATCGAGTACGAGATCAACGAATCCCGTCGCGACCGTCGCGTCGCCGAGGCGTTCGAGGCCGCGGGCCTTACGGTCCATGCACATCACGACCAGACCGTGATCCCGCCCGACGACATCCGCACAGGCGAAGGGCGCTTCTACACGGTCTTCACGCCGTACAAGAACGCGTGGCTGCGGACCCTGGAGGAGCGCGGCGGCGCCCCGGTTCTCCCGGCGCCGCGGCGTCAGAAACCCACCGGCGTGGCTCGAACTGCGATTCCGGATCGCGTCGAGGGATTCGAGTCTGGCGTGGACCCTTCGCTCTGGCCCGCCGGCGAGCAGGTCGCCGCGGCCCTCCTGAAGAGCTTCTGCGGCGAGCGCATCGTCGGCTACGCCGATCGTCGCGATTTTCCCGGCGAGCCCGGGACCAGCCGGCTCTCACCCTATCTGGCCATCGGCGCCGTCTCGGCCCGCCAATGCCTCACGGCGGCGCAGGCCGCCGGCGGCGGCCGCGAGAAGGGGCCCACCGTCTGGATCAGCGAGCTTGTCTGGCGCGAGTTCTACCGGCACATCCTGGTTGGCTTTCCCCGCGTCTGCATGGGGCGCGCGTTCAAGACGGAGACCGACGCTCTACCGTGGTCCTACGACAAGGATCAGTTCCAGCGCTGGGCCGAGGGCCGCACGGGGTTCCCGATCGTTGACGCAGCCATGCGCCAGCTGCTCGCGACGGGCTGGATGCACAATCGACTCCGCATGGTCACGAGCATGTTCCTGACGAAGGACCTGTTCATCGACTGGCGCTGGGGCGAGTCGCACTTCATGCGCCACCTGATCGACGGCGACCTGGCGCAGAACAACGGCGGCTGGCAGTGGTCGGCCTCGACCGGCACCGACGCCGCGCCCTACTTCCGCATCTTTAACCCGACGAGCCAGAGCCGGAAGTTCGATCCCACCGGGGCCTTCATCCGGCGCTATGTGCCCGAGCTCGCGGGGCTGGACGACGACGACATCCACGATCCATCGTCGTTGCCCCCTCTGTCCCGATCGGGCCTGGACTACCCCGAGCCCATGGTGGACCACACCGAGGCCCGCGATCGGACGATTCAGCATTTCAAGGACCTGCCCAAGCGGCCCGTGGGTCGCTAGCCAGCTCGTCCGCGAGAAGGCCCAGCACAATTCGCTCTCGCCGAATCCGCGGGCGCACGCGCGGCGAACACCCGCCCGGCGCAGGCGTAGCCGTCGGCGCCGACACGATTCTCCTTTCGTCCCCCCGGGCGGGCGACCCAGAACGCCGCACGGCGATCGCGGGAGGTCCGCGGTCGCTGCCCGCCCGCCCCGGGGGTTTTTCGGAATCCGCATCGACTCCATGGAACGCCCGGGGGCGTCGATGGTCGATACCTTGCCCCAGCGGCGCGAGTTGAGATCGCGCCAGAGGAGCAAGCGCATGCCGAAGTTCACTCATGCCATGTTGTTCGCGCTGATCGGCGCGACGGGTCCGATCGTCGCCGCTCAGGAGGCTCCGCTCCGCCTCGGCGGCGTCCCGGCCGAGACCAAGTCGGTCGCGACGGCCCAGAAGGCCGACCTGATCGCCTCCTACCTGCGCCTGGACCACGAAGTGGTCGCCCGGGACGCGCTCGCCGGGGGCGACGCTATTCGAGTCAACGCCGCCTTCGACGACGCCACCGCGGCGTTCTTCGCCGGCGCGATCAACTCCGCGTTGGGCCAGCTCGACAGCCAGACCGCGTCGCTGCGACTTCGGAACGACGCCCTGCCGCAGCACATCATCGCCATGTCGTTCCAGGCGCGGATCGACCCCCCTGTCTGGCGCGCCGGGCTCCCCGAGCCGCGGCTGACCGTCGCGCCGCTCTACGAGGTCCGGTTCGACAAGACCAATTACGACGATCCTCGCATCCGGTTCGCCGTTGTCGGTCCGGACGGCGCCGCCGTCGCCGAGCACGATGTGACGGTGAGCGACGACGCCGTGTGGCCGCAGTCCATCGAGGTCTTCGCCGGCGCCATGCCAGGAGACCTCCGCCCCGGCGTGTACACCCTCACCGCGCGCTGGGTCGAAGGTCGGCAGGAGCCCTTCGAGGTCGGCCGCTGGCAGGTCGCCGCGCGGTCCATGGACGGCGTTCGCGAGGTCAACGAGGCGCGCCTCAACATCATCCAGCAGGCCGAGCCCGATCTCGCCCAGCCCATCGCCATGACGCGCTCGCGGAACGCGCTGCTCTCCGACTCGCCCTCGCCGGAGCAGGCCGCCCAGTGGCTGGCCGACCAGACCACGCTCGCCGAATCCGTGGACGCCGAGCTCGCGTCTCTGGAGCAGGGCGTCAATCCGTTCGTCGGACGAACCGGGGACTGGTGGTGCCGGCTCCCCGCCAACGGCGTCGATCTGCCGCTCCGGGTCTACATCCCGGACTCACTGCCCGATGGCCCCGCGCCGCTGGTGATCGCCATCCACGGCATGGGCGGCGACGAGAACATGTTCATGGACGGCTACGGCGACGGCGCGATCAAGCGGCTGGCCTCGGAGCGCGGCTTCATCGTCGCCTCTCCAGAGGCTGCGAACATGGCCTACCCGGCGTCGTTCGACGCCCTCGTCGAGGCGGTGAACGCCTGGCGCAGCGTGGACCCGTCGCGCATCTATCTCGTCGGGCACTCGATGGGCGCAGGGCTGGCCGCGACCCTGGCAGGGGCGCGGCCCGACCGCATCGCGGGCCTCGCGATGATCGCCGGCGGCGGCGGGTTCCCGCCGGCGGGCAAGCCGATGCCGCCGACCGTCGTCATCGGGGCCGAGACCGACAACCTCGTCCGCCCCAGCATGCTCGAGGACATGGCCAAAGCGGCGCGGGAGCGAGGGCTCCCGGTCGAGGGGCGCACCATCCCCGGCGTGGGTCACACGATGGTCGTGAATCTGGCGCTGCCCGAGATCATCGACGGCTGGATGCCGACGCCCTAGGGCCGAAGAGTCACTCCGCGGCCGGCGTGCTCTTGATCTTCTCGAGGATCGCGACGCGCTCGGGGTTCTTCATCGCCTGCCACGAAGTGAGGCAGTGCTCGCAGCAGAAGGCGATCCGCGTCCCGAGGAACACGACGCTGGGGTTCTCGTCGTTCATGATCGGGTCGTCGGCCAGCGGGCACATGTCGTTGGCGAAGGTCGCCGACATCGACTCCTGCACGAACGCGTCGCGCTTGGCCTCGTCCCAAGCCATGAACTGCTCGGCGCAGCCGGGGCAGCAGGTGCCGATCGCGTTGCCCTTGTACATGAACACCGGCACATCGAGGACCACCGGCTCCTTGCCGATCGGGCACATCGCGTTGACGGGGCCGGCGGGCGCGAACTTCGCGATGAAGTCCGTCTTCTTGCCGGCGCTGAGCTTCTCCCACTTGGAGACGCACATCTTGCAGCACACCCCGACCGACCAGCCCTCGGACTCGATCATGATGGCGTCCTCGTCGAGCGCCTCGCCCGAGATGGGGCACACATCGTTGTGCAGCGCCGTCGCGCCCGCGGGCGCCGCGGCAGGGGTGGCGGCCGGCTCGGAAGCGATCAACAGCGAGCCAAGCGTCAGGGCGAGCAACAGAGCGGTCAGGTAGCGCATCGGGGCGGCTCCAAGGTGGGGGCTGGACGGGGGCTAGCAGAGCAACGGGTCCATTATAGGGCCGGTCCCCCCGACCCCAGCGACCGCCCGTACATCCGGCCCCAACAGCGCCCCCGACCGGTGGTCGCCGGCCCTCGGACTCTCCCCGTCCAGACGGCCCGCCGGACCGCCGATGCCATCCTCGATGCTCGCACTCGGCCACCTCCGAAGGAAGGGCCTCGATGGCCTCGTCCGCTGGCTCGCCACCTCCGCAGGGGCCGCGGCGCTCGTCGTTGCCGTTGGCGCCCGGCTTGGCCCCGGACCGGCCCTGGCCGACGAGACCTCCGCAATGGACGACCTTGGCCTGGCCGAGGCCGACGC
The DNA here is from genome assembly GCA_938003595.1 of uncultured bacterium. GTDB lineage: Bacteria > Planctomycetota > Phycisphaerae > Phycisphaerales > UBA1924 > JACVCK01. The sequence continues at coordinate 4,911 of CALKYH010000137.1, forward strand.
CCTTGCGCAGGAACTGGGGATCCCGTTCCGAGCCGTCCGGTTCGCCGATTTCGCCGTCGTCTCCGACCTGCCCAGCGACCGCCTGCATGTCCACGGCGAGACGCTCGCCGAGGCCGCGGCCGATTTCATCGAGGCCATGTCGATGCTCGGCATCGACGCCCAGCCGCCCGCGCGCCCGCTGACGGTGGTCATGTTCTCCGACCACCGCGAGTTTGTGGAGTTCGCCGCTCGCGCCGACGGCGTGGACGCTCACTGGATGGGCGGCTACTACGCCTCCGGGACGAACCGCGCCGTCATGTACGACGATGTCGGCGGGCCCGAGTTCATCGCCGCGACAGGTGAGGGCGCCTCTGCGGCGGAGATCGCCCAGCAGGCAGCCCGCGCCACCCGTGAGAAGATCCGGCACGAGGTGGCCCACCTTCTGGCCTTCAACTGCGGCGTGCAGTCCCGCTCGGTCGACCACCCGCTGTGGTTCACCGAGGGGCTCGCCGAGTCGTTCGCGCGCGGCGCCCTCTCGGGCGCCGGACCGGTCCGGCGCACCGCTCGCCACGAGGACGATCCGGTCCGAGCGTTCTACGAGCAGAGCCGCCTGATGGTGGACGCCATGATCGACCAGGATCCGTCCCGCATCGCCGCCCTGCTCCGTGCTTCGCCCGGCGGTCTGGCGTCGGCCCCGGCGGAGTTCAGCGCGGTGTCGGCGGTGGGGGGCGGCGCTAGACTTGAGCCCACGCCGCCGTAGCTCAATTGGCAGAGCAGGGCTTTTGTAAAGCCCAGGTTGCAGGTTCAACTCCTGTCGGCGGCTCTTGGTCCGATCCGGGTCGGGGCCGGCGCCGGGGTTGTGGTCCTGTCCGAGTTGAAGGCGTCGCCCAAGGCGCTTACCCTTGCTCCTTCCCCGCAGGGGGGGCGTGCCTGAGCGGCCAAAAGGGGCGGACTGTAAATCCGCTGGCGTATGCCTTCACAGGTTCGAATCCTGTCGCCCCCATTCCAGCTTCCGATGTCCGGATCCGCCGGGGACCACCCCGGCGGGATCGGCCCGGCGCCCCCGGCTCCGACCCCTCCACCCGGGACCTCGATATGGCACGCCCGACTCCTCGCCGCGGCTTCACGCTCCTCGAGCTGCTGGTGGTCATCGCGATCATCGCGCTGCTGATCGGGATCCTGGTCCCCACGCTCGGCACGGTGCGCGACAAGGGCCGCGCGATGTCCTGCGCCGCGCGGCTCAAGTCCATCGCCACCGGCGTGCAGCTGCACATCACCGACAACAAGGAGCTGCTGCCCCAGATGCAGGTGACGCCCGCGGGCGAGCGCACGCCCATCGGCAGCCCCAACGGACGCACCATCGGACCGCTGTTCGGCGGGAAGGTCGGCCTCATCAACGGCTACGGCATCAACCGCTACGGCGGATCGACGCGCCCGCTCAACAAGTATGTCGGCGTGACCAACGCGCCCGCCGATCCGGCGGTCAGCGGGAACGAGTCGCCCGAGGACATTCGTGAGCTCAGCAACGCGTTCCAGATCGACATCTTCGAGAGCCCGACCGACCGGGGGCTGCGCCTCCCGCCGGGCGTGCCCGTCGGCGCCATCGGCCTGGCCGAGGAGGACGCGGGCGCGATCAACAGCATGTACCAGCTCAACGGGACGAGCTACATCCTCAACGACCACGCGCTCGGCCAGGCGAGCGACACGGGCGAGCTGCTCGAACGCCCGACCCTCGTGCCCTGCAGCGGCGGGCGCAGCCCGCGCATCCGCACGCCCAACCTCACATGGCTCGCGGCCTCGTACCCGATCTACAACTACGACCGGGGCGGCGATCTCCAGCAGCGCTGGTACGACCGCTCGCGCGTTGAAGCCAATGTCGCCTTCGCGGACCTGCATGTGGCCACGACGCTGCCGGTGCCCGGGCCGACGGAGAACGAACTGTTCGTGGAGTTCAACGGTCAGCCCGCGGAGTGGACGCCCGGTCAGGACGGCCCCGTGGACATCGGCTGCTCCAATGTGACGAAGAACTACTCGTTCTTCCCCGAGCCCGACTGGTTCGACAAGCCCGCCTCGGCGCCCTGCCAGTAGGCCCCGGGCGTCAGCGCAGCAGGTTTTCGCGGCTGATCATCAGCGAGAGCGTCTGGGCCACGATGTCCTGCTCCGCCGCCGTCAGCCCGTTGTGGAACGGCAGAGCGATCGTCCGCGCGCTCACGCTCTCGGCGGCGGGGAAGTCGCCCGGCTTGAACCCGAAGCGCTCTCGATAGAACGGCTGCAGGTGGATGCACGGGAAGTAGTTGGAGGCGCCGATCTCGTGCCGGCGCAGACCCGCGATGATGCGGTCACGCTCGTCCACCGTGTAGCGGTCCGAAAGCCGCAGCACGAACACGAACCACGACATGAGCGTGTCCGCTTCGATCGTGGGCAGCAGCAGGTCAGCGTGGTCCATCAGGCGGGCCATGTACCGGTCCGCAACCTCGCGCCGCTTGGCGAGGATCTCGTCCAAACGCTGCATCTGGGCGACGCCCATGGCGCTGTTGATGTCCGAGAGCCGGAAGTTGTACCCCAGCCGCTCGTGCGCCAGCCAGGAGCCCGCGCCGTGCCCGCCCTGATTCGCCGGCCGGCCCTGGTTCCGCAGCGCGCGGCAGCAGTCCGCCAGCCGGTCGTCGTCGGTGACCACCATCCCGCCCTCGCCGGTGGTGATCTGCTTGTTGGGATAGAACCCGAACACGCCCACGCGCCCGAACGAGCCGATCGGCCTGTCGCGCCAGACGCCGCCGAGGCCCTCGCAGCAGTCCTCGATGAGCGGGATCTCGTGTCGAGCCGCGATGGAGCGGTAGGCGTCCATGTGCGCCGGGTTGCCGAAGGTCTCCACCGCGACGATCGCCTTGGTGCGGGGCGTGATCGCCGCCTCCACCTTCGACGGGTCCATGTTGAGCGAGCGCGGGTCGATGTCCACGAACACCGGCGTGGCGCCGACGAACAGGATGCAGTTCGACGACGCCACAAACGAGAATGGCGTGGTGACGACCTCGTCCCCCGGGCCCACGCCTAGCGCGATCATCGCCATGTGCAGGCCCGCGGTCCCGCTGGAGCACGCGACAGCGTGCCGCCGTCCGGTTCTCCGGGCCACCGCCTGCTCGAACGCCTCGGTCACCGGTCCCAGGGCCAGCCGCCCGGAGCGCAGCACGGCGACGACGGCGTCGATCTCGGCCTCGGTGATGTCGGGCTTGCTCAGCGGGATCTCGTTGGACATGCCGGGTCGGCGCTCCGATCGGGACAAGGGGACCTTGGGATGGAGAACATCGGCGCGCCAAGCCCCGGGGGGCAAGCAATTCCGCTCAGGAGGGCGCGGGCGCCAGGATTCTCGCCAGGGCCAGCCGTTCCTCGCCGGACAGTCGCAGCGCCAGCCAGGCCGCCTGCACGCGGCGCGCCGGGTGCAGCCCGCCCTCGCCGGCGGCGATCGCCCGCAGCAACTCGGTCAGGGACGCGGCCTGGTCGCCCTCGGCGGATCGGGCGGCCGCGATCGCCGCCAGGGCCTGGCACTCGGGATTCGAAGACGCGATGGCCAGCACGCCGGGGCACACCGCGGTCCCCTGCGGCCGGAGCGCGCCGAGCAGCATCGCCTGCTCGGTCCGCAGGTCGCGCTGTTCGACGGCCTGCTTGAATCGATCGAGGTAGGCCTCGGGACGCAGCGCGGCCAGGGCCTCCGCCGCGCGGACAGGCTGGTCGGTCAATTCCCAGTTCCCGACCGGCAGTTCCGGGGTCAGGTCGATGATCGCCAGCAGGGCCCGCTCGGCGGTCGAGGGCTCCATGACCTTGGTCTGGCGGATCAGCCAGGCGAGCGCCTGGGTGTACCGGGTATCGATCAGGGCGAGGATCGGCGCCGCGTCGTTCTGCCGGATGCCCAGCGCGGCGCGCCCGAGCGCCCCCAGCAGCGCGTCATCTGCGGCGCTGAGTCGCTGCAGAAGTTCGTCCGTCGCATCCGTCGCCTCGATGGCCAGCAGCGCCAGCCGGAGCCGATCGGCGTACTCGGCGGATTCGGACTCGAAAGCGCTGGTCCACGCGCTGGTCGCCCGCTCGGGGGCGACGGCCAGCAGCACATCGATGGCCGCGGCGCGAAGCAGGGAATCCTGCTCGCTCGCGGCCAGCACCGCCTCGGCCAGCGGGGCCGAGCCGCGCAGCCGCAGCTGCGCCGCATCGTTGAGGATGGTGATAAGGGCCGCTCGCGCAAGCGGCGTGTCCTCGGAGATCAGCAGCGGGAGCGGCTCCGGCATCGTTTCGGCCGGGGCGGACTCCATGACGAGCAGAGCCGCACGGGCCTCGGTCGGCAGGTGCGCGCTCGAGCCCGAGAGAAGCATCGCCGCTCGCTCGGCGTCCACCGGATCGCCCGCGCCGGCCGCGGCAAGACGGAGATAGATCTCCATGGCGGGCGAGAGGTCGGAGCGGGCCAACAGGTCCCGCACACTCTCGTCGCTGAGGAGGCCCTGCCTCCGGGCGGACTCCACGATCGACAGCCGCTCCTCCGGCGAGCCGATCTGCATGAGCAGGAAGGGGTCCAGTTTCGCTGGTGAATCCAGTTCGGCTCGACCCAGGACGCCGTTGCGGCGCAGCTCGACCCCGGGGCCCGCCGCCAGTTGAGAGAAGAGCGGCCGCAGCGCCGGGTCGCGCAGCTCGCGCAGCGCCAGCAGCGAGCGCTCGGCGTTGGCGCCGCCGTCGGCGATGCCGTCGCGGATCTGCTCCGCGAGGCGCTCCGAGGCGGTGGGTTCGTAGCCCGCGAGGCCCGTCGAGGCCATGGCGAGGGCGACGATTGTCAGAATCCGTGCGATAACGCCCGTTCCCATAGACGGCAGGAGTTTAGGCGATCCCGCCCTCGCCATGGAGCGGTCGCGCATCCCCGGGCCATGAGGGCCCCCATACCCCCGGAACCCCGGAGCCCCCGAAGTCCCGGGAGCGGCCGACGGGGGGCCATGAACCGTTGACCGCTCCCGGGCGGGCCCGGAATAGGTCGGCCGTCGGACGCACATCCTGTCGCGCCCGACGGCCGGAGAGGAGGCACGCAGCCCGTCCTAGGACGCGTGTTGGAGAAGGTCTCTGCGGACCTGATCGGTGACATGCGCGAGGGTCGCCCCGTCGTCGCGGACCAGTCGATCAGGGTCGGTCGCCAGCTGCTGCGTGAACCGCGTGCAGGCGGTGACGACCGTGGAGTGATTCGGCCTGTTCAGGTCCCGAGCGATCTCGGGGTACGAGAGCGTGGTCAGCTCTCGCGAGAGGTACGAGGCCATGGACCGCGCCAGCACCACGCGCTGGTGACGGCCACGCCCGAAGACCTCGCTGAGGTCGACTCCCATCGCCGCGGCGACGCGCTGGGCGATGGCGGCGACCGTCAGCGGCTTGCGCGCCCGCGGCGCGGAGCACGCGCCCAGCGCTCGCTCGACCGCGATCATCCCGACGACCGGTCCGGTGGGGCACAGGTCCGGCGTGAGCCGCAGCATCGCCTCGATCCGCGTCACCACGCCCTCGAGTTCGCGGACGGAGCCATCGAAGCGGTCGGCGATCGCGTGGAGGGCGCCGTCCTCGATCGAGAGCCCGCGCCGCTCGAACAACCGGCGGACGATCTCCAGCCGCGCGGAGCGGTCGGGGTTGTCGATCCGCACGACCATGCCCGCCATGAACCGCGAGACCAGTCGATCGCCGAGCGCCTGGATCTGGCGAGGGTGCTCGTCCGAGGCCAGGGCCACGCGAGCGCCGGCCAGGTCCATCGCGTCGAAGGTGTGCAGGAACTCGTTCTGCGTCGCCGTCTTGTTGGAGAAGAAGTGCACATCGTCGATGCACAGCAGGTCGAGGTTGCGGTGAGCGCGGCGGAAGTCCTCGATCTTGTTCGTCTGCACCGCCGTGACGAAGGCGTTGGTGAACGCTTCGCCCGTGGTGTAGCGGACCCTCGTGCGGCCCAGGGCCCGGGCCCGATGCACAATCGCCTGCAGCAGGTGCGTCTTGCCCAGCCCGCAGCTGCCGTGCAGGAACATCGCCCGGCAGGGCGAGTCCTCGGGGCCGCCGGCGATCGCGGTCGCGGCGTCGAAGGCCATCCGCGAGCCGGGGCCCACGACGAAGTCCTCGAACCGACGCAGGGGCGGCTGGCGCCACGGCGCCGACGGCGCCCGGCGGGCGGCGGTGTCGCGACCGATCCGGCCGATCACATCGGCGCGGACCGGGTTCGCGGTCTGCGCCGCGGAGGCCACGGCGGCCTCGTTGGAGGTCGCGGCCTCGGCGGCGGCGGCGTCCAGCGCCAGCGAGGCGTCCACGCGGTAGACGACCTCCGCGCCGGCGCCGCCCGTGGCGCCCTCGACCGCGGAGGTGATGTCGTCGCCGAACCGCCGGCGGAGCCAGTCAGCGAGGAAGCCGTTGGGGGCCTCCACCTGCAGGCGGCCGTCCGTCCATGAGAGGCGGGCGCTCTTCCCGAAGTACCGCTCGCAGCGCTCAGGGCCCACCTTCAGGGCGAGCCGTTCGAGAACATCCGAGCACACCAGTCCGTTGGTTGCGATGGTCTGAGCCAAGGCAGGATCCCCTTCCCGTGAAGTTGGGACGCGGCCCCATATGGGGAAGCGCGACGACGACACAAGGGCCGAGTCCTTTCGAACTCGGACGGAGCAGAGATCCTCTCGTTGGAGTTGGGCATAGGCGCCGCGCGGCCTGCATCGTGCATGCCTCGCCGAACCACCCGCACTCTTCCGAAGAATCCGGCCATCCGGCCGGTGGATATCTGTCAGTCCGTGGGTCGTTCCATGACCGTGAAGAAATCTAAACGCAAGGCGCAGGCGCCTCAACGTCGCCGGTTCTTGAACTTGGTCTTGACAGGCCCCGGAGCGCACATGGCGCAAGGGTTTGCGCGTCGCGAAAAAGAGTTCTGCACCGCTCGTCGGACAGGCCGTGCAGGAGCCGTGGAAAGCGTCCACAACCCGCGTCCCGATCGCGACTCGCGCCCCGTCTCCACACCCGCTCCACCCGTTTCGCCGGGGGTGGAACACCCCGATGAAGAAACTCCCGAGCGACCAGGAGGAGCCGCCCGGGAGTCTTTACCCCGTCCCGGGAGACGCCAAGTCTCCCGTTCACCCGCATCGTAGCCATCGACCACCGGTCTGTCGCGGAAAGCGCAGACAAGTCAAGCGTTGGCAGAGACTTACAGCAATTTGAGATGGGCCCCGGCCGCCCCAAAAAAACAGTTCGCCCCGTCGCGTTGGCGACGGGGCGGACTGGAGGAGGAGAGAACGATCAACCATCTGTACGAACGGCGCTTACCGCCTGTTCGCGCGGTTTCCGTGAGAATCTGCGGCGATTTTCGCTCGGGCCGCGAGCCGGTCCACATCGGCCTGCTCCAGGCCCGCATAGAGGCCCAGGACCGCGCCATCGGGTCCGATGAGGACGAGCCGGGTGGTGTGCGAAATGTTCTGCATGGTGGAGCCATCATCCAGAACGATGACATTCTCCGGGTTCGGATCGGGGCCCAGGCCGAGCGCAAGGCCTCCCTCGCTGATCGCCAGGACCTGGTCCCAGGGGCCGGTCAGAAAGGTCCAGCGGGCGGTGTCGGCGCCGATCCGGCGCGCGTGCTCGGCGAGTCGCTCGGGCGTGTCGCGCTCGGGGTCGACGCTGATGCTGACGAAGCGGCAGTCCGTTCCGGCGAGCTGCTCCTGCAGGTAGAGCATCTTCTGCGTGAGCGTCGGGCAGACGAAGGTGCAGTTCGTAAAGACGAAATCCAGCACCGTGACATGGCCCTGGAAGATCCCCGCGTCCACGACCTCGCCGGTCTGCGTGGTGAGCGTGAAGGCCGGGATGCGCAGGCCTTCGACCGCCTTGTCGGGCGTCAGCGCTTTGCGCCGTTCGCGCCGCTCGGCGCCGCGGACGAACGCCGGCGCGATCGCGACGATCGCCATCGCGATGATCGCGAGGATGACGACGAAAACGGCCAACCGCCCGGAGCGCCGTCGCGTCGGAGGAATGATGACGGGAGAGGACGGGATGGTCATGCGTGTGCTCCGGGCGTGCGCCGGACGCTCGCGCCCATCGTCAGCCAGGCGGCCAGCGCCGAGGCGCCGGCGAACGCCAGCGCGACGGCCCAGGCCCGGGCATCGAACCGTCCGCCGTCGAGCGCGGCCCGGACGGCGTCGGTGGTCCAGCGGAGGGGGTTGATCGTCATCGCGGCGCGGAGCGCAGGGTGGGCCGTGTCGGCGGGGAAGAAGGCGCCGCTGAGCAGCCACATCGGCATGAGCACCAGGTTCATGACGCCGTGGAAGCCCTCGGTGGAGTCGATCCGCCAGGCGAGCGCGAGGCTGAGACCGCCGACGCCGATCGCCCCGGCGAAGGCCCCGAGCGCCGCGAGCGCCATGCCCAGCAGGCCCGGCGCCGCGCCGACCAGCGGCGCCGCGAGCAGGACCAGCGTCGCCTGAGCGCCGGCGATGGTGGCGACGGCCAGCAGTTTGGCGCCGACCACGCTCCACATCGGCGCCGGGCTGGCCAGGGCGCTCTGGAGGAATCCCCCCTGGCGGTCCTGGATGAGCGAGATGGCGCCGAAGATGGCGCCGAAGGTCACGACCATCATGGCCATCCCCGGGAGCAGGAAGACCGCGTAGCGCTCGGTCTGGTCGGTGCGCAGGGCGTCGGCGAATCCGCCGGCGAGGAAGACCCAGAACAGGGCCGCGGTGCCGAGCGTGGCGACGACGCGGCTGGGCTGGCGGAAGAACCGCCGCCACTCGCGCATCGTCAGCGCCAGCAATGGGCGGAGACCGCTCATGAGGACTGCTCCTCGCTGCGGTCGAGGCCGTCGCCGGCGAGCGAGCGGTAGACATCGCCCAGCGTGGGCGGCGCGAACGAGAAGGGGACGCCGGCGTGGATCAGAGCCTGCGCGGCGCGCTCGAGCGTGGCGCTGTCGCCGCTGGCCGCGATGTCCTCGCCGTCCGGCGCGGGGTCGGCTCCGGCGCCGCGGAGCAGGTCGGCCGCGGAACGGGGCGCGCGGAGCAGGGCGGGGCCCAGGCGGGCGCGCAGGCTCTCGGGCGCGTCATCGGCGACGATGCGTCCGTTGGCGAGCATCACGACGCGGTCGGCGCGGGCGGCCTCGTCCATGAGGTGCGTGCTCATCACGATGGCGATGTCGCGCGCGGCGCGCAGCGCCGCGAGCGTGTCCAGGAAGGCGGCGCGGGAGCCGTGGTCGAGGCCCGCGGTGGGCTCGTCGATCAGCAGCAGCCGTGGGGAGGGCAGCAGCGCCCGGGCCAGGTCCACGCGCCGCTGGAGCCCTCCGGAGAGGGCGCCGACGCGGTCGTCCAGCCGATCGGTGATCGCGAACTCATGGGCCGCGTCGGCGATGCGCGACCGGGCGTCGCCGGCGCCCAGGCCGAACATCGAGGCGTGCAGGGCGAGGTTCTCGCGGACGGTCAGCAGCGCGTCCAGGCCGGGGCGCTGGAAGACCACGCCGAGCGCGGCGCGGGCCGTCGGCGCGCGGGCGCCGGGATCGAACCCCAGGACGGTCGCCTCGCCGGCGGTGGGGGCGTCGGCGGCGGCGAGGATCCGCAGCAGGGTGGACTTGCCGGCGCCGTTCGGTCCGAGGAGCGCGACCCATTCGCGAGCGCCGACCTCGAGGGAGACGCCGTCGAGCGCCGCGCGCGCCGGCGACCGCTGGCGCGCGGGGTACACCCTGCGGACGGATCGCAGCGAGACGATGGAGTCGGTTGCGGGGGGGGACATCACAGCGGCAACGCGGCGTCAACGACCATCGCGCCGAGCACGAGCGGCAGGTAGATCACCGAAACGATGAACAGCCGCTTGGCGTCGGCGTCGGTCTTGGATCGCACGAAGCCGATCGCGGCGTGCAGGAACCACAGCCCCAGCCCGAGCGCCACCACGGCGTAGGGCCAGCCGACCAGGCCCGGCATCGCCCAGACGGCGGCGAGCGAGGCGGGGATCAACGCCGCGGTCCAGACGAGCGTGGCGCGGACGGTGCGCCCGCCGGTGGGGTCCACGACGGGGAGCACGCGGTGGCCGCCGCGGGCGTAGTCCTCGCGGTGCCGCCAGGCGATGGCCAGGAAGTGGGGGATCTGCCAGACGAACATGAGCAGGAACAGCGACCAGCCGCCGGGGTGATCCAGACCGTGCCAGGCGAGCGGGCCGTCGGTGGTGCGCGTCACGGAGCCGTACGCGGCCGTCCAGCCGATCAGCGGCGGGAGGGCGCCGGGGATCGCCCCGATGACCGTGGCGAGCGTGGTGAGGGGCTTGAGGGGCGTGTAGATCCAGACATACGAGAGGATGGTGGCGAGGGCGACGGCGGCGGAGGCCCAGTTCACCAGCGCCCAGAGGGCGGCGACGCCCGCGGCGCTCAGCGCCAGACCGACGAGCAGGCCGTGCCGGGCGTGGATGCGGCCCGCCGGGATCGGCCGTCCCGAGGTGCGGCGCATGCGCCCGTCGCGCTCGCGTTCGAGCCATTCGTTGAGGGCGCTGGCGCCGGAGGAGCAGAGCGCGGTGCCCAGGAGCGTGGCGAGGAACACGCCGAGCAGGTCCACGGAGACGCGCCCGAGCGTCATGGCGCCCATGCCGAAGCCGACGGCGGCGGTGATAGTCACCAGCCGGGTGATCCGCGGCTTGGTGAGCTCGCTCATGTCGGCGAGCCAGGTGCGCGGCCCGGCGCCGGCGTCCGCTGAGAGGGCGATGACGGCTTCGGATGCGGGCAGGGTGGCTTCGTTCTGCTGAAGCATTCGGCTGAACCGGAATCCATGCGGCTGGGCGAGAATCGCCGGGTCCAGAGGATATCGCCGACACCGACCCGGGGCGAGGACTCCGCGGGGATCTCGAGACCGGGAATGAGAAAGGACGGCCCCCGCGATGGGGGCCGTCCTTGGGGATGATCAACCTGGCGGCCGGGCCGGGCCCGGCGCGGGGTCAGCGGATCGGCTCGAGCGTCAGCGGATCGCGCAGCGGGATCTCGACGGCGGCGCCGTCGAAGAACTCCGCCATCTTGGCGCGGCCCTCGAGGTCGCCGTCCTCGATCTCGCTCCACTTGCCGACGATCATGAACGCCATGGCGTCGGGATCGAGGTGCTTCTCGGCGACGCGACGGACATCCTCGGCGGTGACCTTGCGGATGTTGTCGCGGTAGGTCTTCCAGTAGTTGGCGTCGCGACCGGTCCACTCGTCGCCGACGAAGACATTGAGCATGCCGGCCTTGGACTCGAAGGTGCGGGGGAAGGTCTCGATGAACGAGTTCTTCGAGGTCTCCAGCTCCTTGTCGCCGACGGGCTCGGTGCGCATCCGCTCGATCTCCTCGAAGATGATCTTGGAGGCGAGGGCGACGGTGCGGTTCTTGGACTGGAACGAGGCGCGGTACTCGCCGGGGTAGTAGGCGGGCATGATCATCGCGGAGCCGGCGGAGTAGGCCAGGCCCTCGTCGGAGCGGACGCGCTTGGTGATGCGGCTCGTGAAGCCGCCGCCGCCGAGGATGTCGTTCATGACCAGCAGCGGGAAGTAGTCCGGGTCGTCGCGGGTGACGCCCTTCATGCCGATGTAGACCTTGCCCTG
>CALKYH010000138.1 GCA_938003595.1 uncultured bacterium
TCCGGACCAGCCCGAACCCTCCGCGATCTCTGCGCCCTCCGCGGCCTCTGCGTTCTCCCCCTGATCCCCCCGCGCCCGTGGGGGAACCGCAGATTTTTTTGACCCCGATTCTGCGCCCGTAATCGCGGTCCCCCGTTCGCGTTCCGCCGCCGATCCACCAAGGGCCGTTTTCGTAAACACCGATGCAGAGCGGGTTTCGGCGAGGTGTCCACCGTTCGTCTACCGCAGACGGCCGCACGGTGAAGAATCCCACGAGAGTGAACAATCGTGTTGCGTAGTGGGGTTGAGTGGGGTAGATTCCCATGGTCGTCGATCGCACCACCTCGCACCGCGGACCTCACCTTCCGCACGGCTCCCGAGGAGTTCGATGAGTGCTCCTGACAGGCCAGTACGAGCATGTGATCGACGCCAAGCAACGCCTCGCCATCCCGGCGGAGATTCGTTCCCAGTGGCGCCCCGAGACCGACGGCGCCGCCTGGTTCGCCGTGCCCTGGCCCAATGACACCATCCGTCTCTACACCGAGACCCGTTTCAAGACCCTCGCCGAGACCCGCTCCCAGACCCTGACCCCCGACGAAGACGAGGCCGAGCTCCAGTCGACCCTCTTCGGCCTCTCCCGACGCCTCGAAATGGACGCCGCCGGCCGCATCCGCCTCCCCGAAGAGATGCTCGCCGACACCAACCTCTCCGGCGAAGTGACCCTGGTCGGCGCCGGCGACCGCCTCGAAGTCCACGACCGCGCCAAGTGGCGCAGCAAGCGCTCCGACCGTCTCCGTTCTCTACCCGAGCTCATCAAACGCAACGCCGGACGCAAGTAGACCCCGCCTCGACACTCCTCCATCGCTCGCAGCGATGACCCACTCCCCCGCCGACCGTCTCACCACGATCGGACGGGATTCCAAGGACGGAAGGGCCCTCCCGACGGCGGGTCGGCCGACGACGCGATGGATCGCGTCAGACCAATGTGTTCCGGCGGGCGGCCCCACTCACCGCCCGCCGCGCGTGCTCCGAAAGGCATCGAAAGGACTCGAGGAACTCTCAGCTCCCGCGAACAAACGACAGGGCCGCAAGGACGCGGCCAGGCCGACGCGGAGACCAAACGACTTCGAAGAGCGAGCCAGCGACGCCCCTCGCGAAGCTCCTCCCCGAGAGTTGAGACGCCCTCGGAGCACGCCTCAACGCCTCGCCGGTCCTGCCCGATCGGCGCGGCATTCCGACCCCCCAAGAAGACCCCGCTGCGGGACCACGCCCGGCTCAGGAACCGGCCGGTCGCGGTCCCTCCAGCGGAACGCCCCGCGGAGGAGTCAGCATTCGGAGAGAGAGCCCCGACGCTCACGCCCCAAAGGCGTGGCGCCGGATTCGTACCCCCCCACCCCTACGCCGCGAATCCCCCTCCTGAGATTCGCGGCGTTTTCTCGTTCCGGCCCTTCCCAAGCCCAAAAACGAACACGGCCCCGCATCCGTGCAGGGCCGCGATCTCGATTCTCTCCCCTGCAGCGGGGCGCCGGGCTGCTCCGCGCCGGACAGTCGATGTCCTCGACATCGGCCGTCCGGGCGACGCGCTGTAGGACGCCTCCGGAATCCGCGGCGCTTTCTCCCGCCCCTCGCGCCGACCCCCGCTTCGGACGCTATAAACGCCGCCGGTCGCACCCTCGCGGCACAGGATCCGTCCAACTCCGTTCTCTTGGAGCCCAGCGCGATGGCACGCACCCCGATCGTCGGCGGCAACTGGAAAATGAACACCGTCCGCGCCTCCGCCGTCGAGCTCGCGCTCGCCGTCTCGCGCGACGCCGCGGACGCCATCGAGGCCGGCGTCGAGGTCGCCGTCTTCCCGCCGTTCGTCTATCTCGACGCCGTCGGCACGGCCCTCCGCTCCGAGAAGTCCCCCGTGCTGCTGGGCGCCCAGGACCTGTACTTCGCGCCCTCCGGCGCCTTCACCGGCGAGATCAGCGCCGATCAGCTGCGCGACATCGGCGTCTCCATCGTCCTGACAGGCCACTCCGAGCGCCGGCACATCATGGGCGAGAGCGACGAACTGGTCGGCAAGAAGACCCGCGCCGCGCTGCAGTCCGGCCTGCGCGTCGTCCTCTGCATCGGCGAGACGCTTCAGGAGCGCGAGTCCGGCATGACGGACCATGTCAACGAGCGCCAGATCCGCGCCGGCCTCGCCGGCGTCGAGGCCGGGCAGCTTGAACGCCTGGTCATCGCCTACGAGCCGGTGTGGGCCATCGGCACCGGGCGCACCGCCACCCCGTCCGACGCCCAGGCGGCGCACTCTCAGATCCGGCGCGTGCTGTTCGAGCTGTACGACATCCACGCCGCCGGCTCGGTCCGGATCCAGTACGGCGGTTCGGTCAACGCCGAGAACGCCGCGGAGCTGTTCGCCCAGCCGGACATCGACGGCGGCCTGATCGGCGGGGCGTCCCTCAAGCCCGAGTCCTTCGTGGCCATCGCCGACGCCGCCGCCAAGCGGGCCTGAGCCCCTTCCCGACCCCGTCGGAGCGGATACACTCCCCTCCCCAACCCCGAACCGCCTGCGCGGCGAGGGCCCGTGTCCCCGGAGCCAGCTTCCCCTATGCCCCCATTCCTCCTCGGCCTGTCCGTCGTCGGCTTCCTGCTCATCAGCGTGCTGATGATCCTCATCGTGCTGGTCCAGCGCCCCCAGGGCGGCGGGCTCAGCGGCGCCTTCGGCGCCTCCTCCGGCGGCTCCGGCCAGACCGCCTTCGGCGCCAAGACCGGCGACGCCCTGACCATCGCCACCATCACGATCTTCGTGCTGTTCATCGTGACCTCGGTCGCCATCAACTTCGCGGTCCGCCCGCCGGAGAGGGCCACGGTCGAGACCACCGCGGCGTCCACGGAGTCCACCGGCGGCGGCCTCATCGACCAGGCCGCGACCGCGCCCGTGACCGACACCTCCACCACCGAGGTTGTCGAGCCCGCGGCCACGCCCGAGCAGCCGGCGACCGAGCCCGCGCCGCAGGACCCCGCGCCCGCGGATCCCCAGCCCTGATCCGCGAGCGCAACGCCAAGCCCCAGGAGCCCTCCGCATGATCCGCAGCATGACCGGCTACGGCGAAGCGTCGCTCCACGAGGGCGGCGTGCACTACTTCCTCGAGGTCCGCACCCTCAACTCCAAGTACTTCAAGGCGGGCATGCGCCTGCCCGATCAGCTGCAGGGGCTCGAGGCCGAACTCGAATCGGAGCTGCGCCGGCGCATCCATCGCGGCGGCGTGACGCTCACGGTCCGCTGCTCGGATTCCTCCAGCGCCGCGGCGTACAGCATCAATCAGGACGCGCTCGCCCGCTATCTCCAGCAGATCCAGACGGCGCCGCGCCCCGAGGGCATGAGCATCGTCGTGGACGCCGGCGCGCTGCTGAGCCTGCCCGGCGTGCTGCAATCGCCCGCCGACGAGGAGGACCGCCTGCACCGGGCGCGCGGGATCCTGCTGAAGCTGCTGGGCAAGGCGTGCGACCAGCTCGCGGCGATGCGGACGCGCGAGGGCGAGTCGTTGCTGGCGGACCTGCGCGAGAACCGCAATGTCATCGCGAGCCGCCTGGAGCGCGTCGCCGCACGGGCGCCGCAGGTGGTCGAGGACTACGAGAAGCGCCTGCGGACGCGGATCGATCAGATGCTCAAGGAAGCGGGCCTGAAGATCGAGCCGGCGGACCTGATCCGCGAGATCGCGGTGTACGCGGACCGGACGGACATCGCCGAGGAGCTGGCCCGGCTGCGCGGGCATGTGGCCCAGTTCGACGAGCTGGTGAGCGAGGGCGAGAGCCGCCCGATCGGGCGAACGCTGGATTTTCTGGCCCAGGAGATGCTCCGGGAGGCCAACACGATCGCCAGCAAGTCCTCCGACGCCGA
>CALKYH010000139.1 GCA_938003595.1 uncultured bacterium
CCCCGGGCCCCACGCCGGACTCCGAGACGCCGGCCTGATCGAGCCAATCACGCCGACGCGCCGCTCGGTCGAATAACCAGCCACACGCAGAGCATCAACGCGCCCGCGCCCGCCAATCCGGCGCAGAGATTCCCGCCCAGTCCCATCCAGAGGTAGTAGCGCTGGCGCACCTCTTCGCGGCGCTCCGTCCAACTCGTGGGCGTGCTCGGGTCCGCGCCGGGCCCCGGATCCCCCGAAAAATGGAGCACGGACTCCGGCGCCGTGACATCGGCGACCCAGCGGAACGGGAACCCTCGCCGGACCTCGTCGAGAAATCTCGGGTATCTCGACGGATCGTCGATCGGCCGAACGAGCGCATCGGCGACGATGCCGGGCATCGCGCGCACTTCGGCAATGTCATAGATCGGGCCCTGCTTTCTATCGGTCCCCGCCCACCGCTTCCCGGGGCGAAGGATGACTCTGGCCGCCGTAATGCCCCAGCTTGAATCGCTACGCCAGAATGCAGTCCTCTGCTCGTTCGTACACCATCCCGCGTCCTCCAGCAGCGCCGTCTCCGTCATCCGCAGCGGGATCAGCGTCCCCGCGCCGGCGAGCAGGACGCCGAGCACGAACCAGAGTCCCACGATCGCGGCGAGCCGGCGGCGCCCCATGCCGGAATCCTAGGGGCGGCCGCCCGTCCCTGAGCCTCTGGTATCCTGCCCCCCCATATGGTCAACAAGGTCTTCGACACCCCCGCCGCCGTCTTCGAGCATCTCCGCAGCAAGGGCGTCATCCGCAACGGGATGACGGTCATGGCCGGCGGCTTCGGGCTCTGCGGCATCCCGGAGCAGCTCATCATCGCCCTGCGCGACAGCGGCGCGAAGGACATCACCGCGATCTCCAACAACGCCGGCGTCGACGAGTGGGGCCTGGGCCTCCTGCTCAAGACGCGCCAGATCCGCAAGATGATCTCGTCCTATGTCGGCGAGAACGCGGAGTTCGAGCGCCAGTTCCTCGCCAAGGAGCTGGAGATCGAGTTCAATCCGCAGGGCACCCTCGCGGAGCGCATCCGCGCCGGCGGCGCCGGCATCCCCGCGTTCTTCACCGCCACCGGCGTCGGCACGCTCGTCGCCGAGGGCAAGGAGGTCCGCGACTTCGCCGGCCGACAGTATGTCATGGAGACCTGGCTCAAGGCCGACCTCTCGCTGGTCAAGGCCTGGAAGGCCGACCGCTTCGGCAACCTCGTCTACCGCAAGACGGCGCGGAACTTCAACCCCATGATGGCCCAGGCCGGCACGGTGACGATCGCCGAGGTCGAGCAGCTGGTCGAGGTGGGGGAGCTGGACCCCGAGAACATCGTGACCCCCGGCTCCTATGTGGACGGGATCGTGGTCACCAAGAGCGAGAAGCGCATCGAGCAGCGCACGACGAGGAAGCGCTCCTGACTCATGTTCGCCATCGTCGCCGAACTCGTCCTTTGCCTCGCCGCCGGCGCCGCCGTCGCGTGGTTCACGACCTCCGCGACCAACTCCTTCCTGATGGTCGCCACGGCCGTCGCCTGCTTGCTCGGCTTCCTCATCTTCGTCGTCCGCCACGGCGGCTGGACCATGCTCCTCTCCCTTATCCCGGGACCCTGACCCCCGATCCATCGTGCCTCTCTTCCTGATTTGAGCTTTCCGCTTTCCGCTCTGAGCTTTCCCCATGCCCCTGACCCGCGACCAGATCACCCAGCGCGCCGCCCGCGAACTCCGCGACGGCTTCATCGTCAACCTCGGCATCGGCATGCCCACGCTCGTGGCCAACCATGTCCCCCAGGGCATGGAGGTCTGGCTGCAATCCGAGAACGGCCTGCTCGGCATCGGGCCCTTCCCCTACGAGGGCGAGGAGGACCCCGACCTCATCAACGCCGGCAAGCAGACCATCACCGCCGTCAAGGGCGCCTCCTACTTCTCCTCCGCGCAGTCCTTCGAGATGATCCGCGGCGGCCATGTGGACCTGGCCATCCTCGGCGCCATGCAGGTCTCCGAAGAGGGCGACCTGGCCAACTGGATGATCCCCGGCAAGATGGTCAAGGGCATGGGCGGCGCCATGGACC
>CALKYH010000140.1 GCA_938003595.1 uncultured bacterium
CCCATGCACGGCGAGCCCGGCGCGTCGGTGGGGGTCAGCAGGTCCAGCGCGAAGCAGCGATCGAAGATGCGGACGCCCGCCGTCGCGCGCACGCGTTGGCCGAGGCAACGCACCAGCTCTCGCCCGGTCTTGTCGCCGAGCGCGTGCAGGATCCGCGCCTCGCCGTGCCCGCCCTCGCGCCCCAGAAGCACGCGCCCCTCGGGCGATCGGTCCACGCGCATGCCCCAGCCCAGCATCTCGCGCACCCGCTCCGCCCCGGCGCCGACGACCCGGCGCACCACATCCTCGTCGCACAGGCCCGCCCCGGCGGTGAGGGTGTCCGCGACATGGGCCTCGATGTCGGCTTCGAGCCCGGCCAGGTCCGCAGGGGCAGAGTCCCCCTCGCCGCCGATCGGCGCCGCAATGCCCCCCTGGGCCCAGGCCGTGTTGGAGGTCTCCAGGTCCGCCTTGCAGAGGACAATGACCTCGCCGTGCTCCGCCGCCGCGAGCGCCGCCCGCAGGCCGGCGACGCCGCCGCCAATGACCAGGGTGTCCGTAAACACCTGCGGCAGCAGGGACCCGCGGAAGGGGATCAGGTAGCGGCGATGGTCGAAGAGGGGGTTCACAGGCGGTCCGGAGTGGTGGGGCGACAGTCTAGGGAACGCGATGCTCGGCCCGCCGAACCCTACGATCGCCCCATGGCCAAGCCCGAATCCACCGAGAAGCGACTCGCCCTCCGCATCGTCACGCTGCCGCGCGACACGAACCCGTACGGCACGATCTTCGGCGGTGTGATCCTGGGCTACATCGACCAGGCCGGGTATGTCGAGGCCCGGCGGCACGGCGCCCACAGGTGGGTGACGGCGTCCATCGACCGCGTGGACTTCCACGCCCCGGTGCACCTGGGGGACACCGTCTCCTTCTACACCACGACCACCCGGGCCGGCACCAGCAGTGTGACCGTGCAGGTTGAGGTCGAGGCCGAGCGATACCTGACCGGCGACACCGTGCCGGTGACCTCCGCAGAGATCGCCCTTGTGGCGGTCAACGCCGCAGGCCGGCCGATCCCCTTCAACTCACCCCCGACCGTCGCCAGTTGAGGGGTTCGCAGGTGACACCGGGGAACCGCCCGGGTAGGGTGGGGTGATGATCGAGGCGAGCTTCGTGAACCTGGAGATCCTGACCAAGGCGGGCGTGGCCCAGGTGGTCTGCCCGACCGTGGGCCAGCGCGAGGCGCCGATCATCGAGCAGGAACTGCTCGCGGCCGGCCCCGCCTGCCACTGGCGGATCGCCATCAACATGGCGGATGTCGGCATGCTGACCTCGGTGGGCATCGGCACCCTGGTGACGATCAACAAGCGTTGCAAGGACAATAAGGGCAAGATGGCGCTGTTCGGCCTGAACGACACCATCATGGAAGTCCTCAAGCTCACCCGCCTGGACAAGCTGTTCCCGATCGCCAAGGACCGTGACGCGGCGATCAAGGCCGTCTCATGACCGCAGCGGCGAACCTGGCCGTGCTGCTCTCCGGGGGCGGGCGGACGCTGCTCAACCTGCTCGACCGCATCGACGACGGCTCCCTCCCTGCGCGCGTGACGCTGGTCGTCGCTTCACGCGAATGCCCCGGGGCCGAGCGTGCCCGCCAGCGGGGACTCACAGTCCGCATCGAGCCGGGCGATATCCCCTCCGCGCGATTCCAGAGCATGCTGCGCGACTCGGGCGCCGCGTTCGCCGCACTGGCCGGCTACCTGCGCCTCGTGCCCATCCCCGACGGGTTCGAGGACAGGATCGTCAACATCCACCCGGCGCTGCTGCCGTCCTTCGGCGGAGCGGGCCTCTACGGCGAGCGCGTCCACCGCGCCGTGCTCAGCGCCGGCTGCAAGGTCAGCGGGTGCACCGTGCACCTGTGCGACGGCCGCTACGACACGGGGCCGATTCTCGTGCAGCGGGCCTGCCCGGTCCTGCACGACGACACGCCCGAGACGCTCGCCGCGAGGGTGTTCGAGGAGGAGAAGAAGGCCTATCCCGAGGCGCTGGCGGCGCTGATCGAGGGGCGGGTCCGATTCTGCGATGCGCCGGACGCGACCGGGCGGCGGATCGCCCGGATAATCCCGGCGTGAAGATCCGGCTTGTGCTGATCGCGGTCGCTCTGCTGGGCATGCCCATCGCGCTGGCGGGCTCCCCGGCCGACGCCATGGTCGAGGCCCTTCGGCGGTCGGCGGAGGCGGCCTTCGCCCGCGGAGACTACTCCGGCGCGGCGGAGGGCTTCGCCCGTCTGGCCAAGGCGGCGCCCAACGACCCCGGCGCGCTCTACAACCTCGCCTGCGCCCGCGCGCGGCTGGGCGACGCCCCCGGCGCGATCGAGGCCCTCACCGAATCGATCTCCGTCGGCTTCGTTGACTTCCACCACATGGAGCGCGACGAGGACCTGGAGTTGATCCGTGGCGCCGACGCGTACCGCCTCATGATCGTCGGCTGGCCGGATCTGCTGACCGCGCGGGGCGAGGCCGACATGGAATCGGCGAGAAGCGCGCTCGGCCCGGGCTATCTCTACAGCGCCGACGACGCCCTGCGGCTCAACATCGCCTCGTCGTTCGATCAGCGCTCCACTGACGAGGCGCTCGCGGAGGTGGCTCGCACGGCACGCTGGGCGGAGGGCGCTCTGTTCGGAGAACTGCTTGCTGCGCCGCTCGACCGACCGGACCACTGGGTCACGCTCACGCTGCCCACGCCCGAGCACTTCGCCTCGTTCGTGCCCGTGCCGGGAGTGGGGGGGATCTACGACCGCGACCGCCGGCTGCTGGTCTCACAGGATCTGGGGCCGAGTCTCCGGCACGAGTTCCTGCATGTGCTGCACCATCGCGTGATGGATCGGCTCGGCCAGGACCACGCGATCTGGATCCAGGAGGGGCTGGGCGCGATCGTGGAGGACATGGAGGCGGCGTCGGGCGTCGATGGACCGACGCCCTCGTGGCGGACGAACATCGTCAAGCGGCTGGAAGCACGCGGCCGGTTGACCCCGTGGAAGGTCCTCTTCGCGATGCCGCGGGATCGGTTTGTGAAGAACCGTCCCAACGCGAACTACGCGCAGGCGCGCGCCGTGATGCTCTTTCTGAGCGACAGCGGCAAACTGAGAGATTGGATGGCGGCGTACACCGAGGGGTTCGTCGAGGACCCCTCCGGCGCCGGGGCGATCGAGCGCGTCTTCGGGGCTCCGCTGGCGCAGGTGGAGAAGCAGTACGGGGAGTGGGTCCGTGCGCTGCCGGAGGTGGCCGAGGAGATCCGGCCCGGCATGCCGAGCCTGGGCGTGGTGGTGGACCCCGGGACGGGCGAGGGTCCGGTGATCGTGGAGGTCCTGGAACGCACCTCCGCCGCCGGGGGCGATCGACTCCGCCGGGGCGACATCCTGACCTCCGTCGCCGGCCGGGTCACTCGGACCCCGGAGGACCTGGTCCGGGTTCTGGCCGAGCAGGATGTCGGCGAAACGGTGGAGGTGACGGTCCGACGCGGAAAATTGCGCTTGCCCATCCGAATCACGCTCGTGGCGCGGGGACCGGAGGCTTCCGGTCCGTGATTGGAGTCCGGGCCTCCAGAGTTCGTAGACTCTCCCCCTCCCCCTCTCAACGCCGATCGGGCCGATCGCCGCCCTCGAGCCCGTCGATCCAGTTCCCCATCCCCCATGACCGCCAAGCAATCACCCCCGCCGTCGCCCCTGCCCGATCACCCCCGGTCCTTCGGCGCGGATTTCCGGGTCTTCTTCCTGCGCGGGCTGGCGATCCTGCTGCCCTCGGTGCTGACGATCTGGCTGCTGTTCGCGGCGTACGGCTTCGTGCAGCGCAATGTCGCCGAGCCGATCAACAAGGGGCTCCGGGGCGTCATCATCCAGATCGCCCCGCGCGCCGTGGCGCCGGAACGCCTGCCGGACTGGTTCAGCGTCCCCGACAACGAGATCGACGCGGCCCGCCTGCGCCGGGCCAGCTCCGGCCTTCGCCCGCTGTCCAACGACCAGATCCGGGTCGAGATCCGCGAGCGCAACTTCGCCGACTGGTGGAACTCCCACTGGTACCTCCGCAACATCGGCCTGCTCGTCGCGATCATCCTCTTCTACCTCGCGGGCATCGTGCTGGGCGGCTTCATCGGTCGGCGCGTGTACGCCCGGATCGAGCGGCTCATCACGCGGATCCCGCTCATCAAGCAGGTGTATCCGAGCGTCAAGCAGGTGACGGAGTTTCTGCTCGGCGAGAAGAACCAGATGTCGTTCAACCGCGTGGTGGTGCTGGAGTACCCGCGCAAGGGCGTCTGGACGGTGGGATTCCACACCGGCGCCACCCTGAAGACGGTCAATCGCATCGCCGGCGTGGAGTGCGTCAGCGTCTTCATCCCCTCGAGCCCCACGCCGTTCACGGGCTACGCGATCAACCTGCCCAAGGACGAGGTCGTCGATGTCGACATGACCGTCGAGGAGGCGCTTCGGTTCGTGATCAGCGGCGGCGTGCTGGTGCCGGAGTCGCAGCGGGCCGACGGGCCGAACGGGGGATCTCCCGCGCTTGCGGCGCGGGCCGGGGTGACGATGATGGAGGGCCGGACGCCCGCCGCGGGCGCCGCCAGCCGTGAATCCAACGAGAGCGAGACACGCCCATGAGAATCGACGTCACCGGCAAACATGTGGACCTGACCGCGGCGATGTCTCAGTTCGCCGAGACCAAATGCGAGAAGCTCACCAAGTACTTCGACGGCGTGCAGCAGATCAGCTGCGTCCTGGACAAGGCCCCGCACGGGGAGTTCCTGGTTGAGATCATCGTCGATGTCGTCCACCACGACGACTTCATCACCCGCGTGAAGGGCGCCGACATCTACGCCGCGATCGACGAGGCCGTGGACAAGGCCGCCCGCCAGCTGCGGGACTACAAAGAGAAGCTCCGCGACCGGCGCTAGACCCGCCCCGAGCGACCGAACCGCCCGCCACGACCCGCACACCCCGACCGGACCCATCATGCGCCTGACCGAAATCGCCGTAGCCGACGCCGTCATCTCCGAGCTTTCCTCGACCGAACGGGACGCCGTGATCGGCGAGCTCGTGGACGCTCTGATCGACGCCGGCGCGGCGTCGGGCATCCAGCGTGAGGAGCTCGTCAGCGCCGTTCTCGAGCGCGAGAAGCGAGGCTCGACCGGCTTCGGCAAGGGCGTGGCCGTGCCCCATGTCAAGCACACCAAGGCCAAGAAGGTGTCGCTGGCCATCGGCCTGAGCCAGACCGGCGTGGACTTCAACTCGCTCGACAAGCAGCCGGTCTACTCCGTGTTCCTGCTGCTGAGCCCGGCCGACAACCCCGAGGAGCACCTCAAGGCGATGGAGGTGATCTTCAAGAATCTCTCCTACGACACCTTCCGTCGCTTCCTCCGCCAGGCCACCACCAGGCAGGCCATCATGGATCTGCTCGAAGAGGCGGACAGCCAGAACATGGGCCGCTGACGCCAGGCCCGATCCCGCAGCCAGGCGACCGCCGCACCCCGTTCCCCGCAGGCACCCGTTGTCGAACCGCGCCACCGTCACCGTCACGATCAAGAACCGGCTCGGGCTCCATGCCCGGCCGGCGATGCAGTTCGTGGACACTGCCGTCGCACACAAGTGCTCCGTCACCGTGCGCAAGGGCGATCAGTCGGTGGACGGCAAGTCCATCATGCAGATGATGATGCTCGCGGCCGTCAAGGGCGCCACGCTGGAGATCACCGCCGAGGGCGACGGCGCCGAGCAGGCGGTCGCGGCGCTGCAGAAGCTCGTGGACAGCCGTTTCGGCGAGGAATGACCGCTCAAGATTGGGTCGCCTGCGAGGGCTCCAGGTCCTTCGCGTCCACGCGCTCGATGCGGGCGCCGAGGGCGGTCAGGCGCTCTTCCATGCGTTCGTAGCCGCGGTCCAGGTGGTAGACGCGGTGCACCGTCGTCGTCCCTTCGGCCGCAAGGCCCGCGAGCACCAGGCACGCCGAGGCGCGCAGGTCGCTGGCCATCACCGGGGCGCCGACGAGCCGCGCCACGCCGCTGATGACGGCGGTGGGGCCCTGGCGAAACACCTGGGCGCCCATGCGGGTCAGCTCGGCCACATGCAGGAAGCGCTCCGGGAAGATCTTTTCCGTCACCACGCTGTTGCCGTCGGCCAGGCACAGCAGGGCGACGAGCTGGGCCTGCAGGTCGGTCGGGAAGCCGGGGTGGGGCTGGGTTGTCGCCTGCGTAGGCTTGAGCCGCCCGTCGCGCCGGGGCTCGTACGACACATCGCAGCGCGCCCGGCGCGGGTCGGTCCCGGGATCGGCCTCGACGTGCACGCCGATCTCGTCCAGATGCGTGCTCAGCGCCATGAGAGAATCGAGCGGGCAGTTCTCCAGCGTGATCGACCCGCCGGCGATGCCCGCGGCGATCATGAAGGTCCCCGCTTCGATGCGGTCGGGCATCACCTCGTGCTCGGCGCCGCCGAGTTCATCGACGCCCTCGATCACGATGCGAGGGGCGCCGGCGCCCTGGATCTTCGCGCCCATGGCGTTGAGCAGGTCGGCCAGGTCGGCGATCTCCGGCTCGCAGGCGGCGCACTCGATGATCGTGCGGCCCTCGGCCAACGCCGCGGCGCACATGATGTTGGCGGTGCCCAGCACCGTGGAGCCGAACGGCCCGCCGAGGAAGACCGAGGCGCCGCGCAGCCGGCGCCGGCCGCCGGCGCGCCGCGGCGCGCGGGCGACGATGTCGCCGCCCTCGAGCGTGATCTCGGCGCCGAGGGCCTCGAGCCCGCGCAGGTGCAGGTCCACCGGGCGCTGGCCGATGGCGCAGCCGCCGGGCATGGAGATGCGGGCCTCGCCGCGCCGGGCGAGCATCGGTCCAAGGGCGCTGATGCTGGCCCGCATGGTGCGGACGATCTCGTATCGGGCGTGGCTGGAGGACTCGTCGATGGACTGGAGCCGCACCGAGCCGGGGCCTTCCTCGATGCAGTGGCAGCCGAGAGAAGCCAGCAGGCGCTTCATGTTCTCGATGTCGGCGAGCGTCGGCACGCCGCGCAGGAGGACGGGCTGATCGGTGAGCAGCGCCGCGGCCATCAGAGGCAGCGCCGCGTTCTTGGAGCCGTTGACGCGGAGCGACCCACGCAGCGGCCTGCCGCCCTCGATGACAAATGCGTCCATGCGCCGATGGCTCCTTCCCGGCGCGTTGCACCGCGCCGCGCGACTCTGGTCTGTCCCGTCCGTGGACATCCGCGGCCCGCCCACTCGGGCGCGCCGCTGGGGATTATCGGCGCATCGCGTGCCGCGGCCCAGACTTCCGGGTCACGATTCGATCACTGCGACGGCGCGCCGGTGTCGACGGGCATCCCCGCCTCGCGCCAGGCGTCCATGCCGCCCTGGAACCAGCGGGCCCGCTTGAAGTCTGCGGTCAGTAGCTGCTTGACCATCGCCTTGGCGATCCCGGAGCCAGGGTTGTTCCCGTAAACGATCAGCATCTTGTAATTGCCGAGCGAGGGGTCCGGGTCCTTCAGGTCCACATCCGTCGTCCTCAGGTGCACCGCCCCGGGGATGTGCCCCGCGGTGTACTCCTCCCGGGGCCGGGGGTCCACGAACAGGACCGATCCGTCCTTCTTCAGGAACTGACGCTGGACCTCGGAAAACCCGACCGACTCGATGCTGCGGTCGCTGATGCTCTTGCACCCCGTCACGCCGAGCAGGGCAGGCAGGAAGACGACGAGGGCGGCGAGGGCCAGGCGGCCGGGGCGTCCGGGGCGGGCCAGAATGGAGCCGGATGCAATCTGGTGCGTCATGGCAGGTACAATACACAGTCGCATGCCGGCGCCGACCTCAGCGCCGGACCCGGACGACCTCGAGGCGGCGATGCAGCCGACCCGGGGCGTCGAGGCCGAGGCATCGCCCCCGCATGAGCATCCTTTTCCGCATCGTGGCCGGTCTCTGTCTGTCCGGGGCGCTCACGCCCTGCTCCTTGGCCGCTCAGCCTGGGATGTCGGACGAGCCGGCGGTGACAGCGCGGCTCATCGGCGAGACCGATGCGCTGGTCCCCGGCGAGACCTTCTACCTTGGCGTCGATTTCGAGATCGCCGAGGGCTGGCACATGTACTGGAAGAACCCCGGCGAGTCCGGGGCGGTGGCGCGGGTCGCGCTGGAGTTGCCGGAGTGGATCACCGCCGGCACGGTCCAGTGGCCGACGCCCGACCGGCTGCTGCTGCCGGGCGGGATCCTCGACTATGTGCACCACGGCGTGCTGACGCTGATCATTCCACTGACCGTCGGCGCGAACGCGCCGGTCGGCGCCGAGGCGGAGATCGACGCGGACCTGTGGTGGCTGATGTGCGACGACGAGATCTGCGTGCCCGGCACGGCTGATCTGTCGATGCGGGTCCCGGTCGCGTCGTCCGCGACGGCCTCTCGCGAGGCCGGTGTGTTCGAGCGAGCCCGCCGCATCCATCCTGTCGCCCCGCCGGAGGGCGGGCTAAGGGCCGACTGGGAAAATGGGAAGGCCCGGTTCCAAGTCCCCGGAGCGACGAAGCTCACCTTCTTGCCCGACCTGGCGCCCAGCCCACAACCGATCGACCTGGCGACCACCGGCGAGTCCGAGGGCGAGCGGCTCATCATCGGTTTTGATGATGCTCCTTCGACGCCGCTGACGGGAACATTGGTGGTGCGCAGGGCGTCGAATAAGCCCGTCTACTGGGCGGTTGAGCTTGCGCCGCCCCCGCCCCAGCGCTGAATCCCGATTCTGGAACGAACGAGCGCGTCGTCCAACGCCGCTCGCGGGCCGTGCCGGAGCAACTCCGGCGGCCGATATTCAGAGTGCACACCCTCATCAAGGAGAATGGAATGAAGACCCGCAACCTGTTCGCCGCCGCTCTCGGCGCCCTCGC
>CALKYH010000141.1 GCA_938003595.1 uncultured bacterium
GCGCGTGCCGTTCGAGGGCAAGGACCCGTCGGAGGTGATGAAGAAGCACCTCAAGTCGGCGCCGATCCCGCCGGACCAGATCAACCAGAAGCTCAGCGCCGGGCTGTGCGAGGCCATCGAGATGATGATGGCCAAGCAGCGCCAGGACCGCTATCAGAACTGCGCCGACCTCATCACCGACCTGCGCGCGATCCAGCGGGGCGAAAAGCCCGCCATCGCCCACAAGCCCATCACCGGCGCGGCGCCCGAGGCGCTGAACCAGCTCCTGGTCGAGGAGGCCCGCCGGCCCGCCGAGATCGCCATCGACCGCACGAGAACGCCCTCGCCGTTCAGCCACCTGGTGGTGCAGGTCATGCTGGTGCTGCTCATCCTCAGCGCCGCGGCCAACTTCGTGCTGCTGTTCCGCTGAGCGTTCAGCCCGGCACAGGCGCGGACGCCCGCGGATACACTGGCGGCGCGGCGAACCCCCTCGACACCCACCCTCTGCACCGGAGCCCGACGCGATGGAGCTGTACATCGACACCGCCAGCCTCGACGAGATCAAGCAGGCCAACGATCTGGGCGTGCTGGACGGCGTGACGACGAACCCGTCGCTCATCGCGAAGGAAAAGACCGATTACGCCAAGCGCCTCGCAGAAATCTGCGAGGTCGTCGAGGGTCCGGTCTCGGCGGAGGTCATCGCCACCGACTTCAAGGGCATGATGAAGGAGGGCAAGCAGCACGCGAAGATCGCCGAGAACATCGTCGTGAAGCTGCCCTGCACCGTGGACGGCCTCAAGGCCTGCAAGGCCTTCAGCGACGAGGGCGTCCGCACGAACCTGACGCTGTGCTTCCAGCCCCTGCAGGCGCTGATGGTCGCCAAGGCCGGCGCGTTCCTGGTCAGCCCGTTCATCGGGCGCGTGGACGACATCGCCGGCGACGGCGTCGAGCTCATCCATCAGATCCGGTCGATCTACGACAACTACGGCTACGAGACCAAGATCCTCGCGGCGTCCATCCGCCACCCGAAGCACCTGGTGGACTGCGCCCTGGCCGGCGCCGATGTCGCCACCGTGCCGTTCAATGTCATCCAGCAGATGCTCAAGCACCCGCTGACCGACATCGGCCTCGAGAAGTTCGTCGCGGACTACAAGAAGGCCTTCGGCTGATCGCGGACGGCGCGAACGCCGGCCTCACTCGACCTCGAACAGGAACTCGACCTCGACCGGCGCCCCCAGGGGCAGCGCCACCGAGCCCACGGCCGCACGCGCGTGCCGGCCGGCCTCGCCGAAGACATCCACCATCAGCTCGCTGGCGCCGTTGGCGATCCCCGGCTGCCCGGTGAAGCCCGCCTCGGAACCCACCCAGACGCCCAGGCGCACGACCCGCCGGATGCGGTCGATGGAGCCCAGCGCCGCCGCCGCCGCCGCGAGGCCGTTGATGGCGCACTGCCGGGCGCAGGCTTTGGCGGCTTCCTCATTGACGGCCCCGGGGATCGTGCCCTTGGCCATGAGGGCCCCGTCCTTCATGGGGATCTGCCCGCTGATGTAGAGGAGGTTCCCGGTGCGAACAGCAGGGACATAGGCCGCGACCGGCTTGGCGGGCTGGGGAAGGGTGATCCCGAGCGCCGCCAGTTGTTCGGATGGTGTTTGGTTCCTGGAAGCGGTCATTGGTTCTGGCTCCGAGAAGTCGGGGGGCTGGAACCCCTGCGGTTTGACAGCCGTATCGTCCAGCGTAACGATTCCGTCTGCCTTGCCACTGGTCCGCTGTGATCTGTCCCGATCTGACAAACCCATGCACTGATGAGGCGGCTCTGGCCGCCGAGTGATTCCGGGCGGGTCCACGCGAACCGACAACTCGAAGCCGATCGGACGAGGCCGGGCGCTCCATGGCGCCGCTCCCTCGATCCAACCGTGATCGGCATGCCGACGACCGCGTCATGCGGAAGCGCGGCGTGAGCCCCGGCGGCTCTGCTCGGATGTCGAGCAGGCGGCCCGGCTTGCCCCGACCTCCTTCCGGCGGCCTCGGCGGTTCCCGGTTCCACCGGCGCTCGTTCTCGGGCGTCCGGTTGCTCGTAGACCCATGTTCTCGACCAATCACATTCTCTTCAGGAGATTCACATGCATCGTCAGTCCAGCAAGCGTGGCTTCACGCTGATCGAGCTGCTGGTGGTCGTCTCGATCATCGGCCTCCTCATCGGCATCCTGCTGCCCGCGCTCGGCCGCGCCAAGCGCAACGCCCAGCAGATCAAGTGCGCCTCGCAGCTCCGCGAAGTGCACCGCGGCTTCGCGACCTTCGCGCAGAACAACCGCGACCGCTACCCGGTCCCCTCCGTCCTCGACAAGCTCAACTACACCGAGGGCCCCGGGGCCGCCGGCCAGATCGAGACGGACACCACCGCCGACGAGCGGAAGAAGAACCGCACCGGCGCGGCCCTGTCCTTCCTGATCTATCAGGCGTTCTTCCCCCCGGAGCTGGTCATCACCCCGGCCGAGGCCGAGGGCCTGATCCACAAGGACCCCGACTTCGAGGTCGGCAATGTGAAGGCCGCCCAGGACCCGACCCGCGCTCTGTGGGACCCGGCGTTCGTCGGCACGCCCTCCCGCCGCGACTTCGTCCCGGCCGCCGAGGACGACGACGGCACGCCCCCGGACATCGAGATCCCCGGCCAGGGCGGCAACAACTCCTACGCGATGGTGCCGATCTGGGGCCAGCGCTACGCCCAGTACTACAGCCTCACCTACTCCTCCAATGAGCCTCTGATCGCCAACCGCGGTCCCAAGTACACCAATCCCACGGCGCCCTCCGGCGGCACGACCGTCGTGTACGAGCTGCTCACCGGTCAGGGCACCAACGCCCTGCAGGGCATCGCCTCGACGACCCTGCTCATCCACGGCGGCAAGCGCACCTGGGAGGGCAACGTGGCGTTCAATGACGGCCACGTGACCTTCGAGTCCACCCCGACGCCGACCAACGTCCGCATGCCCTTCACCGTCTCCGGCGGTCAGGAGACCGCGATCACGGACAACCTCTTCGTTGACGAGGAGTTCGAGGTCGAGCCCGGCTTCTACACGGCGGCTCAGCGCTCCAATGTCCTGCTCCGCCTCTGGCCGGGCAGCGAGGCCCAGGGCCTGGCGTTCAGCGACGGCGCGAGCGTCCAGAACCTCGACAACACCTACGCCACCTGGGACGCCAAGCCCAACGATTGGGGTCAGAACTAAGACCCGATCGGCTACGAGATTCTGCATGATCCCCGCCCGCCCCGCTCCTCCGCGGGGCGGGCTCTTTTTTGGCCTCGGACCCCGTCGCCGGGTCGGCCCGTAGAATCGCCCCCCCATGCCCGAGCGGACCGTCTATCTCGAGACCTTCGGCTGCCAGATGAACGAGCTCGACAGCGAACTCGTCGCCGGCGCCCTCCGCGCCCTGGGCTACCGGTTCGTCCCCGAGCCCGACCACGCGGATGTGGTCCTCTACAACACCTGCTCCGTCCGCGACCACGCCGAGCAGAAGGTCCGCTCGCGCCTGGGCGAGGTCCGCGAGCGCAAGGTCCGCGAGCCCCATGTCGTCGTCGGCGTGCTGGGCTGCATGGCCGAACGCGACGGCGAGGACCTCATCCGTCGGATGCCCGTCGTCGATGTGCTCTGCGGCCCGGGCGAGCTCGACAAGCTCCCCGCGCTCCTGGACAACGCCGTCCGCACCCGCGCGGCGCTGCTGGACGAGGGCCTGCCCCTGCCGACGAGCGCCCGGGGATTGGCGCCCTCGGCGCGACAGCTCGCTCTGCAGGGTTCCGCATCGCGCCGCTCCGGCACGCTCGCCGCCGCCCAGGACAACCTCGAGCTGCTCGACCTGTCGCGCAGCGTCTCCGCCAGCGACCATCGCGGCAGCGCCTATGTCCGCATCACCAGGGGATGCAACAAGTTCTGCACCTACTGCGTGGTGCCGCACACGCGGGGCGCCGAGGTCCATCGGCCGCCCGACCACATCGTCGAGGAGTGCCGGCGCCTGGCCGACGCCGGCGTGATCGAGGTCACGCTGCTGGGACAGACGGTCAATCACTACCGCTTCGAGCACGGCGCCGCGGTGACGATCGGCGGCGTCACGCAGCCCCAGAAGGGCCGTTCCTACGCCGGCGGCCACCGTCGAGATCCCTTCGCCGGCGAGCGCGTCACAACCTTCGCGGACCTGCTGCGGCGCATCCACGACGAGGTCCCGGCCATCCGGCGGCTGCGGTTCGTCACCTCGTACCCGCGAGACTTCGGCGACGATGTGCTGGAGGTCATCCGCGACCACCCGCGCATCTGCCGCTACCTGCATGTCCCTGCGCAGTCCGGCTCCGACCGCATGCTGCAGATCATGAACCGCGGGTACACGGTGGGGGAGTACCTCGAGTTCCTGGATCGCGCCCGCGCGTTTCTCCATCAGCCGGAGATCGGCCGGCCGCTGACCGTCGCGGGCGACATGATCGCCGGCTTCTGCGGCGAGACCGAGGACGACCACCGCGCGTCGATCGATCTGCTGCAGCGCGCCCGCTACAAGAACGCCTTCATCTTCAAGTACTCCCCTCGCCCGGGCACCAGCGCGTTCGATCGACTCGCGGACGATGTGCCCGACGAGGTCAAGCGTCGCCGCAACAACGAGCTGCTCGCCGTGCAGGGACGGATCTCGGAGGAAGTGTCGCGCGGGATGGTGGGCGCGACGCTGGAGGTCATTGTCGAGGGCGTCAGCGAGCGGGAACGTAAGCGCTCCGCGGCCGCGCCCGGCCTGGTCGGCCTGACCGTGGCGGGCGAGGACCCCGCGTCGGCCGCCGGGGCCGGAGCCGCGCAGATGACCGGGAGGACGGACGGCGACCTGATCGTCCACTTCGACGCCGACCGATCGGACGCCGAACGGATGGTCGGGTCGATCCGCTCGGTTCGCGTGGAATCGGCTTCCGGGCTCAGTCTGTTCGGGTCCGTCGTCGAGAGCGAGGCCCCGATGGCAGGGGTTGGCGCCGGCTAGCCCCAAGTGGCGCGGCGTCATGGACTTGCGATTCTCGGTCCGCGAAAGAAATTGACTCGAATAGGGTGTTTTCCGCTTGCTTTCGAGTTCGGCGGCACTACATTGAGGGGTGAACCCCCGCACAGGGTTCGGAGTTAGTCTGGAACGACATCGGAAGAGTTCGAAGGAGCGGACGGGTGGGTGTCCGCGCGTATCTATCTTTGGATTGTCTCGCGCCCCGCACAGGCACGAGACAGGAGGAGTCGATCAATTATGAACAGGAAACTTGCTGTTGTCGCGGGCGCGGGCCTTCTCGCCGCCTCGGCTGCATCGGCCGGGATCATGACCGGTTCGGTGTATTTCACCTATGACGATCCCGAGGGCCCGCCGCGCGAGCTGACCTACACCGCGGGCGACGCCAACGGCCCGGGTACGATCTCCTACTCCAGCGCCGTTCCGTTCGACCTCGTCGTCGACGCGAGCGATCCGGGCTGGGGCGTCGTGACCTACGAAGCGTTCATCACGATGGATGTCTCCGTGGGCCAGGCCTCCTCGATCGCAGGCGTCTGGTACGCCCCGGTCTCGGGCGGCTTCAATGTCACCGTCGCGGGCGACACCGTGCTCACCGGCACGATCCAGAACGGCGCCTTCCTGACCTTCGGCACCACCGGCAATCTGGCGGCTAACAGCTCGACGGCGTCGCTGTCGATGTCGGTCGCCGGCGGTCTGCTCGCCCAGCTCGGCGGGAACCAGATCGAGCCGATGTTCAACGCGTCGTGGTCGCTGGCGGACTTCATCCCCGGCGCCCCCACGCTGAACTCGGACGGCTACCTGACGTCGTTCACGGCGAACACCTCGTTCGTCGGCAGCGCCCAGGTCCGCAGCGTTCCCTCGCCCGGCTCGGCCGCCCTCCTGGTGGTCGCGGGGCTGGTCAGCGTCCCCCGTCGTCGCTCCTGATCAGCGATTCTGCTGATCTCGCACGCATGGTCTGATATTCGCCCCCGGATTCGTCCGGGGGCGTTTTTTTGAAACTGGAGGACCTGGGAGGACTCTTGCGAGTTTTCCCCCAAGAACGCCGTGATTCCGGCCGACGATTGCTGGCCGGGCCCCGATTCGGTGATACAGTGATAGGTACCGCGGAGGCCGCACACCTCCCCGGAGATCAATGCAGACTCGCCGCGTTCGTCCGGAGCTTCCGGTTCGCGCATGCGGCGGAGACACAGGGAATCCGACGCTCGTCGCACAGCGAGCGGATCACATTGGAAGAGGAGTTAGAGACATGAATCGTTCTGTCCTTGCTATGGCGATGCTCGCTGGCGCGGTCGCGGCGACCAGCGCCAACGCCGCGGTGTACTTCACCTTCGACGACCCGAGCACTCCCCTGGAGCTGAGCTATGTCGCCGGCTCCGGCGGCGGCAGCGGCAGCGTGTCCTACTCCGGCGCCGCGCGCGTCGACCTGGTGGTCGACGGCACGGAAGAGGGCTGGGGCGTCATCACCTACTCCGCTCGTCTGACCATGGACCTTGCGGTCGGCGCTTCCCTGTTCCCCCCGCTGCCGTTCGCGGATGTCACCGGCTCGTTCACCTTCGCCATCGACGACGGCTTCGGCGGCTTCGAGGACATCCTCGTCGGCTCCATGATGAACACCGGCCTGACGCCTCATGACCTGACCGCCAGCGGCTTCGCGGGGTCGATGTCGTTCTCGAACGCCGGCATCGAGGGCGAAGCCTTTGACTGGACCGCGATGAACTCGCTCGCTGCGTTCTTCGCCGGCAACCCGCTGTTCGGCGCCCAGAGCGCCTCTTTCTCCCTTGCCGGTATCACGCCCGGCGTGTTCGGCGTGAACGCTGAGGGCTACATCCCCTCGTTCAACGCCAACGCCGCCTTCGTCGGCGCCGCCGAGGTGAACCAGGTCCCGACGCCGGGCTCCGTGGCCCTGCTCGCGATCGCCGGCCTCCTCGGCGTCCCCCGCCGCCGGTCCTGATTCAGCCTTGCACAGATAACCAGCGCCCCCGAGAAGCATCTCGGGGGCGTTTTCGTCAGGTCTTGGTTCGGTGATCGATAACGATTGATTTCGGCCATGGGGCCCGGAATCGGGGCGAGCGGGTTGATCGCCCCCCGTTCGGTGGTAGAATCTAGGTGTCGAGGAGGCTGCACACCTCCCCGATGATCACAGGAAGAACCCGTCCGCGTCACCCGGCGATCGCCGTGTTCGCGCGAACGGTTCACAGGGAATCAGTCAGCGCCGTCCGTTGCACGCGGTCGGCCATAGAGAGGAGTCCGGAGATGAGACGATCCATGCTTGCGCTCGCTGCGCTCGCCGGCGCCGCGGCCACCACGGCCGCCAATGCCACCGTGTACTTCACGTTCGACGATCCGAGCACGGCCAAGGAGCTGACCTACACCGCGGGCAACGCCGGCGGCGACGGCTCGCTGACCTACTCGGGCGCGACGCCCGTCGATCTCGTGGTGGACGCCACCGAGGACGGCTTCGGCACGGTGACCTACGCCGCGACGCTGACGATGAACCTCACGGTCGGCGCGGCCGGCATCGGCGGCGCGCCGCTGCTGGGCTCCTTCACCTTCTCCCTTGCGGGCAATGACATTCTTGTCGGCACGGTCAACGCCGGCGGCGGCTCGATGTCCGGCTTCGGCGGCGTCGGCGGCCTTTGGTTCACCGACGCGCTCACCTCCGGCGCCTTCACCTGGGAGGCCTTCGGCGATCTGTCCACCCAGATCGGCGGCGGCGTTCTCGCGTCGACCTTCAACGCCTCGTTCGCCATGTCCAACATCACGCCCTTCTTCGGCGGCGTGAACGCGGACGGCTACTTCAACTCCTTCACCGCCAATGTCGCCTTCGTCGGCGACGCGATCTGGGCGGTTCCCTCGCCCGGCTCCGCGGCGCTGTTCGGCCTCGCCGGCCTGGTCGTGGCCCGTCGTCGGCGCTGATCCGAGTTTGAAGAACTCCAGACTCTCGAACGCCCCCGCCATGCGGGGGCGTTTTTCATGCGCGATCAGAGGTCAGAGGCAGCAGCCGCAGCGCGTTCAGCCGCCCAGCTCGGGCGCGCCCACACGCTTGAGCAGCGCCTGCTGGGTGAGCAGGGCCACCGCTTCCTGGAAGTCCTTCACGCTCTTGAGCGGCGTCTTGGCCGGGAAGTCGTTCACGATGACCGAGAACACCAGCCGCCGGTTCGTGGAGGTCTCCGTGACATAGCCGGAGAGCGACGAGACCGAGCGGATATAGCCGGTCTTCGCGCGGATCTCCGCCTGCAGCTCCTTGCCGGAGAAGCGGGCCTTGAGGCTGCCGTCCTCCTGGGCCACGGGGAAGCTGTCGATGAACATCGGGCCGGCCTTGGGGTCGCGGTGGAAGGTCAGCAGCCACCGGGACAGACACTCGGCCGTCACGAGATTGTCGCGGCTCATGCCCGAACCATCCGCCACAACGATCTGCGACGCACGCTCCGGGCCGATGCGCTGCAGCGTCGCCATCCGCACGACCGCGGCGCCGTTCTCCCACGAGCCGGACTGGCCCGTGACCTCGCGGCCCACGCGCTTGAGCAGGGCCTCGGCGTAGAGGTTGTGCGAGTTCACATTCGTCCGGCGCAGGGCGACCTCCAGCGGCGTGCGGACCACCGCGATCGTCTGCCCCGCCGGCAGCATCTCGCCCGTTTCGGGCAGGCGAACGGCGATCCGCCCGTAGCCCGCGGCCTCGAGCCGGTCCGCCAGCACCTTCCCGAAGAACTGCGCCGGGTTGTCGACGGTGATCTCCAGCGGCTCGGGCAGCGTCCAGCGGACCGCCCCGTGGAGCGTCATGGAGTTGGTCCCGATCGCCCGGGCGCCCCACAGGGTGTTCGAGCCCGAGGTCGCGGTCTTGGCCTTGTTCTGGATGTCCAGCCAGTCGGCCCGGGGCTCGATGGAGAACCGCGGCGCATCGCCCGGCTTGCCCGGGGAAGCGAAGACCGAGATCACATTCGTGTGGAAGTTCACGCCGGCGACCTGGGCGCAGTACCAGCGATTGAGCTGATCCACCGGCCAGGAGGGCTGGACGAAGGTCCGGTCGAACACCCGGTCGTCCACCACGATGCTGGTGATGGGGCCATCGCCCGACTTCTTGACCGCCTCCACCCAGGTGCGCAACAGATCCTCGACGCCGATGCCCATCTCCTTGAGGAGGACGGGGTCGCCCAGGGCGGGGTCGCCCGAGCCCAGCACGATCAGGGTGTCGTCGGCGCGGATGAGCTCGGTGTTGAAGGAGAATTTCGGACCCAGCACGGCCGCTGCCGTCCCGCTGGTCAGGATCTTCATGTTCGACGCCGGGATGAGCTGCAGGTCGGCGTTGATGTCGCCCAGCACCTCGCCGGAGTCGGCGTCCATGACGCTGACGCCGACCTTGGCGCCGACGAGGCCGAAGCGGTCCACCAGGGCGCGGAGTTCGGGGTTGAGGCTCTGGGCGAGGGCCAGGGTTGCGCTGAGGGCCCATGCCGCGAGCCCGGCCAGCGCTATCGAACGACGCCCAGCGATCAACCTCATTCCCGCCTCCTTGCTCCGCAATGATTGGCCTGCCCCGGTCGAGAGAAGGGGTATCGGCGCCGCGCGGCCCGTCCCTTCAAGACGGCGGAGATTGTCTGCGGTTCGCGATCCGGACCTAGACTGGCGACCCGTCCGGGGCGGCATTTTCGATCCCTACGACAGGAGAACCCAGTGGCCGAGCCCAAGCCGCAGATTACCTTCGATGATTTCGCCCGCGTGGACCTCCGGATTGCAAAGATCCTCGCCGCCGAAAATCACCCGTCCGCGGACCGCCTGCTGCGTCTGCAGCTGGATGACGGCTCGGGCACGCCCCGGCAGATCTGCGCGGGCATCAAGGGACATTACGAGCCGGAGGCGCTGATCGGCCGGCACATCGTGATCGTGGCGAACCTGGCGCCCAGGACGATCCGGGGCGAGGAGAGCCGCGGCATGCTGCTGGCGGCCAGCGACGCCCCCAAGGACGACCCGAACGCCGAACGCCATGTGATCCTGCTGACGCCGATGAGCGAGATCGCGCCGGGGTCGATCGTCAGCTGACCGACGCCTCGGGCGGGGTCGCGGCCTCCGGCGCGTTCTGGGCCAGAGCGACCTGCATGCACCAGGTGGGCGCCGCGAAGTAGCGGCCGTCGAGGCGGGCGGTGGTCATGCCGAACCGGCCCTTGGACCGGACCTCCGTGAGGCGGTCCCACGGGATGCTGATGACCTTGGCGCCGGTGATGCGCATGATGCCCGGTGCGATGCAGTGCAGGTGATCGGCGTCGGCGGCGATGTGGACGAAGTTGTTGATCCGGCGCGCCCCGCTGAACGCGAGGGACTGGTAGAGCCGCACAACCGCGTCGGGCGCCTGGGGTCGAGCGGGGTGGCGCCGGGCGATCGGGGCCCAGAGGATCTGCGTGATCAGCCAGAGGAGCGCGAGAGGCGCGGTGAGGCCGACGCCGACCGCGATTGGCAGCGCCGCGGGCTGCAGCGCCGCGAGCACGGCGACCAGGACCAGCGCGTCCATCGCGATGAAGGCCATGATGGCCACGCCGAAGTTGACGCCCCGGGCCGAGGCGAGGCGATCTCGCGGAGTCGTCACATAGCCGGCAGGAACAGGGTCGGCGGCGTCGGGCATCGGCGCATTATGCGGGATTCGCGGTCGTGGGTTCAGCCCGCGGCGCGTCGGCGGCTCTTCGCGGCGCCGAGGATCGGCCCGAGGTACTGGCCGGTGTAGGAGCCCTTGACCTTCGCGACCTGCTCCGGCGTGCCCTCGGCGACGATCGTGCCGCCGCCGTCGCCGCCCTCGGGGCCCAGGTCGATGATCCAGTCCGCGCGCTTGATGACATCGAGGTTGTGCTCGATGACGACCAGCGTGGCGCCGCCGTCGGCCAGGCGGTCCAGCACGGCGCAGAGCTTGCGGACATCCTCGAAGTGCAGGCCGGTGGTGGGCTCGTCCAGCACATAGAGCGTGCGCTCGGTCGCGCCCATACCCAGCTCCGCGGCGAGCTTGATGCGCTGGGCCTCGCCGCCCGAGAGCGTGGTCGAGGGCTGGCCGAGTCGGATGTAGCCCAGGCCGACATCGTCGAGGCACTTCGCGAAGCGGAGGATCTTGGGGTGGTTCTCGAAGAACTCGCAGGCGTCCTCGACGGTCATGTGCAGGACATCGGCGACGCTGCGCCCGCGGTAGGTCACCTCGAGCGTCTCGCGGTTGTAGCGTGCGCCGCGGCAGACCTCGCAGTCCACGAAGACATCGGGCAGGAAGTGCAT
>CALKYH010000142.1 GCA_938003595.1 uncultured bacterium
GGCATCGGCTACTGCAACATCACCAAGTGCTGCACCAAGGTCTGCCCCGAGCACATCACCATCACGGACAACGCCATCATCCCGCTCAAGGAACGCGTCGTGGACGAGTTCTATGATCCGCTCACGCGGTTGTTCCGGATGTTCAAGCCGCGGGCGAAGTAGTCCAGCCGAGCGGAGCCGACCATGTTCGAGCTGAAGCCGATCGAAGCCGACGCGATCCCCCGGGCCCTGGCCAAGGCCGAGCGCTACCGGCTGCTCAACGAGCCGCGCGAGGCCGAGAGCATCTGCCGCGACATCCTCGCGGTGGACGAGCACAACGCCGACGCGCTCGTCTGCCTGATCCTGGCGCTGACGGACCTGTTCGAGGGCGAGCATGTGTCGGTGGCGCAGGTCCTGCCGCTGGTCGAGCGGCTGCGCGGCGACTACGAGCGGCGGTACTACACCGGCGTGGTCGAGGAGCGCTGGTGCAAGGCGCTGCTCAAGGGCGGGCGCCAGCCGGCGCTGGCGTATGAGTTCATCCGATCCGCGATGCTGCACTTCGACGCGGCGCAGAGCGTGGCGCCGGACGGCAACGACGACGCGACGCTGCGCTGGAACACCTGCGTCCGCATGATCGAGCGGCACGGCCTCTCGGCGCCGTCGCACGGCGACCACCCGGCGGACTCGTTCAGCGACGACGCGCCGTTCATGTGAGCGCCGGGGCGGCTACTTCATCCACAGCGACGCGACGGTGAGATCGTCGGCCAGGTGCGCGGCGGCGTGGGCCTTGACATCGTCCATGATCGCTCGCGCCGTGCGTTCCGGCGCGCCGGCCCGCGCGATGGAGGCGATCACCGCCGGCAGGCCGAACTCGCGGCCCTGCAGGTCGGGTTGCTCCACGGCGCCGTCGGAGAACAGCGCCAGCGCCGACCCGGCGCCGAACGGGGCGGTGTGCAGCTCGTACTCCGCATCCTCCACGACGCCCAGGGGGAAGCCGTTCGGCGACTCCACGCGCGCCGGCGCCTGCCCCGGGCCGGCCAGGACGCAGAAGCCGTGCCCGGCGTCCACGATCTCCAGGGCGGCGCGTTCGGCGTCCACGACCCCGGCCAGCAGCGTGACGAACTTCGAGGACTCGGTGCGTGCGTGCAGGTCGGCGTTGACCGCGGCCATGGCGGCGGCGAGGTCCGCGCCGGAGAGCAGCTTGGTCCGCAGCTGCGACTGCACGGCGGCCATGAGCATCCCGGCGCCCACGCCCTTGCCGGAGACATCGCCCAGGAAGAACGCCGTGCGCGAGGCGCTCAGCGGGAAGATGTCGAAGAGGTCGCCCGCGACCACGCGTCCGGGGATGCACTCGAAGACATACGAGAGCGGGCCGAACGATCCTCTGGCTGGAGGGGAGAGCAGCTCCTGCGCACGCCGGGCGGCGTCCAGGTCCTGCTGCAGCTGGCGGTGGCGCTCCTGCAGGGCAGTGGACTGGATGCGCTCCAGCGTCAGGCCGGCGAGGCGCGCCACGGATTGGCAGAACGCCGCGGCGTCGGACGGCAGGCTGTCCTCGGCGTCGCGTGTGTCCAGCAGGACGAACGCCGCGGCGGATCCGCCGGCCATGATCGGGGCGCAGATCGCCGAGCGGATGTTCAGCGCCATGATGGAGTGCGCCTGATTCATGGTCTGGCCCGAGACGCGCAGCTCCACGAGCCCGTCACGGGCGGCGGCGTCGATGAGCGACCTCGATAGGCGCGGCGCCTGTTCGCCGATCGAGGCCAGCGTCTCCAAATCCACCTCGGAGTTCGGGCGGACCACCACCACCCGCCGGCAGCCCGTGGCGCCGCCGATCGCGCGGACGGTCGCTTCGGCGACGGCCTTGGGGTCACGGGCGGACTCGAGGTCGGCGCTCAGGCCCAGGAGCGCCTCGAGGCCGCGCTGGGCGAGGCCCGCCATTGCCGCGGGGTCGATCCTGCTGATGCTCTCGCCGGGCGCAGGGCCCTCGACATAGGAGGTCGTGGCGCCGGGGCGCCCGGAACTCGAGGCGCATCGGCAGCGCCACGCGCCCAGCCCGATCTCGTCGCCGGGCTCGATGGGCGTCGGGCGGCCGGGCTCGAGCCGCTTGCCGTTGAGGGTGGTCCCGTGGCGGGACTGCAGATCGGTCAGGAACCACGAACCGCCGTTGCAGGCGAGCGAGGCATGCCGACGCGAGACGGTGGCCTCGGGGATCGGCCAGTCGGCCTCGTTCGAGCGGCCGATGAGGTAGGGGCCCGGCTGCAGGAGCGAGAGCGGGTGGAGGGGTTCGCCCGTGTCCGATCGGCTCAGGGGTCTCAGCGTCAGAGGCGTCGCTTGGCTGGTCATCGGGCGCGGCACGATCCATTCTCGGGGCGCGGACCGAACAAAGTCCTCGCTCAGCGATCGGGTGTCACTATAGTACGAGCACATGCTCGATCGGGTCGGACCGTATCTGGTGGAACGCGAGATTGGCCGCGGCGGCATGGGCGTGGTGTACCTCGCTCGCGACACGCGACTGGATCGCCTGGTGGCCATCAAGGCGCTGCCCCCCGAGGTCGCCAGGGACTCGGTTCGGCTGGAGAGGTTCGAGCGCGAGGCGCGGACGCTGGCCACCCTGAACCATCCGAATCTTGCGGGCATCTACGGCGTTGAGGAGCAGGACGGCGCGAGGTATCTCGTCCTTGAGTTCGTCGATGGCGAAACGCTCGCCGACCGGCTCGACCGGGGTCCGATTCCACCGGACGAAGCGGTGGAGCTGGCGTGCCAGATCGCCGCGGGCGTCGAGGCGGCGCACGAGGCGGGCGTCGTGCACCGCGACCTCAAGCCGGCGAACATCAAGATCACCCCGGACGGGCGCGCCAAGGTTCTGGACTTCGGACTGGCGCGGGCGGACGACAACTCGGCGTCCTCCAGCGGCGGGCTCGACAGCCCGACGATGACCACGCCCCAGCCGCAGCACTCCCCCACCATCGCGGGCGCGATCCTGGGGACCGCGGCGTACATGTCGCCGGAGCAGGCGCGCGGCCGGCGGGTGGACAAGCGGTCGGACATCTGGTCGTTCGGCGTGATCCTGTACGAGATGCTCGTGGGCGTCAGCCCGTTCCGTGGCGAGACCGCGAGCGACTCGATCGGCGCCGTCCTGCACAAGGACATGGACCTTTCGCGCCTGCCGCCGGGCACGCCGGCCCGGGTCCGACGCGTGCTCGAGCGATGTCTGATGCGCGACAAGGACCTGCGGTATCGCGACATCGGCGATGTGCGGCTGGAGCTGCTGGCGGTCGAAGCGCCATCCGGCCCTGTCGGCGCCGACCGGCGCGCCCGCGGATCTCTGCAATGGGCGGTTCTGGCGCTTGCAGCGGCGCTGCTGGGCGCGGGCGGCTGGTACGGCGCCATCGCCTCGCGCCCCGCGCCTCGCCTGGATGTGCGGAAATCCGACCTGTTCACGCAGAAACCAGAAGAGGCGCAGCAGCCGCTGGGGGCCGTCATCTCTCCCAACGGCGCGCACGTGGCGTACCTCGTGAGCGGAGTGATCCATCTGCGGGACCTGGCGTCGTTCGAGGCGCGGGCCCTGTCCGAAACGAAAGATGTCGCGTGCGTCTTCTGGGCGCCGGACAGCCAATGGCTCGGCTACACCTCGGGTCATTCGGTCTACAAGATCGCGCTGCAGGGCGGCGGGCCGCTGAAGGTCACCGACACCGACGATGAGTTGGGAGTGATCAGCGGCGGCGGCTGGACCGTCGATGGGCGCATCATCTATGCGGATGGTGATAAGGGATTGATGCAGGTCCCGGCTCGCGGGGGCAAGTCGAGCCAACTGCTCGCGCATGATGAAGCGACCGAGGTCGACTTTCATTCCCCATCGGTCGCCGTCGGGACGAGCAGCGTGCTGTTCGTGACGCACAAGCGGAATCTGGAGTTTGATCTCGAGCAACTCACGGACTCGCGTCGGACGGTTCTTCTGACCATGGATCAGATATTCAGCGCCAGGCCCTGCTACGCGCCCACAGGGCAGGTCCTCTTCAGGCGGGATGACACGCCGCCGAGCATCTGGGCGATCGACATCGATCTGGACCAGGGTCGGGCGAAGGGAGAGCCGTACATCGTGCTGGTCGGGGCCAGTCTCGCCTCCGTCTCCCTCGACGGCACATTGCTCGTGCAGCGCGGAGCGGAAGACCTCGCGAGCAAGGTCGTGCGTGTGGCGACGGACGGCGCAGTGGCGGAGATCAAGGGCGACTTCGAGTATCCGTACGCACCGATCCTCTCGCCGAACGGCCGGTTTCTGGCGATTTCCGACGGTCATCTCCCCAGGACTGATCTCTGGGTTCGGGACCTCGAGCGGGGATCCACCAGCCGACTGACCACCTTCGATAAAGCCGTCATCCCGATCGCGTGGTCGCCCGACAGCCGGGAGATCGCCGCGGTGCTGTTCGACACGAGCGTGCCGGACAAGATCTCGACTCTGTTCGTCTACGCGGACGGGACAGGGGAGAGCCGACCGCCGATCGAGGCGCTCGTCGGCTCGATCAGCCGGGACTGGACGCTCGGGCTCGTCACCTCGAATCCCTTCGGGGATGACCAGCGCCTTGAGGCGATCAATCTGGTGGACCGTTCCGAGCCCACGCCGATCGGCGCCGAAACCAATGTCGGCAGGCCTGCGCTGAACCCTGACGGCACACTGGTCGCCTACAGCCAGCGCCGCTCCAACCGACCGGAGGTCTACCTCACCCGATTCCCTCACGCCGAGGGCCGATGGTCGGTCTCGATCGACGGCGGAAGGTCGCCCACCTGGTCTGCTGACGGCAAGACGATCTTCTTTGAGTCCATCGACGGCGACGCGATCATGGCGGCGACCGTTGAGACGGAGCCGGAGCTGAAGGTCGGCATCCCGACAACGGCGCTCGACGCGAAGGCCCTGCGGCTGAGTCTCGACGCCGGTTGGTCGCCCAACCCGGACGGCTCGGGCTTCACCGCGGTGCAATCCGACCCCGGGTCCAGCGAGGCGCGGACGCTGTCGATCATCACGAACTGGCACGAGCAATTCCGCAACAAGTAGACCGTGTCGCGCGGCGTCGGCGCGGTTCGTGTCCGGCATGGCGCGGCCCCGGGCCGTGGGGACCATAAGTCACCTCCTTTCCGCTCGGGGCGCGCGCGGTGATCGCCGGCTGGGTGCGGGGCGTTTCGGACTCGGTCGGGGGTTCGCTGCGGCGCTGACGAGAAGTAGCGCGGGGGATGGCTCGACGCCGCGGCGAGCGAGGCGGCATAGTGCAACGAACCTGGCCGACAGAGGCGCCGGCGCCTTCGCCGGCCCGAGGGCGGCCATCCCGGGGTGTTGGTTCACCCCCGTCCTCGCCGTCGGGCTTGGGCTCGTGCGTCGGTGTCTCTACCCATGGGCGAAGGACCGCGCCTGTGCGCACAGGAGTGGAGTTTTCGGCAGGCGGGGGACCCAGAAGTCCGCAACATCTCTGGAGTTACAGAATTTTCGCCGATCTTCGATTTTTCCGTTTCACGGTGCGCGCGTGTGCGCGCGCCGGCGGCCCTCGACAGCGCTCCTGGAAGATGAGCCCGGGTTCACGGGTGGTTCACGGGGAGTTTCGGGCGCTGTGGCAGGGTCTTCGAGAATCAACCGCATCGAATCGCAGAGGAGGCGCCGCCATGGCCGCAGGCAAGATCAAGCAATGCTCGCACGAGGAGTGCGGGTGCACATCCGAGACGATGGAGGGCGTGACGGAGGGCGGTCGCTGGTGGTGCTCGCGGGCGTGCGCCGAGGGCGATGGCTGCGAGCACACCGGCTGTGGGTGCGTCCAGCCACGCGTCGCTGCGCCGTCCGGCGCGGCGAAGCCGGCGCAGCCGCTGGCGCCGACCAAGCCCGCGCCGGCGCACAACCCGGGGCCGAATGTGGATTTCAACCCGGCTCAGGGCGGGCCCGCGACGCGTCGGCAGCCCTGAATCCTCGCCGCGGGGGAGCCAAGCCATGAGACGACAGAACTCGAGCATCATGAGCGCCCCTCGTGGGTGGACGATCGGCGTGGCCGTCGTCTTGTTCTCCGCGCTCAGCTTGAGTGCACACGGCGCACCCGCGCCGGCGCCGGCGTCGCCGACTGTGATTGCGGAAGTGGACGAGGCGGCGCTAGAGCGCCGGGCGCTTGATGCGCTGCAGCGGATCGAGGGGCTCGATGAGCCATCGGTGGAGATGGTCGGGGGCGGGGTTGTGGTGCGCGGCGTCGCGGACGACAGCGGCGTGATTGATCGCGCCGTGGAGGCCGCGGCGCGGGCGACGGGGCTGGAGGTGGACGAGGTTGACAACCAGATCCGCCTGACGCTGGCGATCGACGAACGAGTGCGGGGCGCCTCGAACCGGCTCGGAGAGCGGCTGGAGGCGTGGCTTGCCTATCTGCCG
This sequence comes from uncultured bacterium, assembly GCA_938003595.1. Taxonomy (GTDB): domain Bacteria; phylum Planctomycetota; class Phycisphaerae; order Phycisphaerales; family UBA1924; genus JACVCK01. Next base: position 6,374 of record CALKYH010000142.1, read on the forward strand.
CTGATCCCGCTGGCGCTGGGCATCATGGCGGTGTTCGTCGCGGGCGCGTGGCTGCTGGGTCGATTCAACTGGCTGTACGCGCGGCTGACTCGGAACCCCTTCCTGCGGGAGATCGCGCGGCGGCTGGTGCAGCTGGCGACGCTGGTGGCGGGCGCGCTGCTGGCGCTGGAGGTTCTGGACGCGATGGCGCTGATCGGCGGCGTGCTCGGCGCCGCGGGCGTGGTGGGCATCGCGATCGGCTTCGCGTTCCGCGACCTGGTGGAGAACTACATCGCGAGCATCCTGCTGTCGCTGCGGCAGCCGTTCCGGATGCAGGATCATGTGGTGATCGACGGGCACGAGGGCCTGGTGTCGGGGATGAACACGCGGACGACGCTGCTGACCACATTCGACGGCAACATCGTGCGGATCCCGAACGCGATCGTCTTCAAGACGGCGCTCATCAACTACCGCACGGACCCGCGCCGGCGGTTCCATTTCGATGTCGGCGTGGGGTACGATGTGGACCTGGCCGAGGCGATCGAGGTTGGTTCGCGCGTGATCGCGGCGTCGGAGGGCGTGCTGCGGGAACCCGCGCCGTTCGGGATCGTGGAGAAGCTTGGGGATTCCAATGTCACTGTGCGGCTGTTCGGCTGGATGAACCAGACCAGCCACGATTTCGCCCGTGTGCGGAGCGCCGCGATGCAGCGGGTGAAGGCGGAGTTCGACCGGCTGGACATCGACATGCCGGAGCCGACCTACAACCTGAAGGTGCTTCGGACGAGCGGCGGCGCGGCGCCTTCGCGGCAGGACCAGCCGGCGAACGGCGCGGCCCCACGACCGTCGAAGGTCCCCGACCACGAGGCGGTGCATCGGGTGACGCGGGACTATGTGATCGAGAACCTCTCGCGGGAAACGGAGGATGGGGAGGGGGAGAACCTGCTGGAGGAGGACGCCCGGGAGGAACAGGGACCGCACGCTCCCTGACGGTCGCGTCTCGTGGGGATCGGTTGTGCGTGGCG
>CALKYH010000143.1 GCA_938003595.1 uncultured bacterium
GACTCCGGCAGCGCCCGCGTCTTCTTCTCGTATGAACTCCCCGCGTCGCCCAAGCCCTGCCCCGGCGACGCCGATGGCGACGGCGATGTCGATTTCGCCGACCTCAACCTGGTCATCAGCAATTTCAACACGAATTGCGGAGCGCCCTGAGCGCATCGAGTCCGGCGAACCATTCGCCATGTCGTGCACCGACTGCTCGATCGCTCGCGGGGATTCGAGCGCCTCGATCCGGCCCACGAGGCCGCGGTGAGCGGCGTCGGGCTTCCGGATAATCAGCGTCGTCGCCATCGGAAATGTCCATTCGAGTCTGGTTTCCGGGGTGAAGAGCGTGTCCGCGCCCAGAACTTCGCGGATTGCATGCTTTTTTGTTCCCTGTGTCGGAAGGCGCCGGTACACTGCGAATTGCTGCGCGCGCCGCGCAGGCATGGAGGCCGAACGCATGATTCATCGGATCTTGGCGGCTCTCACACTGTTGACTCTGGCGCTCGGCGCCCCAGTTCGGGCGGGCGGCGAATGCGAATGGGCGCCAATCACTCCGGGGGCGCCGTCCGCGGCGTCCGGGTTCGGATTCGCCTACGACGCATCGTCCGAGCGCATCGTGATGGTCGCCGGTCGCAACCTGAGCGGCCCCCTCGTGCAGGAGACCTGGCTCTACGACGGCGACTGGACATTGCAGGCGGTGAGCAACCCGCCCGCGCTTGATTCCCCCGCGTTGGTGTACGACTCGGCGCGCGAGGAATGCGTCCTGTTCGGCGGCTTCGGCCCGGTGGTCGGCTTCTCCGACCAGACCTGGATCTGGGACGGCGTCGCATGGTCGGAGCGCGTGACCCCCGGGCCGCCCGGGCGGTCTTCATTCGGGATGGCCTTTGATGCGGCGCGTGCCGAGGTCGTGATCTTCGGCGGCGCCGGCGGAGGAATGGACCTCAACGACACCTGGGTCTGGAATGGCGCGACGTGGACGATTCGTAATCCGCCGATCCGTCCTTCGAGCCGCGGCTCCCTCGCGATGGCCTACCACGCCGGCATCGAACAAGTGGTTCTGTTCGGCGGATTCGCTTCCCCGGTCCCGGACGACACCGTCGGCGACACATGGCTCTGGAACGGAACCTCCTGGACGGAGCTCGCGATTCCCGGCCCGCCGCCGCGCTCGAATCACCAGATGACATACGACCCTGATCGTGATGTCATACTTCTCTGGGGCGGCTACAACTCGACCTTCCAGTCGCTGTCCGATACCTGGCAGTTCGATGGCGTGCAGTGGACCGAGCTGTCCGTGCCGGGCTCGGCGCCGTACACGGCGAATTATGGCCTGGCGTACGACCATTCCCGTCGCCGGTTCGTGCTGCGGGGGAGCGAGGGCAACACCGCGATTCGCATGTATGAGCTCGGTCAAGACGAGATCAACATCACGAGCAGCCCGCTGGACATGGTCCGGCCTGCCGGCCAGGCGGCGACGCTCACGATCGGCGTCGAGAATCCCGCCGCGTTCTCGTTCCAGTGGTATCGAAACAACATGCCGCTCGCCGACGGCGCCGGCCTCTCCGGCGCTCAGACCCCATCGCTCACCATTCAGAGCGCTGCGCCGAACGACACCGGCTGGTACCGCGTGGTCGTCATCGGATCCTGCGGCGCCGTCACCCGGAGCGCGGTGCTCGCCGTGCTCTGCCCCGGCGACGCCGATGGCGACGGTTCGGTGAACTTCGCCGACCTCAACCTCACCATCTCCAACTTCAACACGGCCTGCCCGACGCCCTGATCCCCCTCTCGGGGGCAACCCGCAGGCGCCCGGGCCCCGCAGGAATTCTCTTGGAGGCGGATTCCGGCCGTGGTAGATTCTCGATCTCGGCCGTAGCTCATCCGCCATCCCGAAGGAGTTGCTCGTGGTCCAGCGCGTCCTGCCTTGTCTGTGCGTCCTGTCGTTCGGCGCGGCGCTCGCCCAGCCGTTCCTCTATGTGGACGCCTACCCCATCAACGGCGACGCGGCCGACGACTGGCTCGGGTACTCCGTCACCGGCGTCGGCGACATCAACAACGACGGCTACGACGACTTCGCCATCGTCCTCCCCCGCTCCGACTTCGGCGGCTTCCAGCACGGGCTGGCGCGCGTCTACTCCGGGCGCGACGGCTCGGTGATCTACACCTACAACAGCGGCGGCAATGTCGGGTTCGCGCAGTCCATCAGCGGCGCCGGCGATGTCAACAACGACGGCCGACCCGATCTCATCATCGGCTCGTCCTACTCCTACATCCCGATCGGCCCGGGCTACGCCAGGATCTACTCGGGCGTGAACGGCTCGCTCATCCGGACGCTGACCGGCGACTTCTTCGGCGACGGCTTCGGCAGCGCCGTGAGCGGCGCGGGCGATGTCAACAACGACGGCTTCGACGACGTCATCGTCGGCGCGTTCGACGGCGACGGCGCCGAGCCCGGGAGCGGCTTCGCCCGCGTGTACTCCGGCGCGAACGGCGCCCTGCTCTGGAGCTTCCAGGGCCTCCGGCAGAACGACGACTTCGGCTGGTCGGTCGCCGGCGCCGGCGATGTGAACAACGACGGATTCGATGATGTCATCGTGGGCGCCCGATACGCCGCGACCCCGAACGCCGGCTTCGGGGGCTCCGCGACGGTCTACTCCGGCATGACCGGGATGAAGCTCTACGAGTTCTTCGGCAATCAGAACGATCTCGGCACATCCGTCAGCGGCGCGGGCGATGTCAACAACGACGGCTTCGACGATGTCATCGTCGGCGCCCCCGGGTTCGGCGCCGGCGACGGCTTCGCCCGCGTGTTCTCGGGCGCGGATGGGTCGATCCTGCACACATTCGCCGGCGTCCCGGGCCTCGGCTACTCCGTCGATTCGATGGGCGACATCGACGGCGACGGGTTCGACGATGTCATGGCCGCCGGGCGCAACAACCGGGTGCGCGTCTACTCGGGCGCCACCGGCGCCATCCTCGCCGACATCGTCAAGCCCCAGCCCGGCAGCGACGACTACGGCTATTCCGCGGCGTGCATCGGCGACATCAACAACGACGACATCCCCGACCTGATCGTCGGCGCGCCGTTGGACGACAACGCCGGCATGGACTCCGGCAGCGCGTTCATCTATCGCAGCGTTGTCCTGCCGACGCCCTGCCCCGGCGACGCCAACGGCGATGGCCTGGTGAACTTCGCCGACCTCAACATCACCGTCTCCAACTTCAACACCACCTGCCCGACGCCCTGACGCCCGCGCTCAGCCGCCCGATCCTTCCGGGTCCTCCACCGGCAGCGGCGACCGCGGCTCGGTCGTGAACGGCGCCTCGCCCCGCAGGCGCCGCAGGATGTCCGCGTTGATCCGCGGATC
>CALKYH010000144.1 GCA_938003595.1 uncultured bacterium
ACCGAATCGCTCGAGCGCTTCCCCAGCGCCAACGACGCCCCGATGATCCGCTACATGCTGGCCGACGCGTTGCGGCTCTCCGCGGCCCAGATCGGCGGGTCGCTCGCGCAGGCGATGCCCCAGGCCCAGCGCCAGGAGCTGCTCACGCTCAAGGAGCAGCGGCTCCAGCAGGCGCTCGCGCTGTACCAGCGGATCTGCGAGTCCTCCGCCGACCGCGACCTGCGCCGGATGAGCGAGCTGGACCGCATCGCCCTCCGCAACGCCTATTTCTACCGCGCCGACTGCGCGTTCGATCTGGGCGGCTACGAGCAGGCGATCGACTATTACGACGCCGCGGCGAACCGCTATTCGGACGACGCGGCGTCGCTGGTCGCGATGATCCAGATCGTCAACGCGTACACCAAGATGGGCCAGTGGGCGGAGGCCGCGACCGCCAACGAGCGCGCCCGTCAGCGCTTCCGCGAGCTGCCCGAGAGCGCCTTCGAGCGCGCGGACCTGCCGCTCGAGCGCCGTCACTGGGAGCGCTGGCTGGACTCCACGACGGAGCTGGCCGCACAATCGGACAGCGGCGCCGAAGAGGCGCATTGAATCACTCGAGCGGCGCGGAGCGCCGCGGAAAGGGTCACGGATGACCGGCGACAGAGACCGAACCCACGCGCCCCCCGGCCCCGGCGAGGACCCCGCCCGGCGCGCGGCGCGACTCGTGCGCCTGGTCGATCGCCAGCACGGCCTGTTCGTCACGCTCGAGGGCCTGAGCGGGCGCCAGCGAGCCGCGATCGACGCCGGCGACTCCGACGAGCTGCTCCGCGTGCTCGGCGAGCGCCAGAGCATCGTGGACCAGATCACCGCCACCGGCGAGGAAATCGCCCCCTTCCACGAGCGCTGGGACGAGCTGCTCCGCGCCCTCAACCCCGAGGAGCGCACGACGCTCTCCAGGCGCGTCGCCGAGCTGCAGGACCTGTCCCAGCGTGTCGCCCAGCACGACGAGCGCGACCGCCTCGCCCTCGAGACGCGGCGCGCGGCGCTGGTGGACGACATCGCGGGCGTGGTGAAGTCGCGCGGGGCCATCGCGGCCTACGGCGGCAAGTCCCCCGGCGGTCCACGATTCCACGACCGCGAGGGCTGAATCACACGATGCCGGCCGCAGCGCCCAACGCCGAGCCCGTGCACACGACCCTCGAGGCCGAGGGCCCGGCCGCGCGCGACCGGCTGACGGCGACGGACCTGGGCGAACTGCTCAGCGCCTTCAATGAAGTCACCTCGCGGCTGCAGCAAACGCACGAGACTCTTCGCGCCGAGGTCGCGCGGCTCGAGGACGAGCTGCGCAACGCCAACGAGCAGCTGCGCCGCACCGAGCGGCTCGCGGCGCTGGGCGAGATGGCCGCGGGCATCGCCCACGAGGTCCGCAACCCCCTGGGCTCCATCCGCCTCTACGCCGAGATGCTGCAGCAGGACCTGGCCGACCGGCCCGAGCAGCGGGACATCGCCCGCAAGATCGGCGGCGCCGTGCGCGGGCTGGACGCGGTGGTGGGGGATGTGCTGACCTTCGCCCGCCCGATGACGCCCCGACCGGAAGAAGCGACCGCCGCGGATCTCTTCGACGCCGCGCTCGACTGCTGCCGCCCCGAGATCGAGCGGGCGAGGGCGACGATCGAGCGCGCCGGCGCGGAGTCGGAGTCGATCGAGCTGCGCTGCGACCCGGCGCTGGTCCGCCAGGCGCTGGTGAACCTCCTGCGAAACGCGCTGGAGGCGATCGAGCAACGCGCCGCGGAGGAGCCGGGGCTCTCGGGGAAGGTGTGGCTCAGCGCGGCGCGCCGGCGGGTCCGGGGCGAGAACGGCCGGCTGACCACGATGATCGCACTGACGGTGCGCGACAACGGCCCGGGGCTGCCCGAGGATGTGCTCGCGCGGATGTTCAACCCGTTCTTCACGACGAGGGCCGCGGGCACCGGGCTGGGCCTGTCCATCGTCAACCGGATCGCCGACGCCCATGGCGGGCGTGTCGGCGTGTCGAATCACTCAGGGGGCGGCGCCGCGATCGAGCTGCTGCTGCCGCCCGACCAACCCGAGGTATCGAAGGCATGAGCACGGTCCTGGTCGTTGATGACAAGGAGATGCTGCGCGACAGCGTGGGGGCCACGCTGCAGCGCGCTGGGTTCACGATCCTGGCGGCGAGCGACGGCAAGGCCGCGCTGGAGATGGTCTCGCGCCGCCGGCCGGACGCCGTGGTGACGGACCTGCGCATGCCGGGCATGACGGGCGTGGAGCTGCTGGAGAACATCCGGGAGTTCGACGACGAACTGCCGGTGATCATGATGACCGCCTTCGGGGCCGTGGACACGGCGGTGCGCGCGATGAAGTCCGGCGCGTTCGACTACATCACCAAGCCCTTCGAGGGCGACGAGCTGGTGATCTCCGTGCGCCGGGCGCTGGAGCACGCGCGGGTGCGTCGCGAGAACGCCGTGCTGCGCGCCGCCGCGAGCGGCGAGGGCGCCGGCGCGGTCCCCGGCGCCGGCCCGGGCGGGCCCGGCCTGGACCGCGTGGTGGGCGACTCGCCCACGATGCGCAAGGTCAAGGACCAGATCCGCGCCGTCGCGACCTCGCACGGGGCGGTGCTGATCTCCGGCGAGTCCGGCGTCGGCAAGGAGGTCGTCGCCCGCGCGATCCACGAGATGAGCCCGCGCTCCGGCGAGCACTTCCTGGCGCTGAACTGCCCGGCGCTGGCCGAGTCGCTGCTGGAGTCCGAACTGTTCGGCCACGAGAAGGGCGCGTTCACCGGCGCCGATCGGCTGCGCAAGGGCCGGTTCGAGCTGGCCGACCGCGGCACGCTGCTGCTCGATGAAATCAGCGAGGTCAGCCCGCGCATCCAGGCCAAGCTGCTCCGCGTGCTGCAGGAGCGCGCGTTCGAGCGCGTGGGCTCCAGCTCGACCATCGAGGTCGATGTCCGCGTCGTCGCCACGACCAACCGAGACCTGAACCGCGCGGTCGCCTCCGGCGAGTTCCGCCAGGACCTGTTCTTCCGCCTGAATGTCCTGCCCCTGCACATCCCCGCGCTCCGCGAGCGTCCGGAGGACATCCCCACGCTGGCCGAGCACTTTGTCGGCCGTGTGGCTCGCCGGGAGGGGATCGACCCGCCGCAGTTCACCGGCGCGGCGCTCGAGCGCCTGGCCGAGTACCAGTGGCCGGGCAATGTCCGCGAGTTGCAGAACCTCTGCGAGCGCGCCGTGGTGCTGTCCCGCGCCCTGGGGGCCATCGAGGCCGACCTCATCGCGCCGTGGCTCTCGGGCCCCAGCGCCGGCCCGGCCACCGGCGGCCCGACCGTGGAACTGAAGCCCTCCGCCGGCGCCGCGCCGCGGATGGACCCGTCCGAGTCGTCCGCCCTTGGGGGCTCGCAGTGCACGCTCGAAGAGATCGAGCGGCGCGCGATCGTCGAGACGCTCGTGCGTTTCAACGGCCACCGCCAGCGCACGGCGGAAGCGCTGGGCATCGGCGTGCGGACGCTGGGCCTGAAGCTCAAGAAGTGGAAGGAGATGCG
>CALKYH010000145.1 GCA_938003595.1 uncultured bacterium
CTGGGCGCGTTCCGCGGCGTGTTCGTGAACCTGCTCTGGCTCCGCGCCAACAAGATGAAGGAAGAGGGCAAGTTCTACGAGTCGATCGAGCTCGCCAAGACCATCACGCGCCTGCAGCCGCGCTTCCCGCGGGTGTGGGTCTTCCAGGCGTGGAACATGGCGTACAACATCTCGGTCTCGACCAAGACGCCCGAGGAGCGCTGGCTCTGGGTGAAATCGGGGATCGACCTGCTCCGCAAGGAGGGCATCCCCAAGAACCCCAACGACGCGCTCCTGCACAAGGAGCTGGCGTGGATCTTCAACCACAAGATCCAGGGCTACGCCGACGACGCGAACCAGTACTACAAGCGGCGCGTCGCCGAGGAATGGACCTATGTCCTGGGCCGCCCGCCGCCGCGCGGCCAGACGACCGAGCAGACCAAGGACGCCTACATCTACTGGCTGGGCCGGATGGTGGACGCGCCGAACACGCTCGAGGAGGCGATCAAGAAGGAGCCCAAGGTCGCCACGCTCGTCAAGCGCCTGAAGGACGAGGCGGGCCTCGACCTGGACCTCGACTTCCTGCGCGCCTTCGAGCTGCACATGGCGATGCGGGAGAGCTGGGCCGCGCGCGAGGGCCTGATCGCGCTGTCCGAGGAGAACATCAACGACGGCCTGATCCGGCTCCTGTCCGACGAGGAGCTCATGCCCGCGTGGCCCGTGCTGCTGACGCATGTCCGCAAGCGCATGATCATCGACGAGTACCACATGGAGCCGGCGCGGATGCTCCGCTACACGCGGCAGTACGGCCCGCTCGACTGGCGCCACCCCTCGACCCACGCGCTCTACTGGGCGCTGCGGGGCGTGGAGCTGAGCCTGGAGCGGCGCAACACCGCCGACATGGACCTGACCAACACCGACCGCATCACCCTGCAGGCCGTGCAGGAGCTGGCCCGCTGGGGCGACCTGGAGTTCGACCCGCTCACCGAGGCCTACAGCGCGCTGCCGAACCTGGACTACTTCCCGGTCTACGCCCAGGTCCTGCGTGAGCTGTCCGATCGCGCCGACGGCACCGCCGAGAGCACGGCCCGCATCTACACGACCTACGCCGTCGGCTACGAGAACTTCATGCGCGACGCCGTCCGCTTCCTGTACCGCTCCGGCGACATCGCCAAGGCGCAGGAGTATTACGACACGCTCCGCAACTGGCCCGGCCTCAACCTCAACAACACCCCGGACCTGCTCGAGGACTTCGCCAAGCCGCTCGACCAGTTCGTGCTCGACGAGGTCCGCGGGCGCATCGACTCGCCGCAGGTCGCCATCCAGGAGATCGACGGCGCCGTGCAGAACGCCTTCCTCCGCGGCCTGATGCGCGGCGACCAGAAGGTCTTCCAGGGCAACATCGACTACGCCCGCTGGGTCCACAGCGAGTACTCCAAGGAGCAGCTCCGCCGAACCCAGGCCGGCGGCGAGATGGAGCGCATGGAGCTGTTTCCCCGCGCCTTCGAGGACGCCGCGGCCCAGAGCTTCATCGGCCTGCTCTCGCGCGGCCGCCTGACGCTCGATCAGAGCGCGCTCATCTATCGTCGAGCCCCGCTGTGGCTCCAGCAGCCCGCATTCGACCAGCTGCGCGAGCAGATGACCACCAGCGGGGGCCTGCCGGCCGACATCTTCAACCGCTGGTTCCCCGAGCCGCCCAACATGGCCGCGTTCCGCGAGAGCCAGCGCCTCCTGCGCGAGACCGACGACCGCTCCCGCAAGGACGACCTCGAGATCGAACGCCAGTAAGGCCCCGCGGGGTCGGCGGGTACACTCCCCGCCATGGACCTCATCCGTTCCGAGTTCGGCGTCGCCGTCCGCATCCCGGGGGCCGATCCCCTGCCCATCCGGCACATCATCGGCGTCGGCCGCAACTACGCCGAGCACGCCAAGGAGCAGGGCGCCAAGGCGCCGGACCGGCCCATGATCTTCACGAAGAACCCCGCGAGCGCCTCGCTCTCGGGCGATGCGATCGTGATCCCGGAGGCCTGCGCCGATCGTGAGCAGGTGGACTACGAGGGCGAGCTGGCGCTGGTCATCGGCCGCCCGTGCCGCGATGTCAGCGAGTCGGACGCACCGAGATTCATCCTCGGCTATTGCTGCGCCAACGATGTCTCCGCCCGCTGGTGGCAGAAGGAGGGCGCCGGCGGGCAGTTCTGCCGCGGCAAGTCCTTCGACACCTTCTGTCCGCTCGGCCCCCGGTTGACCCCGGCCGCCGAGGTCCCCGACCCCATGGCCCTGAGGCTCACGACCCGGCTCAACGGCGAGGTCGTCCAGAGCGCCCCGACCGGCGACATGATGTTCTCCCCGCACTTCCTGGTGGCTGAGCTCTCGCGCGGCACGACCCTCCTGCCGGGGACCGCGATCCTGACCGGGACCCCGTCCGGGGTCGGCATGGCCCGGACCCCTCCCCGGTACCTGAAGGCCGGGGATGTGGTGGAGATCGAGATCTCCGGCCTGGGCGTCCTTCGGAACCCCATAACGGGTCCGAAGTAAGCCCGGGAGGCCAGAGAATCCCCTGGAGGCCACGGAAAGGGCATCTCCACTATTGACGAGGCCTGTTCCGGGGATACATTAGGGGGGTCAGAGGCACTGGGAGTCTGGGCGGCCGCCGGTCGAAAGGCTGGGGCCCCCGCAGGAGGAGATCTACCGTGAACAAGCTTGCTGCGGCTGTGGCTTCCGGGCTCTTGGCTTTGGCTTCGTCCGGCGCCGACGCGCGCGTCATCCTGTCGCAGGTGAACAGCCTGATGTCCCGGACCGGCATCGCCGCCGGGTCCCTCCTTGGCGACATCCCGGACCAGACCTGGGTCATCGCCAACGGCGCCAAGACCATGTCCGCCTGTGCGCCCTACCAGGCCGGCCGGGTCTTCACCTCCGACGCCGCGGCCCTCGCCGCCCTGCTCGACATGCCGGAGGAATTCCGGCCCGAGCTCGTCCGCTTCACGCGTCTGACCGAGTTGGCCCTGATCGCCTCGCGCACCACGGTGCTCTCGGCGCCTTCGAGCGAGGACCTCGAGGCCTTCCTCCCCGACAGCGGTCGCTCCAACGCGTGGGCCGTGCTGGGCGAGCAGGTCTTCGGTCGCGAGCTGACCTCGACGCTGAGCATCGCGTACTGATCCGCGGCGAGCCGCCATCCCCCATCCGATTCGGCGAATCCCCCGGCCACCGGGCGATATCCCTCTACAATCCCCGCTCCAAACCCAGCCACCTCACCGCCGGAGCGAGGCGCCGATGACCCTCTCGGGACCGCAGATCCGCCAGCAGTTCATGCAGTACTTCGTCGAGAAGTGCGGGCACACCTTCGTGCCCTCGTCGCCGACGATCCCGCACGACGACCCCACGCTGCTCTTCGCCAACGCGGGCATGAACCAGTTCAAGCCCTTGTTCCTCGGCCAGGCCGCGCCCGGGAGCCCGCTGGCGAAGCTCCGCCGCGCCGTCAACAGCCAGAAGTGCATCCGCGCCGGCGGCAAGCACAACGACCTCGACGATGTCGGCAAGGACACCTACCACCACACCT
>CALKYH010000146.1 GCA_938003595.1 uncultured bacterium
AGCGGCTCCTTGTCCTCCTGCAGGTCCTTGTTGTACGCCAGCGGCAGCCCCTTGAGCGTCGTCAGCAGCGCCACCAGGTCGCCCGTGATCCGACCCGACTTGCCGCGCAGCAGCTCCAGCGCGTCGGGGTTCTTCTTCTGCGGCATCAGCGAGGACCCGCTCGTCACGGCGTCGCCCAGCGTCGCGAGCCCGAACTCCGCGGACGAGTAGATGATCAGGTCCTCCGCGAACCGCGACAGGTGCACCGCGCACAGCGCCGAGGCGTGCAGCGCATCGACCACGAAGTCCCGGTCGGACACCGCGTCGAGGCTGTTCCGCGTCGGCCCGTCGAAGCCCAGCGCCCGCGCGATCGCCTCGCGATCCACCGGGAAGGTCGTCCCCGCCAGCGCCCCGGACCCCAGCGGGCACTGCCCCGCGCGGGCGCGTGCGGTCAGAAACCGATCCGCGTCGCGCTCCAGCGCCTCCAGGTGCGCCAGGCACCAGTGGGCGAAGAGCACCGGCTGCGCGGGCTGCAGGTGCGTGTAGCCGGGGAACGCCGCGCCGGGGAAACGCTCCGCGGCGTCCAGCAGCGCCCGCTGGCACTCGCGGATCTCCGCGACGCGGCTCAGGCACTCCTCGCGCGTGAACAGGCGCAGGTCCGTCGCCACCTGGTCGTTGCGGCTGCGCCCCGTGTGCAGCTTCTTGCCCAGCGCGCCGACCTTCTCGACCAGCCGGCCCTCCACCCAGGAATGGACATCCTCGTCACCCGCCTCGGCGACGGCGCGAGGATTCGACGCGGCCATGGCGCCGATCTCCCCGAGCGCCCCCTTGATCCGAGAAGCTTCGTCCGCCGTCAGCACGCCGGCGCCGGCCAGGGCGTCCGCCCAGGCGACCGATCCGGCGATGTCGTGACGGACGAGGCGATAGTCGAACGGCAGCGAATCGTTCAGCGCACGGAACAGCGGGTCGCTCTGACCCTCGAAGCGCCCGCCCCACATCGCGCTGGCGGCGGGCGGTTGGACTGTCCCGGGACCGTTGGTCACTTCACCGTTTCCCGCTGCTTGAGGGCGCTGATCCGCTGCGGCAGCGAGAACAGCCGGATGAAGCCCTCCGCGTGCGACTGGTCGTACACCGACTCCTCGCCGAAGGTCGCGAAGCTCTCGGAGTACAGCGAGTTCGGCGAGCGCCGCTTGATCGCGGTGGCGTGCCCCTTGTGCAGGCGGACCACGACCTCGCCGCTGAGGCGCGACGCCATGTGGTCGATCGAGGCGCTCAGCGCCTCGCGCACCGGCGTGAACCAGCGCCCGTCGTAGACCAGGTCGGCGAACTTCAGCCCGATCTGCTCGCGCTGGTGCAGCGTCTCGCGGTCGTAGACCAGCTCCTCCAGGGCCCGCATCGCCTCGACGACGACCGTGCCGCCCGGCGTCTCGTAGCAGCCGCGCGACTTCATGCCGACGAGCCGGTTCTCCACGATGTCGATCCGGCCCACGCCGTGCTGGCCGGCGATGGCGTTGAGCTTGCCGATCAGGACATCGCCCGCCACGGCCTGGCCGTTGAGCGCCACCGGCCTGCCGTGCTCGAAGGCGATCGAGACCTCCGCCGGCTGGTCGGGCGCCTCGCTCACGGAGCGCGTGAGCATCCACACCTCCTCGGGAGGCGCGTTCCAGGGGTCCTCGAGGGCGCCGCCCTCGTGCGAGATGTGCAGCAGGTTGCGGTCGCGTGAGTAGATCTTCTCCAGGCTCGCGGTCGTGGGGATGTTCCGCTCGCGCAGGTAGCCCAGCAGCTGCTCGCGGGACTTGAGATTCCACAGCCGCCACGGCGCGATGACCTTCAGGTCCGGCGCCAGCGCCGCGAAGGCGCTCTCGAAGCGCACCTGGTCGTTGCCCTTGCCCGTGCAGCCGTGGGCCATGGCGTCGGCGCCGACCTTGCGGGCGATCTCCACCTGCGCCTTGGCGAGGATGGGGCGCGCGATCGAGGTGCCCAGCAGGTAGCGCCCCTCGTACACCGCGCCGGCGAGCATCGTCGGGTAGACATACTGCTCGATGAACTCGCGCTTCAGGTCCACGACATAGCAGGAAGAAGCGCCCGAGCGGACCGCCTTCTCCTCGATCCCCGCCAGCTCCTCGTCGCCCTGGCCGACATCGCCGACATACGCGACGATCTCGCAGTCGTAGTTCTCCTTGAGCCACGGCACGATGGCGGAGGTGTCCAGCCCGCCGGAGTACGCAAGCACGATCTTCATGGGCATCGGTGTCTCTCTTTTCTCGAATCTCAGGCGTGCGGGTCAGCGAGCAGGTGCAGCAGCAGCGCGTTCTGGGTGTTCAGCCGGTTGTCCGCCTGCTGCAGCACGACCGACTGCGGGCCGTCCAGGACCTCGTCCGTCACCTCGTGCCCGCGGTGCGCGGGCAGGCAGTGCATGAAGACCGCGTCCGGCGCCGCCAGCGACATGGCCTTGGCGTTGATCTGGTAGGGCGCGAACGCCGCGTTTCGAGCCGCGGCTTCCTCGTCCTGACCCATCGACACCCAGGTGTCGGTGTACACCACCTGCCGGTTGTGCAGGGCCTCCATCTCGTCGGTGATCATGATCTCCGCCCCGGACACGCGCGCCCGCTGCGACGCGATCCGGACCGCCTCCGCCGAGGGATCGTACCCCGGGGGGCACACGACCATCAGGTCCGCCCCCAGCGTCGCCCCGGCGATCAGCAGCGAGTCGCAGACATTGTTCCCGTCGCCGACATAGGCGATCTTCAGCCCCCGCAGATCGCCGAACTTCTCCTGCATGGTGAACAGGTCCGCCAGGGCCTGGCAGGGGTGGTACCGCTCCGACAGGCCGTTGATGACCGGCACGGTCGAATGCTGGGCCATCGCCGCCACCGTGTGGTGGGCGTAGGTCCGCGTGACCACGGCGTCCGCCCACAGCGACAGGTTGGAGGCGTAGTCCGACGCGGACTCGCGCTCCCCGATCCGCTGCTTGCTGATGTCCATGTACACGACATGGGCGCCGAGCTTGCTCCCGCCGATCTCGAACGACAGGCGCGTCCGCAGCGAGGGCTTCTCGAACAGCAGCACCAGGGTCTTGTCGGCCAGGGCGCCCTTGAACAGCCCCGGCGTGGCCTTCCACGCCGCCGCCGTCTCGAACAGGGCGCGCAGCTGGGCCGCGCCGAACTCGGCGCCGGACAGGACATGGTTGAAACCGAGCGCGCCGGGCGCGACGGGGGAGGCGATCGCGATGGTCATGGGACGCTCCTGGAAAGGGGCGTGCGGAAGGGATTTGGACGCTCAGAGCGAGAGGGAGGACGCCGCGGCGACGCCCGGTCGTCGTCGCGCCTCGCTCGCGGAGGGAACCACCCAGGTGCCCTTCCCCTCGCCCCGCGCCAGCGCCGCGATGTTCGCGGCGTCGTGCCAGGAGGCGATGACGGTGGGGGCCCCGGCGACCGTCGCGGTCTCCACCGCGCCGTGCACCTTCGGGATCATGCCGTTGTAGATCACGCCGGCCTCGATCAGGCTCTCGACTTCGTCGGCGTCGATGCGCTCCAGCAGCGCGCCGGACGCGTCCTTCACGCCGTCGACATCCGTGAGCAGGATCAGCGCCCGGGCGTTCAGCGTCGCCGCCACGCCCGCGGCCGCCTCGTCGGCGTTGACATTGAGCAGCTGCCCGCACGGGCCCATGCCCACGCTGGCGATCGCCGGCAGGAAGCCGGCGCGCAGCAGCGTCTCGGCCACATCGGGCCGGCCGCCGATCACCTCGCCCACGCAGCCGGGGTCGAAGCTGAACCGCGTCGAGCGCACCACCGCCGCCAGGTGCCCGTCGGTCAGCGTGAGCCCGACCGCCGAGGCGCCCGCCTGCTGCAACGCGCCCACGACGCGCGTGTTCACCAGGCCGGCCAGCGTCGCCACGACCTCCGCCACCTGCTCGGGCGTGGTGATGCGGATGCCCTCCTTGCGCTCGGACTTCATGCCCAGGCGAGCCAGGCGCTTGTCGACGATGGTCCCGCCCCCGTGCACCAGCACGACGCCGCCCGGCTCCGAGCGGTGCAGCGCGGCGAACGCCGACCACAGCGCGCTGCAGTCGACATCGCCCTCGAGCGCGGCGCCGCCGAGCTTGATGACCAGGGGTGCGGGCGTGGAAGTCGGGTCGTTGGGCATGGTGAATGCAATCATGAGTGATCGGGAAGCAGACCGGCGGTTTCAGGGAAGCCCAGCCGGATGTTCGCGGCCTGCACCGCCTGGCCGGCGGCGCCCTTCAGGAGATTGTCGATCGCCGAAACGATCACGAGGTGCCCGCGACCATCCCCGGCGAGGGCGATGTCGCAGAAATTGGTCCGGGCCACGGCGCCCACCGACGGCCACTGGCCCGCCGGAAGGACCCGCACGAACGGCTCCGTCGCGTAGGCCTCCTCCAGCAGCTCCCGGGCGTCGGACTCCGTGAAGTTCGGGGCCAGCTCCACATGAATGGTGCTGACGATGCCCCGGTCGAACGGGCCCAGGTGGGGCGTGAAGATGGTGTCCACGCCCGCGTAGAGGTCGATCTCCGGCTGGTGCCGGTGGGAGAGCACGGCGTACGGCTGGTGCGTCAGCTCGCAGAAGCTGTTCTTCGAGGAGGGCGTCCGGCCCGCGCCGCTCACGCCGCTCGTCGAGTCGATGATGGGCTTGCGGGACTTGTCCAGCGCGCCCGCTCTCACCAGCGGCGCCAGCGCAAGAATGGCCGAGGTCGGGTAGCACCCCGGCGAGGCGATCAGGTTCGCTCTCGCCAACGGGCCCCGGTGCAGCTCCGGCAGGCCGTAGACCGTCGTCTCGAGCAGCCCGGGGGCGGTGTGCTCCAGCTTGTAGTGCGCCTTGAACGACGCCGGGTCGCGCAGCCGGAACGCCGCGGACAGGTCCACCACCACCGGCGCCCCCGGCAGCTTCAGCAGCGCCGGCGCCAGCTCCAGGCTCACCTCGACCGGCGTCGCCAGGAACACCACCGACGGCGCGCCCGCGGCGATCGCCTCCACGCTCGCCGGCATCACCGGGTGGTCCGCCAGCGAGCGGAACTCCGGGAACAGCGAGGCATAGGTCGCGCCGCTCGTCCGGTCGGATCCATGCAGCGACCCCACGGACAGCCCGGAGTGCCGGAGCAGGATGTGCACCAGCTCCCGACCGCCGTATCCGCCGGCGCCGACGATGGCCGCATTGTGAAGGGTGGTGATCAAGTCGAATCAAACAACCCGGTGGGGGGGAGGTCCTGAGAGGATTGGGGGGTATGAGGGTAAGCGACTCAGTCCAGCCCGGCGTTGGCTCGGACGGTCTGCAGGAAGGACTTCGCGGCCTTCTCGCTTCGGAGGGCGACGAAAATCGCGTCGTCCCCGGCGATGGTGGCCGCTACGCCCGGGTCCGCGACCCCGTCGATCGCGACCGCCAGAGCCTGGGCGTGTCCAGGGGCGGTGTGCAGGACCACCAGGTGGGTCGCCGGCTCGGCGTCGAGCAGATGAGCTTGGAGAGCATCGGCGAACTCCTTGGCGCTGTCCTTCCGCTCGGGCGACAGGTCGTCGGGCAGGACATACCCGTCCGCCCCCTTCACAACGCCCAGATCCCGCAGATCCCGCGAAAGGGTCGCCTGCGTGGCGTCCACACCGTCGGCGATGAGCAGCTCACGCAACTGCTCCTGGCTCGTGACGCCGCCCTGATGAATGAGTCGGGCGATGAGGTGGCGTCTTCGGAGCTTGGGGCCGGCCATGAATGATTATACATCGGTCTGCATAATCAGTCAAATCCAATCTTCCTCGGATTTCGAACACCGACGCCTCCGGACCACGAACCCGTACCATGCCCCCCGTTGGCCCCCCCAACCCCCCTCCGGCAGGCCGCGGCGCCGCCGGGCAAGGAAACCAGGCCATGACGACCGCACCCATCGGCGCCGCCTCCGACCCGACCGCGGGCCGGTCCGCCCACCCCGGGAGCGCCCGGGAGTCCCGGGAGCGCATCCGCTGGTGGCGGGTCCTGCCCGCCGCGACCTTTCACGCCGGCTGCCTCGGCGTCATCTGGTTCGGCTGGAGCCCCGTCGCGGTCGCCGCTGCAGCGGCCCTGTACCTGGTGCGGATGTTCGCGATCACCGGCTTCTACCACCGTTATTTCTCCCATCGCACCTTCCGGACGAGCCGACCCGTGCAGTTCCTGTTCGCCTGGATCGGCGCCAGCTCGGCCCAGCGCGGCCCGATCTGGTGGGCCGCGCACCATCGCGAGCACCACCGCCACTCCGACGAGCCCACCGACATCCACTCCCCGCGACACAAGGGCCTGCTCTGGAGCCACATGGGCTGGTTCTTCACCGACGCCGGCATGGCGACGCGCTCCGAGGGCGTGCCCGACCTGCTCCGATACCCGGAGCTCCGATGGCTGGAGCGCTGGCACATCCTCGCCCCGCTTTCCCTCGCCGCCGCCATGTTCGGCCTGGGCGCTTGGCTCGGCCCCGCGTGGGGCACGAGCGGCGCGCAGATGCTGGCCTGGTTCTGCGTCTCGACGACGCTCGTCCACCACGCCACCTTCACCATCAACTCCATCTCGCATGTCGTCGGTCGCCGCCGATACGACACCGGCGACGACAGCCGCAACAGCCTCGCGCTGGCGATCCTGACCCTGGGCGAGGGCTGGCACAACAACCACCACTTCCACCCCGGCTCCACGCGCCAGGGCTTTTTCTGGTGGGAGATCGACATGGCGTACTACACGCTCTGGCTGATGTCGAAGGTCGGGCTCGTCTGGGACCTCCGGGCCCCGTCGACGCGCGTGTACGACTCGCCCGCGCGGCTCGATCGCCGGTCGAAGAGGGCCGCGTGAGGATCGGCATCGTCGGCTCGGGCGTTTCGGGCCTTGTATGCGCGATGTTGCTCGACGACGCGCACGAGGTCGTGCTGCTCGAGCGCGACGACCGCCTCGGAGGCCACGCCAACACCGTGGAGGTCGAGCTCGAGGGCCGCATGGTCCCGGTGGACACCGGCTTCATTGTCTTCAACCCAGGCCAGTACCCCGGCTTCGTGCGCATCCTCGAGCGCCTGGGCGTCGCGTCCCAGCCGACGCGCATGTCCTTCAGCGTGCGCTGCGACAGCGCCGGCCTCGAGTACGGCGGCGCGACGCTCTCCGGCCTCCTCGCTCGCAGGCGCAACGCGATCGATCCCGGCTTCCTCCGCATGCTGCTGGAGATCCGGCGCTTCGGCCTCGAGGGCGAGCGCCTGGTGGACGCCGTGGACGACCAGATCACCGTCGGCAGCTACCTCGACGACGCCGGCTACTCCGACCGCTTCATCGCCCACTACCTGATCCCCATGGGCGCCTCCATCTGGTCCATGCCGCCCGCCCGGTTTCGGGAGTTCCCGCTCCGGGCCCTGCTCCGATTCTTCCACAACCACGGCATGCTCCGGCCCTGGAGGCCCCCGCAGTGGCGCACGGTCACCGGCGGGTCCCGACGCTATGTCGAGGCCATCGCCCGCGGCCTCCGGGGCCGAATCCGACTCGGCGCCGCCGTCGAATGCGTCGAGAGACGCGCGGACGGCGTTCTTCTGCGCACTGCCCAGGGAGACGAACAGGTCGACGAGGTCATCTTGGCGACGCACAGCGATCAGAGCCTCGCGATGCTGGCTGCGCCCACCGAGGCCGAACGGGAAATCCTCGGCGCCATCGCCTATCAGGCCAACGAGGCCGTCCTGCACACCGACGCCTCGCTCCTGCCCGCCCGCCGCGCCGCCTGGTCGGGCTGGAACTACCACTCGTTCAGCGATCCCGCGGCCCCCGTCGCCCTCACCTACCAGATGAACATCCTCCAGGGCCTGCCGCTGTCCACGCCGGTCTGCGTCACCCTGAACGCGTCGGACCGCGTCGCGCCTCGGCATGTGCTCGCCCGGTTCCGCTACGAGCACCCCCAATACAGCGCCGCCACCTTCGCCGCCCAGCGCCGACGCGACGAGATCAGCGGCCGCAACCGCACGCACTACTGCGGCGCCTACTGGGGCTACGGTTTCCACGAGGACGGC
>CALKYH010000147.1 GCA_938003595.1 uncultured bacterium
CGAAGTTCATCGCCTCGTGGAAGTCGCCCTCGCTGGTGGCGCCGTCGCCGAAGAAGGTCGCGGCCACACGGTCCTCGCCGCGCAGCTTGGCCGCCCAGGCGATGCCCATGGCGTGCAGCATGTGCGTGCCGATGGGGATGGAGATGGGCAGGATGTTCACGCCGTCGGGGATCTGGTTGCCCCGCTCGTCGCCCATCCAGTGCAGGAGGATCTTCTCCATGGGCAGCCCGTGCCAGAACAGCGCGGAGTTCTCGCGGTAGCAGGGCACGAGCCAGTCCACGCCCTTGCGCAGCGCGAACGCGGCGCCCATGGGCCCGGCCTCCTGGCCGATGTTCTGCGGGTAGGTGCCCATGCGCCCGGAGCGCTGGAGCTTGAACGCGACCTCGTCGTAGTGCCGGCACACCGTGATGTGCTCGTACATCGCCACGACATCCTCGTCGCGCAGCAGGCCCTTGCCCAGCTTCTCGTCCAGACGACCGTTCTCGTCCAGGATCTGCAGCCGCTCGATCTTGCCTTCCCAGACGGTCTTCAAACCCATCGACTTCTCCTGGTTTCCCTTCGCGGTCGTCTTCTTGTTCGCCTTGCCGGCGGGCTTGGCGGGGGCTTTCTTCTTCGTCGCGCCGCGCGCGGGGCGGGCGGCGCGTTTCTTGCTTGGTCGTCGCTTGGCCATCTCGGTGCGCTCCCCTCGGTGCGTGGTCGGTCGATCAGCGGGCCGCGCCGGCCTCGGCGGCGGCGTTGGAGTCGGCGTAGGCGTCGCCGGGGAACTGCTTGATGCCGTCCTGCTTGTTGCGCCGGCCCGTGCCCTTGGCGACGGGGCTGCGCTCGGGGATCACGAAACGGCTGTTGGGCAGCGAGTCGTTGTGCTGCAGCGCCGCTTCCGCGGCCTTGAGCATGGAGTCGTCCGCGTTCTCCGTCAGGGCGCGGAGGCTGGTGCGGACGGCCAGCTCGGCCATGTCCAGGAAGTGCTCCGCGGCGGCGCGGTCGCGCTGGAACTCCAGGTCGCTCTCGGCGCCGTTGCGCCGGCGCAGCTCGGCGTCGAGCCTCGAGAGCACGCACGACATGGCGTGGATCCACATCGCGTTGTCGGCGATGCGGGCCTGCACGCAGTCGCGGTTGAGGATCGCCTCCTCGTGCTTCTTGCTCATCACCTTGAAGGAGTGCGCGTGCTCGCGGGTCAGCGCCGCGACCCGCTCGCCGTGCCGGGCCAGGGAGCCGTGCAGGCGCGTGATGCGCGGGGGCGCGGGCTTGACGCCCAGGTACACCTCGAGCGCGACGGGCAGGGCCTTGGCCAGGACGGCGCCGTTGGTCATGTGCTTGGCGATGCGCCCGATGTTCTGCGCGAAGCCCTCCTCCTTGCTCCAGGTGAGCTTGGAGCGGATCGCCAGCAGCTGCTCGGCGAGCTGCTTGCCGCCGTAGCCGAAGACGAACTTCTGCATGACCTCGTTGGCGCCCTCGACGATGAGGTTGATCCGCGAATCACGGAAGATCCGCTCGACCTCGTTCTCCGTCATGTAGCCCTCGCCGCCCATGATCTGGACGGCGTCGTTCACCGTGCGCCAGCCCATCTCCGAGCAGAAGACCTTGCAGATCGCCGTCTCGAGCATGATGTCCTCGTCGTGGCGGTCGAGGATGCCGGTGGTGTAGTACAGCACCGCGTCCATCGCGTAGACCAGCGCCGACATGCGGGCGATCTTCTCGCGCATCGCCTCGAACGAGGCCAGCGGGCGCTGGAACTGGTAGCGCGTCTGCGACCACTTGATGGACTGGTCCATCGCGGTGCGCGCCCCGCCGAGCATGCCGGCCGAGAGCGTGCAGCGCCCGTAGTTCAGGCAGGTCAGGGCGACATTCAGGCCGCGCCCCTCCTGGTGCAGCAGGTTCGCCTTGGGCACGCGGACATCGTGGAAGCGGATGCGCGCCTGCCAGGTGCCGCGGATGCCGCACTTGCTGCGGTTCTTCTGGAAGATGTCCACGCCCTCCATGTCGGGCGTGCACACCAGCGCCGTGACCCGCTCGGAGACCTTGCCGGTCTTGGGGTCGGCGATCTTCTGCTTGGCCATGACGGTGAACAGGCCCGACAGCGCGCCGCTGGTGGCCCACTTCTTCTCGCCGTTGAGGATGTAGTGCTCGCCGTCCTCCGACAGCTCGCAGCGCGTCTCCTGGCCGCCGGCGTCGCAGCCGACATTGGGCTCCGACAGGCAGAACGCCGAGACCCAGTCCTTGGCCAGCCGGGGCAGCCAGCGGCTCTTCTGCTCGTCGTTGCCGAAGAGCATGACCGCCTTGCAGCCGATCGACTGGTGCGCCGAGACCAGCACCGCCGTCGATCCGCAGGTCTGCCCGATGCGGTCCAGCACGCGGTTGTACGAGGTGATGCCCAGACCCAGGCCGCCGTGCTCGCGGGGAATCGTCATGCCCATGACGCCCAGGTCGAACAGCCGGTCGATCACCCAGCGGGGGATCTCCTGGTCCTGATCGATGCTGATCGCCGGGTGCTCCGTGCGCAGGTACTCGTCCAGCGCCGCGAGCAGCTGGTCGCAGCGCGCCGTCTCCTCGGCGTCCACCGAGGGGTAGGGGAACATGAGGTCCTCGCGGAAGTTGCCCCAGAACAGGTTCTTCATGAACCCCATCGTCGAGGGGTCCGGGCCGAGCATGGCCTCGGCGTCGGCGATCATCTTCCGGTCCTGCTCGGACACATTCTTCAGGGCCTTGTTCAGTTCCGACATTGCGCTGCTGCTCCAATCTCTTGATCGCCGGGCGCTCTGGCCCGGCGCGATTCGCCGCTTCAACCCCCGGTCCCGCTCACCGCCCCATCATTGGCCGCCCGACCCCGCCGGGCCCCTCCCGGGCCCTCGTCGGGCCTATTTCGCGCCCTTGGCGAGGAACGCCTTCACGCCGGCGCGGCCCTCTTCGGTTCGGCGAAGGTGGATCAGCAGATGCCGCTCCGCCGCGATCGCGGCGTCCCAGCCCAGGTCCAGGCCCGTCTGCACCGCCAGCTTCACCGCCTTGGCCGCCTTCGTGTCCGGCAGTTCCCCGGAGATCTTCGCCAGCGCCGCCCGGACATTGTCCCGCCATTCCGGTTCATGAATGTTCCGCGGCTCGCGCTCGGGCGCCGCCTTCACCAGCGTCGCCGCCAGCTCGCGCGCCTCGGCCATCAGGGCCTCGGGGCTGTCCACCAGCTCGTCCACCAGCGACGCCTCGCGCGCCTGGGTGATGTCGAGGGTGGCGCCCTTGGCCGTCATCAAAATCGCGTGCGCCGGATCAATGCGCGCCGGCAGCAGGTTCGTGCCGCCCCAGCCCGGGCAGATGCCCAGCGCCGCCTCGGGCAGGCCGATCGGGTACGCCTTCGCCCCCGGCTTCAGGCACGCAACCAGAGCGTCGCAGTGCATCGCCAGCTCCAGGCCGCCGCCGAGCGTCGCGCCGTGGATGGCCGCGACGGTGGGGCAGTGCAGGTGCGCGATGCGCCCCATCACACGGGCGCCGAGCTCGAGGTAGTCCTGCAGCTGGTCGTCGCTCAGGGCGTCGATCTCCTTGAGATCGGCCCCGGCCACCCACGCCCGCTCCGCCGTCGAGGCCAGCACGAAGCCCTTGGCCGTCGCGCCGATCGCGTCCAGCGTCGCGTCGAGCCGCTCGAACAGCGCCCGGTCCAGCGCCACAACAGGTCGGCCCGGCTGCTCCAGCCAGACCGTCACAACGCCTGCGGCGGGACCCTTCTCCTCTCGCTCGAAACGCAGCGGGCTGCTCATAGATCGCTCCAGCACTTCCGGATCTATTGAGCCGGATGTTTGGTTTATGTTCATATACGACCGGGCCCTCCGCCGGTCGTCACCCAAGCCCCACAGTATAGAGGATCGCCGGCCCCCTCCGAACCAAAAAGGGGCCCGACCCCGCCTGAGGCCCGCGCTGGCGGGCCTCAGCGCCCCGCGAACTTGGCCCGCAGCGTCCGCTGGGCCTCGTCGCTGCCCACGACCTCGGCCGAGATCATGGCGCCGCGCCGCACCATCGCCGCGTCCAGCGACCCGTCCAGCTCGTTGAGCCAGCCCTTGGTCGCCGCCAGGGCCTTGCGCCCGCCGCTGGCGATGCGCTCCGCTATCGCCGCGACCGTCTCGTCGAGCTTGTCCGCCGATACGCACTCGGTGACCAGCCCCAACTCCCACGCGCGCCGACCGCTCATGGTCCCGCCCTCGAGCAGCACGCGCCGCGCCTGGCCGGCGCCGATCTTCTTGACCAGCCACGGCGCCACCACCGCGGGGCACACGCCCAGGTCCACCTCCGGATAGCCCATCTTGGAATCGTCGTGCGTCACGCCCAGGTCGCAGACGCACGCCAGGCCGCAGCCCCCGCCGATCGCGGCGCCGTTCACCCGCGCGATCGTCGGCATCGGCAGCGCCCGGACCTTCAGTGTCAGTTCCCCGATGCTCTGCAGCAGGCGCGCCGGGGCGCCGGGCTCGTCGAGCACCGCCTTGAGGTCCATGCCGGCGCAGAAGGACTTGCCGGCGCCCGTGATGACCACCGCCCGCGCCTCGCGCGCCTTGGCCAGCTCGTCCACCCGGGCGTGCAGCGCGTCGAGAAGCGGGGGGGACATGGCGTTGCGCGCGTCCGGGCGGTTCAGGGTCAGCGTCGCGACGCCGTTGTCGATGCTCAGCGTGGCCAGTTCCGCGCCCATGTCAGCCCTTTCTCCAGATCGCCGCGAGCCGTTCTTGTTCCTCATCGCCCCCCGCCAGCGCCAGAGAGGCGCCCAGCGCGCCGGCGTGCCGATTGTCCCGGTCGGAGCCGTCCAGCTCGTTGAGCCAGCGCTTGGTGGCCGCGAGCGCATGGGGCGGCTTCGCAGCCATGGCCTGCGCGATCTCCATCGCGAGGGCCTTCACCGCGTCCGCATCCGGCGCCAGATGGTGCGCCAAACCGATGCGCAGGGCCTCCTCGCCGCCGATGGTCTCGGGGTCCAGCATGCGCTCACGGGCGCGCCCGGCGCCGATCTGGGCCGCGAGCATCGGGCCCGACACCGCCGGGCTCACGCCCAGCCGGACCACGGGGTAGCCGAGTTTCGCGCCGGGATCGGTCACAAGGATGTCGCACGAGGCCGCGAGGGCGCAACCTCCGGCGATCGCCCCGCCGCCCGCGGCGCAGATGACCGGCATCGGCAGCCGGCGCACCGCGCGACCCGCCTTGGACAGGCCGGTCAGCATCGCGCCGATGGCGCCGGGGTCGTCGCGGCACATGCTCAGGTCGAACCCCGCGCAGAACACCGGGCCCTCGCCCTGGATCACCAGCGCCCGGGCGTGCTCGGTCCCCGGCGCCGCCTCGCGCAGGGACTGCACGGCGAGGGCCAGGTCCGTGAGCATGGCGGGCGTGAGGGCGTTGCGCTTCTCGGGGCGCGAGAGCGTCACGACCGCCACGCCGCCGCGATGTTCGAGCAGGACCATGACGGGTGATCCTATATCAGCCGGCGCCGGGACCAGCCGTCAGCGCCCGCGCCAGCGCCCCGGCCTTGGCCAGGGCATGCTCGTCCACGCCGGTGCGATACCCCGCCGCCCGGATTGCCTGCACCAGCGTCTCCGTCGCGATGTTCCCCGGCGCCCGGCGCTCCGCCGTGCCCGCGTAGGGGCAGCCGCCCAGACCTCCCGCGGCGCCGTCGAAGCTCCGCACGCCCCGCTCCAGCGCCCTCGCCACGCAGGCCGCGGCCCGGCCGAAGGTGTCGTGCAGGTGCAGCGTCATGGCGCCACGCTCGGCGTCGGTAAAGACATCCAGCAGTGCGTCCAGGCTGCGGACCGTCGCCGCGCCGATGGTGTCGCCCAGGTCCAACTCGCCCCGGGGCGCCAGCGCGAGCAGGTCGTCCGCCACGGCGCGCACGGCGCCGGGCGCGATCGGCCCCTCGAACGGGCACGCCACCACGCAGGAGATGTACAGGCGCACCGCCATGCCCGCGTCGATCGCCCGCGGCAGGAAGGCGCCGAAGCGCTCGATCGTCTCGGCGATGCTGGCGTTGGTGTTCTTCTTCGAGAAGGTCTCCGACGCCGCGGTGAACACGGCGATCTTGAGCCCCCCGGGGTACCCCGCCCCGCGCAGCCGCTCGTGGAACACCAGCGCCCGCTCGAACCCGCGCTCGTTCGGCACGAGCGCGGAGATCACCGGCTGGCGCGCCTCGCCGCCGGCCTCGCACAGGGCGCCGAGGACCTCCTCCGCGTCGCCCAGCTGCGGGATCCACTTCGGGGAGACGAAGCTCGTCGCCTCCACCTCGTCCACGCCGCAGGCCAGCAGGGCCCGGATCAGGCGCACCTTGTCCGCCACGGGCACGATCGCGGCCTCGTTCTGCAGGCCGTCGCGCGGGGCGACATCGGTGATCCGGACCTGGTCCATGGGCCCATCCTACCGGCCCCCGGCGGCCATTCGGGGGATTCCGGCCCGTCCGTTGAACCTTCGGCCGCCGATCTGCGACCCTGTTGTCTGTGCGGACAGAGATCCAACGCATCTCGGACGAGTGGCTGGTCCTCCGGGCCCAGGGCGGCGACGAGAAGGCCCTCGCGCTGCTCGTCGCCCGCAACCAGGGCCTCGTGCTGCGCCACGCGATGCGCCTCACCCGGGACCCTGACGCCGCGGCCGATGTCGCCCAGGAAACCTGGCTCGCCGTCGTCAAGCGCCTGCACCGCCTGCGCGACCCCCGCGCCTTCCACGCCTTCGCCCTGCGGATCACGGGCCACAAGGCCGCGGACTGGACGCGCGGCAGGGTCCGGCGCCGGCGCGCCTGGCCCGGGCTGCACGCCCGCGCCGCGCAGCTCGCGGCGCCGC
>CALKYH010000148.1 GCA_938003595.1 uncultured bacterium
TCGGCGCCGTCAACTCCACCATCGCCGCCAACAACCCCGACATCGACCCGCTGCCCCTCGCCGCGGCGCTGGGGCTCATCCTCCCCGTGGACCGCGTCCTCGATATGTGCCGCACCATGGTCAATGTCGCCGGCGACGCCATGGGCGCCCGCCTCATCACGCGTCTGGCCCCCGACGACCCCGCGGAGCAGCCCGGGCGCGCCGAAGCCCTCGCCTGATCCATCGCCCGCCGCTCGCGCCGCTCAGCCCGGCTTCGCCGTGCTGCTCACATGCACATCGCGCAGCTGCTCCGGCGTCACATGGCTCGGCGTCCCCGTCATCAGGTCCGAGCCGATCTGCGTCTTGGGGAACGCGATCACATCGCGGATGTTCTCCGTCCCGCAGATGTGCATGATCAGCCGGTCCAGGCCGAACGCGATGCCCGCGTGCGGCGGCGCGCCGTACTTCAACGCCTCCAGCAGGAACGAGAACTTCTCCTGCGCCTGCGCCGGCGTCATCCCCAGCAGCGAGAACACCTTGCTCTGCACCGCCGGGTCGTGGATACGCACCGAACCGCCCGCGATCTCGGATCCATTGAGCACGATGTCGTACCCCGCGCTCACGATCCCCGCGATCACATCCTCGTTGCTCGGGTCCGCGTCGACGAACGCCTTCTGCTGGTCCGCCCGCGGCGCCGTGAAGGGATGGTGCATCGCCACCCAGCGCCCAGACTCGGCGTCCCGCATGAACATCGGGAAGTCCACCACCCACAGGAAGTTCCACTGCTTGCCCCACTCCGGCACGACGCCCATGTCGCGCGCGACCTTCTGCCGCAGCTCGCCCAGCGCCTTCACCGCCACGCCGTAGGCGTCCGCGCCGAAAAGCACGATGTCGCCCGCCTCCAGGCCCATCCGCTTGGTCAGCTCGTCCTTGATCGGCTCCAGGAACTTGGCGACGCCCGTCTCGAAGCCCGCGGTCGTCACCTTCACCATCGGCACGCCGCCCGCGCCGAAGGTCTTGACATACTCCTGGTAGCCGTCGGTGATCTTCCGCGTCAGCTTCTCGGCGCCGCCGGGCACGCGGATCGCGCGCACCACGCCGCCCTTCTTGGCCAGCGCGCCCTGGAACACGCCGAAGTCCGTCTTCGTCGCCAGATCGGAGATGTCCACGATCTCCAGCCCGTACCGCGTGTCGGGCCGGTCGATGCCGTAGCGGTCCATCGCCTCCTGGTAGGTCATCCGCTGCAGCGGCGGCACATCGACCCCCATGATGTCCTTCCACAGCCGCCGGACAAAGCCCTCCATCATCGCCATGACATCCTCGCGCTCGACGAAGGACATCTCCAGATCGATTTGGCTGAACTCCGCCTGCCGGTCCGCGCGCGGGTCCTCGTCGCGGAAGCAGCGGCAGATCTGCATGTACCGGTCGCAACCGGCCACCATCAGGATCTGCTTGAACAGCTGCGGGCTCTGCGGCAGCGCGTACCACATCCCCGGCTGCAGCCGCGAGGGCAGGATGAACTCCCGCGCCCCCTCGGGCGTGCTCTTGTAGAGCACCGGCGTCTCCACCTCGAGAAACCCGTTCTCATCGAAGTACCGGCGCGCCGTCTGCAGCACCTTGTGCCGCTTGGTCAGGATCTCCTGCATCCGGGGCCGGCGCAGGTCCAGGTAGCGGTGCTTGAGCCGCAGCTCCTCGTTCGGGACCGAGTCCTTGTCCGTCGGGTGGAACGGCGGCGTCACCGCCTTGTTCAGCACCGTGAGCTTCTCGACCACCACCTCGATGTCGCCCGTCTTGAGGCGAGGGTTCGGCCCGCCGTCGCGCATCCGCACCTTGCCCGTCGCCGCGATGACATCCTCGCCGCGCAGCCGCTCGGCCGCCTCGACCACCTCCGACGAAGCATCCTCCAGGTCGAACACCAGCTGCGTGATGCCTTCCCGGTCGCGCAGGTCGATGAAGATCAGCGCCCCGCCGTGCTCGCGCCGGGAATCCACCCAGCCCGCCACCACCACCTCCTGCCCGGCGTGGGAAGGACGCAGAGCGCCGCAGGAATGGGTCCGACGGAACGAGGATTGCGAGGTCATCGGGAAGGGTGCTTTCCAGAAAATGGCCGGTGCAAGAGGCGCCGGGAAGCGCCGAAGGGGCGCCAGTATACCCCCCGCGCCCCGGCCCTCAGCCCCGCCGCTTCAACCCCCGCTCGGCTACCCTCCAGCCCGCCGATGCCCCCGACCATCCTCGTCACCGCCTTCGAGCCCAGCGGCGACCACCTCGCCGCGCCCGTCATCCGCGAGTTGCTCGCGCGCCGCCCCGACCTGCGCATCCTCGCCTACGGCGGGCCCCGCATGCAGGCCGCCGGCGCCGAGGTCGTCGAGATCACCACCGAGGACGCCCAGATGGGCTTCCCCACCCTCGCCAAGATCCGCGAGCACTTCCACCTCAACGCCCGCATCGACCGCTGGCTCACCAGCCACCCCATCGACCTCCATCTGCCCGTCGATTCCCCCGCCGCCAACTTCCCCATCTGCAAACTCACCCGCGCCCGCGACACGCCCATCGTCCACCTCGCCGCGCCCCAGCTCTGGGCCTGGGCCCCCTGGCGCATCCGCAAGCTCCGCCGCCTCACCGACCTGGTCCTCTGCCTCCTTCCCTTCGAGCCCGAATGGTTCATGGCCCGCGGCGTGCAGGCCCGATTCATCGGCCACCCCATCTTCGAAAAGCCCCTCGACCCCGACGCCATCGCCGCGCAAATCGCCACATTCCCGAAGCCGAGCAGCGGGGGGGCGAAGCTCGCCATCCTCCCCGGGTCGCGCCCCAAGGAGTGGAAGCACAACTTCCCGATCCTCCTGCGCGCCTTCGACCGCCTCCGCGCTGAGCGCCCCGGAACGGTCGGCGTCGTCACCGCGTCGTCCGCCCGCGCCGAGACCGAACTCCGCGCCCTCGCCGCAGCGCACTCCGGAGGCGGCTGGCCGGAGGACCTGCACCTGGCCCACGACGCCGTGGACGCCGCCGCACGCTGGGCCGACCTCTCCCTGGCCGTCAGCGGCACCGTGACGCTCCAGCTCGCCCGCGCCGCGGCGCCGATGGCCCTCGTCTACCACATCGCGCCATGGCAGTACCACGCGATCGGACGCTGGATCATCCAGTCCCACTCCGCCACCCTGCCCAACCTCATCGCCGGTCGGCGCATCGTCCCCGAGTTCGTGCCCTGCACCGGGCGCGCCAGCGCCTACCTCGACGCCGCCTCCAAGCTCCTCGCCGACGATGCCGCCCGCGAGCGCCAGCGCGACGACCTGTGCGTCCTCGTGCGCGACCCGTTCGAGACCCACCGGCCCACCTCGGACGCCGCGGACGCCATCCTCGAGAAGCTCCGCGCCGTCGCCCCGGCCTAGCG
>CALKYH010000149.1 GCA_938003595.1 uncultured bacterium
GACCGCTTCCGAGAAGGCAACCGCCGCCTGGGCGACATGCTCGGCGTCGACCTCGCCCCCCTCGGCTACGACACCTGAGGTTCTCAGAGCGCCAGATGCCATTCCGGGGGCGCAGCCGACAACTTGGTCGGCCTCAACCCATCTTCAAGGCCTGGCTTGCGGGCAAGAAGCCCGTCACGGTGGAGGCCGAGGCAGCGGACCGAACCTCGTCGGTCCCGGACACCCGAGGCTCGGGGCCGCCCTTCCACTCCGTCGCACAACACGGGGCGGGAAAAGAGCGGGCCTCCATAGATGAATGGCGTAAACGGCGCGGCCCGGGCACGGAAAAGTCCCCGGAATTTCCAAAATCCATCAGATTCCCGGGGCGATTGACAACCCGTGTATCCTCAAACCCCGGTCCGGGCCCCTCGGCCGCGAACCAAAGCCGAACATCGGCTTCCGGACCTCCCGCCGCAATCCGGCGGGCGACCGAGACCCGTGGTGACCAGCAACCCGCCCCAACCCGAGCCCGCCGACGCCGTGGCCGACCGCAACCGCGCCATCGAGCTCGTCTACGAGCGCCTGGAGCGCATCGCCCATTCCCGCCTCGACCGCGACGCCATGGGCCGCGTCGTCCAGACCCGCTCCCTCGTCCATGAGACCGTCATGCGGCTGCAGCAGCAGCGCGGCCTGGACTACACCGACGAGGTCCGCGTCCTGGCCGCCGCCGCCAACATCATGGGGCGCGTCCTGATCGACCTCGCCCGCAAGCGCCAGGCCCAGAAGCGCGCCCCCGGCGAGGTCGCCGTCACGCTCCACACCATCCACCTCATCGAGTCCGGCAGCCCCACGGTGGACGCCGTCGAGTTCGCCGACGCGCTCGGCGCGCTGGCCGCCGTCTCCCCCATCGGCGCGCAGACCATCCAGATGCGCTTCTGGGCGGAAATGAGCTTCGAGCAGATGGCCCGCGCCCTGAACTCCACCGAGGCCGAGGTGCGCGACCGGTTCAATTTCGCCAAGGCCTGGCTCAGCCGGCGCCTGGCCGGGGGCGACGCCCGGTGATCGACGACGGCGCCGCACGAGCCGAGAGCCTCTTCGCCGCCGCCCGGGCCCTGCCCGGCGAGCAGCGCGAGGCCTTCGTCCGGCGCGAGGCCGGCGGCGACCACGACCTGGCCGAGGAAGTGCTCTCCCTGCTCCGGCACGACACCCCGACCGAGGACCTGCTCGCGCTGCAGGCCCGCGCCGCCGCGGCGGACCTGGTCCGCGCCGACGAGCAGGGCGCCAGCCGCTCCATTCACGCCCACGCCGACGAGCCCGCGCCGACGCACATCGGGCGCTACCGCGTCATCCGCGAGCTGGGCCGGGGCGGGTTCGGGCGCGTCTTCCTCGCCGAGCAGGACGAGCCCCATCGACAGGTCGCGCTCAAGGTGGCCCACGCGCAGGCGTCGCCCACCGATCGTCGGCGCTTCCGCGCCGAGGGCGTGGCCCTCGCCCGGCTCCAGCACCCCGGCATCGCTCGCGTGTACGACGCCGGCGTGTGGCACGAGTGCGCCGATCGGCCCTACATCGTCATGGAGTACATCGAGGGCCTGCCGCTGGACGACTACGCCGCGGCCCAGAACCTCGGCCGGCGCCGGCGCATGGCGCTGGTCGCGCAGGTGTGCGACGCCGTCGCCCATGCGCACCGGCGCGGGGTGATCCACCGCGACCTGGCGCCCAAGAACATCCTCGTCGGCGAGGACGGCATCCCGCGCATCCTGGACTTCGGCGTGGCGCGCCTGCTCAACGCCGGCGGCGCCGCCGTCACCCTGGCGCGCGACGGCGCCTCGCTCGTCGGCACCCTCGGCTACATGAGTCCGGAACAGCTCTCCGGCGACCCGCTGCTCATGGACACCCGCACCGATGTCTACGCGCTCGGCGTCATCGCCTTCGAGCTGCTCACCGGTCGGCGCTTCCTGGATGTCTCCACCCTCTCGCTCACCGCGGCGCTGGAGGCCGCGCGCACCGCGCCGACCGCGCGCCCCTCGTCCGTGGACCGGTCCCTGCGCGGCGACCTGGACGCCATCGTCCTGCACGCCACCGAGCGAGATCCCGAGCGGCGCTACCCGTCCGCCAACGCCCTGGGCACGGACATCCGCCGCTGGCTGCACGACGAGCCCGTCTCGGCGCGCAAGCCCAGCCCGCTGTACCGCGCCCGCAAGTTCGCCCTGCGCCACCGCGCCGCGACCGCCGCGGGCGTCATCCTCGCCCTCGGCCTGACCGTCGCCGCCGGCTACACGCTGGACGCGCGACGGTCCGAGCGGCAGTCCCTCGCCGCGTCGCTCAACGCGCTGGAGGCGATCGTCACCCGCATCCTCTCGCCCCTGGCCTCCAAGCTCGGCTCCCTCGACGAGCGCGCCGAGCTGCTGGCGATCATCGGCCCCGATGTGGAGCGCATCGCCGCGGGGTCTCCCGACAACCTCATGGCCCAGCGCATCCGGGCGCGCTACCTGTCCGCGCTGAGCGATGTCGAGGATGATCGCGGCGCGCTGCCCGCGGCGATGGCGGCCCGCGAGGAGTCGCTGGCGGTCTACCGGCGCCTCCTGGCGACCTGGCCGAACGACATCGAGACGGCCCACGAGTGCTCGCTGGCGATGGTGCGCTACGGCAACCTGCTCGCGAGCGAGAACCGTGCGGACGAGATGCGGGCGCTGTACGAGGAGGCCCTCGCGCTCGACGAGGACCAGGTGCGCCGTCACCCCGAGGACCTGCGTCTGCTGAGCAATCTCTACTGGAGCTATCGGAGGCTCGACGAGCTGCACCGCTCGCGGGAGCCCGAGCGATCGCGCGCCCTGGCGCACCACGCCGCCGCCGTGGCGGATCGCATGTCGGCCATCGCGCCCGGCGCCTGGCGCACGATGGAGGCGAACATCGAGTCCGATCGCCGCCTGTCGGAGCTCGCGATCGCCGACGCCCGCTACGACGAGGCCGAGCGCCGCGGGCGCGCGGCCCTGCAGACCGCGCACCGCCTGATCGCCATGGACCCGATGTCGCGCCACATCCAGTCCAGGCTGGCTCTCGCCTACAGCGCGGCCATCAAACCGCTCATCGCGACGGGCGCCCTCGACGACGCCGATCAGCTGGTCGACGAGGGCTCGGTGTCGCTCCGCTTCATCATGAGCGACGAGGTCGACCCCACGCAGCGGCTGGTCATCGAGCGGATGCTGTTCGAGCTGCGGCTCGCCGTCGCCGAAGAGCGAGAGGACCACGCGGCCCTCCTTCGCCTGCTCGACGACGCCATCGCGCTCGCGCAGCGGCTGATGGAGACGCTGCCCGGAGAGCTGCCGCAGCGCGAATGGACGGCGGGCCTGCTGCTCGCCCGCATGGACACCCTTGCTTGCCTGGATCGCCCGGTCGAGAGGCTGACGGACTTCGCCCGCGTGCTGGAGCACGCCGACGCCACGCAGGCTCTGTTCGCCAACTCGCCGCGTGCGATCGGACGAGCCGATAACTGGCGTGAGATCGCCGTCCGGAAGCTCGAGGGTCGCCTGCCCGACGACGCGTTCCGCCGCGCTCCATCGACTCCGCTGACCTCGCGCTAACGCGGGCGCACCGGCCGGCACGGGTGCCCCACGCACACCATGCCCGGGGGCAGGTCCTTCACGACCACGCTCCGCGCGCCGACCAGGCAGTTCGCGCCGATGGTCACGCCGGGGCCGACGAACGCGTCCGCCCCGATCCAGGCGTCGTCGCCGATGGTGATCGGCGGGCGCAGCAGCGGCAGGTCGGGCCGGGCGAAGTCGTGCGTGCCCGCGCACAGGTGGACATTCTGGCTCACCGTCACGCGCTCGCCCAGGGTGATCGGCCCCAGGCAGTAGGCGATGGCCCGGTCGCCCAGGCACGCATTGCGCTGCATCGTCAGGTTCCAGGGGCACTCGATCCGCGCCGTGCGGCGGACGATGCAGCTGGGGTCCACCCGGGCGCCGAAGCGGCGCAGCACGAAGATGCGCCAGCGGTTCCAGGTGTGGAACGAGCCGCGGAACAGCGTGGCCTGCGCGATCGCCCAGAGCATGCGCCCGATCTTCTCGCCGGTCGAATACGGCGAGACATGCCGGTCCTCCGCGCGGGGCGGCGCGCCGTTGTCGTTCATCGCGCCGCCTCCTTGTCCTGCTGCAGACACTCCACGATCTTGAGCGAGATGAGCAGCTCGTACGCGCTCAGGAACAGGCAGAAGCGCAGCCCCGTGAGCCCGTCGAGGACGCCCAGCCGCCAGAAGTACGAGTACAGGAACCGCGCCAGCCACTTGGCGGGCAGGCGCGGGTAGACGGTGTGCTTCATCCAGCGCCGGCGCTCCAGCGAGTTGCCGAAGGGGCTGGCCTTGATCGCGGGGCCGCCCCCGCCGCGCATCGAGCGGACG
Source organism: uncultured bacterium (assembly GCA_938003595.1). Classification (GTDB taxonomy): domain Bacteria; phylum Planctomycetota; class Phycisphaerae; order Phycisphaerales; family UBA1924; genus JACVCK01. Next base: position 4,376 of record CALKYH010000149.1, read on the forward strand.
ATCTCGCGCGCCTCGAGCGTGGAGTAGCGGTTGTGCTTGGCCATGTAGGCCTCCAGCCCCTTGCGGTCGTTGTGCTCCATGTGGCCCTTGAGGTGGGCCGTGGGGCCGTCGACCAGCATGTGCTCGTGGACATCGCGCTGCTCGTACCGGGCGCGGCCGCGCTTGAAGAAGCGCAGGTTCCACGAGGGGTAGTACCCGCAGTGACGGATGCGCCTGCCCAGGAAGATGAAGTAGCGGTTGATGTAGAAGCCGGACTCGGGGACACCATGGTCCTTCGCCGCGATGGCCAGCAGCTCGTCGCGCAGCTCGGGCAGGATCGCCTCGTCCGCGTCGAGGATGAAGACCCAGCCGGCGCGGATGGGCAGGTGGTCCAGGGCCCAGTTCTTCTGCGCGGCGTAGCCCAGCCAGGGCCGCACGACGACATTCGCCCCCGCGGCCTCCGCGATCTCGCGCGTGCGGTCGGTCGATTCCGAGTCCACCACATGCACGGCGTCCGCCCAGCCGACCACCGACGCCAGCGCGTGCGGAAGGTTCACCTCCTCGTTGAAGGTGGGGATGACGACCTCGATGTTG
>CALKYH010000150.1 GCA_938003595.1 uncultured bacterium
GCGAGCGTCAGTTCGCGAAGGACAACCGGACGCTGGGGACCTTCGAGCTGACGGGCATCCCCCCGGCGCCGCGCGGCCTGCCGCAGATCGAGGTGGAGTTCGCCCTGGACGCCAACGGCATCCTCAATGTGAAGGCCACGGACAAGGCCAGCGGCAAGAGCCACAACATCGAGATCAAGGGCTCGAGCGGCCTGTCGAAGGAAGAGGTCGAGCGCATGACGCGCGAGGCCGAGGCCCACGCCGAGGAGGACAAGCAGCGGCGCGAGGTCGTGGACCTGAAGAACCGCGCCGACGCGGTGGTCATCCAGACGCGCAAGTCGCTGGAGGAGCACGGCGGCAAGGTGTCTCCGGAGGTCCGCGGCAACATCGAGTCGGCGGTGAACGCCCTCGAGACCGCGATCAAGGGCGAGGACAAGGGCGCCATCGAGAGCTCGCTCAAGGAGCTGGAGAAGGCGTCGATGGAGCTGGGCAAGGTGATCTACGAGGAGGCCGCCAAGAAGGCGTCCGCCGCGCAGACCGAGGCCAAGCCCGGCGCCGACGCCGGTTCGGGCGCGTCGTCCGGCAAGGACGATGTGATCGACGCGGAGTACGAGGTCAAGGACTAAGGCCCCAACATCCACGGGTCGCCGTGACGCGGCCCGGATCAACAACCACTACACGCCGCGCCGTCGCATGACGGCGCGGCTTTTTTCGTGGCTCGGGCGGCGCGTCGCCTCGCCCGTGGAGGTCTGCAATATGTGCAGAAGTCTGCGGTTATTCGATCGATCATGGTAATATCGGATAGTCTTATCCGTTACGCCATGACGAACCTCGGCATGGTTCGGATCGCACCCAAGCACACCCGGAGACCTGACATGCTCGCGACTCGATGCCTTGCTCTGATCGGCGCCGCGGCGCTCGCGGCCTCGGCGACGGCCGCCACTCTCGTCACGCAGCTGCCGCCGAGCAACGGCGGCACGATGCGCTGGTCGAAGCTGTGGATCGACCCGATCGGCGACAACGATTCCGACAACGACGCCATCTGCTGGGAGGACTTCGTGCTGAGCGCGCCGGCGAGCCTCACGCACCTGGAATGGTGGGGAACCGGCGCGGCGGAGCTGGGCTTCCGCATCGACTTCTGGCGCCAGGACCCGGGCACGGTCGCGTACCAGCCCCTCGCGGTGTTCGATGTCTACGGCCCGGACCCATCGCCCGTGCACCCGGAGGCGCGCTTCACGGTGACGCCGGGGCAGTACAGCGCCACGCCCGGGCCGGGTGGGCTGACGCACTATGTGCTGGAGCTGCCGACCCCGGTCGACCTGGCCGCGAACGACGCGTCGAACCCACGCTGGTTCGTGGCGGTGATCGCCCGCTCCGCGAACTTCTCGCAGCAGTGGAGCTGGGCGCAGGGCCTGGGCGGGAGCAACCGGACCTTCTGGTGGCTCCGCGGCGCCCACATGTTCTACTCGCTCGGCGAGGGCCGCGCGATGATCATCGGCGGCACGGTCGCCGCGGCGTGCCCGGGCGACACGAACGGCGACGGCGTCGTGGACTTCGCGGATCTGAACGAGGTGCTCTCGAGCTTCAACATCGTCGGCGCGGGCCAGCCAGGCGATGTGAACGACGACGGGCGCGTGGACTTCGCGGACCTGAACATCGTCATCTCCGCGTTCAACCAGCCCTGCCCATAGACGGCCGTCGGACCTCGATCACCACGCCATCGATTGCGATGATTCTTCAGGCGATGCGCGACAATAAGGTTGTTCGCGACGGACCGGCATTGCACGCTGTCCAACGACGCCGTGTCGCTCGCCGTGGGCGGGACGACGCCGGTTCCTTGCACGGGACCCGGGGGCCCGATGGGAGACGCAGATATGCACACCGCGACTACTGCATTGGCCCTGGCTTTGACTTCTGCGTGCACGGGCGCCTCGTTCGCCGGAGCGACGACCTACAGCGACCGGACGACCTTCGAGGCCGCGTTCGGCGGCCTGACGCTGGAGGATTTCGAGGGCATCGCTCCCCCGGGAGGGTCGGTGGCGGCGCCGACCTTCACCGACTTCACCGTGGAGTCGGGGACGGACTTCGGGATGTCCTATGGCGTGACAGACGCCTCGATCGCGCCCTCCGCCGTCCTGTTCCAGTTCAACGCGGACGACCGGCTGATCTTCACCTTCGGCGTCCCGGTGAACGCCGTGGGATTCCAGCTCTCGAGCGTGGACTTCTTCGACGCGTTTCAGTCCGGCGATGCGCTCATCCGCGCGTTCGACGGGTCGAGCAACGAGCTGTTGAATGTGACGATCGGCACGAACTCCGCGTTCTCGATGTCGACCTTCTTCGGGGTCTCAAGCGGGACGCCGATCGCGCGGCTGGAGGTTGGCGACGCGCCGGGGTTCGCGGGCTATGTGATGATGGACGACATGCTTTACGGCGTGCCCGCGCCCGGCGGCGCGGCGCTGGCGCTGCTGGGCGGCGGGGTGTGCCAGCTGCGTCGGCGGCGGTGAGAGTTGGGGCGAACTGATTAGCGATCGCGACGGCGCGCCGCCGCGGCGAGCAGCGTCAGCGCGATCGCCGCGCCCGGCGCCGGCACGCTGCGCGGCGGCGCCGCGGTGTTGAAGAGGGACAG
>CALKYH010000151.1 GCA_938003595.1 uncultured bacterium
CTCGCCGCCGTCGCCCGCGATCAATGGACGCTCGATCCGAGTTGGGCGCACCTGAACCACGGGTCGTTCGGTGCAACGCCGCGGGCCGTGCTCGAGGCGCAGTCGGCGCTGCGCGCCCGGATGGAGCGCCAGCCCGTGCTGTTCATGCGGGAACTGGAGGGAATGCTCGACGAGGCCCGCACGAAGGCCGCGGCGTTCGTGGGGGCCGACGCGGACGATCTGGCCTTTGTCCGCAACGCGACCGAGGGCGTGAACGCCGTGCTGCGCTCGCTGCGCCTGGAGCCGGGCGATGAGATCCTGGTGAACACGCACGAGTACAACGCGTGCCTGAATACGGCGCGGTTCGTGGCCGAGCGCGCCGGGGCGAGAGTGGTGACGGTGGACTTCCCCCTGCGCCTGCGGACGGCGGAGGAGTTCACGGGCGCCGTGATGGGCAGCGTCAGCGGACGGACGCGCATCGCGATGATCTCGCACATCACCAGCCCGACGGGGCTCGTGCTGCCGGTCGAGCCGCTGACGCGCGAGCTGCAGGCGCACGGCGTCCTCGTGCTCATCGACGGCGCCCATGCGCCGGGTATGCTCCCGCTGGATCTGAACGCCCTCGGGGCGGACTTCTATGTCGGCAACTTTCACAAGTGGGTGTGCGCCCCGAAGGGCGCCGCGATGCTGCATGTGCGCCGGGACCGGCAGCCGGGCATCAGCCCCGCGGTGATCTCGCACGGACGGAACGCGGAGCGCGCCGACCGGTCGCGCTTCCGGATGGAGTTCGACTGGACGGGCACCGCCGACTTCACGCCCTATCTCTGCGTGCCGGTCGCCATCGAGGCCGTCGGCACGATGCTGCCGGGCGGGAACAACGCCGTGATGGCGGCGAACCGCGCCAAGGTCCTCGCGGCCAGGGCGATGCTCTGCGGGGCCCTGGGCGTCGAGCCGCCCGTGCCCGAGTCGTTCGTCGGCTCCCTGGGCGCCGTGCCGCTGCCGGAAGATGTGTTCCCCGGCGAGTCGGTGGAGGGGGTCAAGCGTCGGCTCGAGGCGGCCCGGGTGGAGGTTCCCGTGATCGCGCGCCCCGACTGTCCCAGGCTGGTCCGGCTCTCGGCCCACCTGTACAACGGGCGCGACGACTACCAGCGCCTCGCCGCGGCCCTGACCGCCGGCCGGGGCGCCCGGTGATCGAGGTCGGAACCCGAGGGGTTCCGTTTCCCAAGAACGGGGTTGTGAGAAACCGACGATGGGTTATGCTTTCGTCCGGGGATGGAATCCCCGGTGGCTCGGGTCGCTGGTGGCGGGCCGCGCCGGTGGTTGATCGAAGGGGGCCTCGATGGATCTCAACCTACTCAAGCCGCTGGCGCTGGCGACGGCGCTGCTCGTGGTCGGGCTCAACGGCGTCTTCACGCCCTACCCGCGCAACTGGCTGAAGCTGCGCTGGGGGCTGGGGGATGACATGCCCTGGAGCTGGAAGACTCGCCTGCCCAAGATCGTCGGCGGTCTGCTGCTGGTCGGGGCGGCGATCATCCTGACGGATGTCTGCATTCATTGTCTGCAGAGCCCAGGGGGGGAAACCCTGGCCGTTTCGGAGTAGCAGAGGGCGTTCGGGTTGGGCTTGTGGCGACTGGGAGGCCTGAAAGGCCATTCGTCGGGTTGGCGCCTCTCGAGGGGCTGGCGTCCGCGGGCGCATTTCGCATGGTTCGGGGAGAGGGCCGCACGCCCGTTTGCGGTGCGGCCAATGCCCAAGGAGGCCATGTAGAAATGCTCCCCAACCCTCTCCGCATCGTCGCTGTCCTGAGTGTCGCCGCTGTCCCCGGGCTCGCCTCGGCGTCGGTGGTGAACTTCGCTTCGAACCAGTCATCGCTCGTCGGCTCGTCCGGCGTCGCGTTCAGCGGCTCGGCGCAGTGGACCGCGACCGGCGCCAACAGCGGTCTGCTCGAACTGACGATCACGAACAACTCCCAGGCCGAGATCGGCGGCTACCTCACCGGCTTCGCCTTCAACCTGGGCGACTGGAACGCCAATATCTCGCTGCTCTCGACCAACATTCTCGACTTCGTCGGCGTGACGAATGTGAGCGCCGAGCCGTTCGGCAGCAGCTACGACGCCGGCGCCGCGCTTGGCGGCAGTTGGGTCGGCGGCGGTCGTCCGCAGGGCGGTCTGGCGATCGGCCAGACGGGCATGTTCAGCTTCGGCGTGACGGGCCCGAGCAGCGGGCTGGTGAGCGGCACGAGCATCTTCGAAGGGCCGTACGACTACGACTTCGTCGTGCGATTCCGCGGCCTCGCGGACGGCGGGTCGTCGAAGATCGCGGGCGCGATCACCTCGAAGCCCGATGTCCCCGCCCCCGGCGGCGCCGCGCTGATGGCGGCCGGCCTGTTCGTGGCGGGCAGGCGTCGCCGGCCGGCGTCCGCGTAATCGATGACGCGGAGATCCATGCGATGGTGACAGGCCCCGGGCGAAACCCGGGGCCTTTTCCATGCGCGTAGGATCGGTCGTGAACCCGGACGACGATGTTTGCCTGTGCTTTCATGTGCCGCTGCGGAAGATCCGGGCGTTCCTGGAGCGTGAAAACCCGCCCGTGGCATCCCTGATCAGCGACTGCCTGGGGGCGGGAACGGGCTGCCAGTGGTGCGTGCCGTTCCTGAAGCGACTGCACCAGCTTCACCTGGAGGGCAGGGTGGTGGATCTCCCCCAGTCACCCGAGGAATACGCGGCTCGGCGGCAGATTTATCGCTCCACCGGGATGCGGCCCTCGGAGCCTGATTCTGGAAATCTCGGGCCTGATAGGGAAGAAATCGACCCCCCAGGGGGTTGAATACCCACTGATTTGGGCTATGTTTTCGGAGTGCTGGGCGATGCGATCGGAAGTCGCCGCCAGCGCTGGTTGATTTGCGGATCCACGGATCCGGTAGGGAAGGAAACACGTCATGAAAAGCACACGAATGGTCGTGCGCGCAGTGGCTTTGTCTGCGGCGTTGTCCGCCGGCGCCTCTGCGGGCCTCATCAACATCATGTCCGATGTCGGCGACACCGTGGGAGACGCGGGCGTCACCTTCACGGGGACGGTTGACTACATCTTCAACGGCGGCACGAGCGGCACGCTGAATGTGTCGTTGACGAACACCTCGGCGACGCTCGGCGGGCTCATCACCGGGTTCGTCTTCAACGCCGGCGACTCCGGCGTGACGGCCTCGCTGACCTCGACGAACTTCCCGCTGTTCGTGAACCTGGTGAACCCGAACGGCGCGCCGTTCGGCTCTCCGTTCGTCGGCGGCGCCGCGCTGGGCGGCAACTTCGAGGGCGGCGGCAATCCGAACAACGGGATCGGCCTCGGTCAGACGGGCAACTTCGTGTTCGCGGTGAACGGCGCGAACGCGGGCGTCATCGACTCGAGCACCTTCCTCACCGGTCCGTACGACTTCAACTTCATCGTGCGCTTCCGCGCGACGAACGGGCCGCAGGGCTCGTCGAAGGCCCCGGCGACCTTCGTCCCGGCGCCGGGCGCAGCGTCCCTGGCCCTCGCGGGTCTGGCCGCCGGCCTTCGCCGTCGGCGCTGACACGCGGGTCGGGAGGAGAGAGTCAGTCTTTCGCTGCGGCGCCGGCCTTCGGCGCCGCAGCGACGCCGTTGCGGTGCGCCGTGGGCACCAGCGACACCAGTCCAGCGCGCACTGCGATGATCGCCAGCTCCACTCGGTTGGTGATGTTGAGCTTGCGCCCCAGCGAGGCCCGGTGGGACTCGATGGTCTTGACGCTGCGGTGCAGCTTGCGGGCGATGTCCTGGGTGGACATGCCCGAGCCGATGAGCGTCAGGAGCTCGGTCTCGGCGCGGGTGAGCGACTCGAGCGGATCGTGGTGATTGTGCTCGGCGAAGGGCAGGGTCTCGGCCGTGCCGCGCGGCAGCAGGTACAGCGGCGTGAGGATGATCACCACGCCTCGCTCCTGCCCGCCGTGCATGGTGGCGGGGGAGAAGGTCGTGCGGTACCGGGCGCCGCCGACGGCTTCGATGAACTGCACGCTCTTGCCGGTGGAGAGGACCTGGCGGAAGAGGCGCTCGCGCTCCGCGGCCATGGGCTCGGGGACATTGTCGATCGGGCTGGAGCCGATGACCTGATCCGGGGTCTTCCCAATCACGGCCGCGAGCGACTCCGAGATGCTCCGGCAGCGGTAATCCTCACCGACGAAGGCGACCAGCGCCCCTGCTGTGGTGATGATCTCCGGGATTTCCGCGGGATGCCGCCAATTCAGATCCGTTGAGGACATTCGTGGGCCTCTTTTCTCCCAACCCATAGCGGACGAAGACGAGTTGTTGGGGGTTCCGGTCGCTGGGTCGGGGCTGCGACGGACCGAACACCCACGGCAATACCTTACATGAAGATCGGTTTACCAGACCACCGATTATGGTGCCCAGTTTAGGGTATTTTTGATGTGGATAAGTCTCTTGAGACTGCTTCTCATGGCCATTCTGGGCGAATCCCGGAGGGGCCAAGATTTCTGTCCTTCGTCCGGCGGTTGTTCGGAGATGGAGCCTGCCTGGATTCGAGCGGCCAGGTCAGAGGCCGAGCTGTCCGGTCAGGAATGAGACCACCTCGTCCAGCGGCATGCGGTCCTGCTGCTGGGTGTCGCGGTGGCGGATGGTGACGGTGCCGTCCTCGCGGGTCTGGCCGTCGATGGTGAAGCAGAACGGGCAGCCGGCCTCGTCCATGCGGGCGTAGCGCTTGCCGATCGACTGCTTGGCGTCCATCTCGATGAGGCCGTGCCGGCCGAAGCGCTTGAGCAGGTCCGCCTGGAGCTTGGCGGCGATCTCGGGGAGGCCGTCCTTGTTCACCAGCGGGAAGACCGCCGCCTTGATGGGGGCGATGCGCGGGTGGAACTTCATGAAGACGCCGCTGGCGCGGGTGGGGTCGGGGGTGTAGGCCTCGCAGAGGATGGCGAGCACGCCGCGGTCGAGGCCGGCGGAGGGCTCGATGACATGGGGGATGTAGCGCTCGCCCCCCGGGAGATTCGTCTTGGGATTGATCGCGCCGCGCTCCGTGTCGAAGTAGTCGAGCTTGACCTTGGAGTGCTCCTGGTGCTGGGTGAGGTCGAAGCAGCCGCGGTAGGCGACGCCCTCGAGCTCGCCGAAGCCGGGGGCGGTGAAGGGGAAGCGGTACTCGATGTCGCTGGTGGCCTTGGAGTAGTGGGCGAGTTCGTCGGTCTCGTGCTCGCGGAGGATGAGGTTGTCGCCGGCGAGGCCGATGGACTTCCACCACTCCATGCGCCAGTCGCGCCAGAAGGCGTACCAGGCCATGGCCTCGGACTCGTGGCAGAAGAACTCGATCTCCATCTGCTCGAACTCGCG
>CALKYH010000152.1 GCA_938003595.1 uncultured bacterium
CGACGACAAGCTGCTGCTGGACATGGGGCTTGCGACGGTGATCGTGTGCGCCATGCTGCTGGCGGCGTTCGTGGCGACCAGCGTGCTGTCTCGCGAGATCGAGAACAAGACGGCGCTGACGGTGATCTCCAAGCCCATCGGGCGCCCCATGTTCGTGCTGGGCAAGTACCTGGGCGTGACCTCGGCGATCTGCGTCGCGTCGGTCATCCTGCTGACCTTCTTCCTCTTTGCCATCCGCCACAAGGTGATGTCCACCGCTCGGGACGATGTCGACGGTCCGGTGGCGCTCTTTGCCACGCTGGCGATCGTCTTGCCGGTGGCGCTGGGGATATGGGGCAACTACTTCTACGGGTGGGTGTTCTCGTCCACGGCGATCTTCACCATGTTTCCCGCGACGATCGTCGCCTACGCGCTGACGATGACCATCAGCAAGGAGTGGGCGTTTCAGTCGATCACGACGGACCTGAAACCCCAGATCCTGGTGGCTTCGCTGTGCGCCCTCATGGCAATTATCGTGCTGTCGGCGGTGGCGGTGGCGGCGTCGACGCGCCTGGGACAGGTGATGACGCTGGTGGTGTGCTGCGGCGTGTTCCTGTTGGGGCTGCTGTCGAACCACCTGCTGGGGCGCCACGCCTTCATCAACAACGCCGTCGGCATGGTGCGCGAGGTCGACAACCCGGACAATGTCACGCTGGCCAAGGCCGGTGAGACGGTGAAGATCACCTTCCAGCAGCCGCCTCGCGTGGACCTGCCGCCGGGCACGCCGATCTACTACGCTCCGGACCCGATGGGGCTCGGCATGCTGGTCCCGGCTCAGGAAAAAGTGACGGGGGATCTGGATGACTCGCGCTATGTGATCGGCTCGCAGGCCGTGCCGGCGCTGGTGATCAAGTCGCAGGATTCGCAGGGCGTGAACCCGACCTACACGCTGCTCAACACCGGGTCGCTGGCCGTGAAGCGCGCGCCGGAGCGGCGGGACTATGTGTTCCTGCAGCGCACGCGCTCGAACTGGGCGGCGCGGGTGGCGTGGTCGCTGATCCCCAACTTGCAGACTTTCTGGTTGGTCGACGCGGTGACGCAGGGATCGAAGATCCCGATGCGCTATGTCGGCATGCTGGGCATTTACACCGTGGCGCAGACGCTGGGCCTGCTGAGCCTTGCGGTGTTCCTGTTCCAGCGGCGCGATGTGGGCTAACGCACAAACTCAGACGAGCGTTTCGACGCCGCGGGCGATTTCCTGGCTGTCGCGCTTCACGAGCCCGAACCAGATCAGTAGGAACACGGGCCAGCCGAGGCCGAGCACGATGCCGAGTCCCAGCCCGACCCACTGGAAGATGCCACTGGCCGCGGCCTGCTTGGCGTAGGCGGTGTCCGGATGCTGCTGGCACCACGCGTTGATTTCCGCCTGCATTTGCCAGCCCGCGTAGAGGCCGAAGATCGTCGCGATGACTGCGATCGTGGCGTACACGAGGTGCATCGGGCGCGCCACGGGCTTGCGCAGCAGCAGCACGATGCCTGAAGCGATCAGCAGCAGCGCGAGTCCGAGCCCCACCAGGTAGTTCAGCCAGATGGTGAGCGGCGGATTCATCAGCGTCGGCGGCATTCCGTCGGGGAACGCCTGCTGCATCGAGCTGCCCATGAACATCGGCATCATCAGCCCGATGGCGCCGCAGCCCATGCAACCAATGTTCACCGTGCCCCAGATGATCCCGACGACACCGATCGGCTTGGGCCAGATCGGGGCTTCCACATCGTCGATCGCCATCTCGATTGCCTGTTCGTCCATGTGCGGCGCCTCCACTGATGAATCTGGTTCCTCGGAATGCGCTTAGAGCTGTTCCAGGAATCGCAGATCGTTTTCGTACAGCATGCGGATGTCCGGAATGCCGTACTTGCCCATTGCGATGCGCTCGATGCCGAAGCCGAATGCGAAGCCCGTCCACTTCTCCGGGTCGAGCCCGACGGCGCTGAAGACGGCCGGGTCCACCATGCCGCAGCCGCCCAGTTCGATCCACCGGGCCGGCTGGTCCGGGCGCAGGCGGATCTTCATGTCGAACTCAGCGCTGGGTTCGGTGAAGGGGAAGAACGAAGGGCGCAGGCGGATCTCGGCGTCGGCGCCGAAGTACATCCGCGCGAACTGATAGAGCGTGGTCTTGAGATCGACCATCGTCACGCGCTCGGCGACATACAGCCCTTCGATCTGGTGGAACATGAACGAGTGCGTGGCGTCGACGGTGTCGGGCCGGTACACGCGCCCGGGCGCCACGATCTTCAGGGGCGGGCCCCACCCTTGGGCGATCGCCTGCTCGAGCACGCGGATTTGCACGGTGCTCGTCTGGCTGCGCAGCATGCGGGGCCGGCTGGTATCGCCCTGCTCCTCGACATAGAAGTTGTCGATCGGTTCGCGGGCCGGGTGGCTGTCGGGGATGTTCAGCTTGCCGAAGTTGTGCTCGTCGTCTTCGAGTTCGGGGCCGGTCGCCACCTCGAAGCCCATGCGCGAGAAGACCTCGCAGAGCTCCGCGCGGACGCGCGTGATGATGTGGCTGCGCCCCACCGGAGGCGCCATGCCCGGCTCGGTGACATCGAGCCCCCCTGCTCGTGTCCCCGCGGCGGCACTCGCTCCGCCCAGTGAGCCTTTGCGCTCCTCGAAGGCCGCCTCGAGTTTCTGCTTGACCTCGTTGGACCGTTTGCCGACGGCCGGCTTCTGCTCCTTCGGCACATCCTTGAGCAGGTTCATGACGGACTTGAGCCGCCCGGAGGAGCCCAGAAACGCGATGCGCCACGCCTCAAGCGAAGCGGGGTCCGCGGCGGACTGGAGTCCGGTCAAGCCGTCCTTTTCGAGCTGGTCCAACTGATCGAGCATAGGGCGGGGAGTGTACCCCCCCACCCCGGTGTTGTCCGCACAGGCCGCGGGGCCTCCGGCCTTGAGGGCGCAAGGTCGACGCGGATTGGAAGTTTTGGTGGCAGCGGTCCGAACCCGCAGGTAAGGTTTCTCAAGGACACTGTTCGCGCGGATGTTAGGAGCAAGTGAAGGCAATCGAGCCCGCGGCTTCGGCTCTTCGGAGCGGGGTGAGCGTACCGGGAGGCTGATGGCATGAAGTCGGTTCGGATGCGCATGGCCCCGCTTTTCGTTGCGGCGATCTCGCTGCTCAGCCTCGCCGGAATCGCCGGCGCCGCGGAAGTCGCGGGCGAGACGAGCAACGGTCAGTTCTATGTCGGCGAGATCGTCGAACAGAACGAACAACAGGTCCGCCTGCGCACGAAGGTGCACAACATCGTCACCGTGCTGACCCTCTCGCGCCGGGAGATCGTCTCGATCAAAGAGACGACGCTGCCGGAAACCTGGCTCGACGGCAAGGAAAACGCTCCGGCCGAGGATGGCGCTCCGGCCGACGCCGGCGCCGAAGCCGCCGACGGCCCCACTTACCTGCTGGTGCCCATGCGCGGCGTGATCGGTCAGGATGTGCTGGCCGACGGTCTCGAGCAGGCCATCGCGTTCGCCAAGCGCTCGGGCGTAAAGTTCCTGGTGCTGGAGATCGACTCGCCGGGCGGATTGGCGTCTGAGGGCCGACGCCTCGGCGAGGTGATCCGCGACGCCAAGAGCGACCTGACCTTTATCGCCTATGTGAAGTCGGCCCTGAGCGCGGCGGTGATCCCCGCGATCGCCTCGCACCGGATCTTCTACGAGCCCGAGGCCCAGATCGGGGCGGCGGTCGCGTATCGGTGGGTTCCTGAGACGGGCGCCGCGGAGGTGGACGAGAAGTTCTTGTCCGCGCTGGCGGCGACGATGGCGGCGCTGGCGGAGAGCTCCGGCCTGAATCCCGACATTGTGCGGGCGATGGTGATTCCGCGCCTGAAGCTGCACACATGGACAACCCCCGGCGGCGAGCAGGTCGTTTCCGGGGACGCGCCGCCGAAGGACGCCAAGAATCCGCGCACGATCGACGACGCCCAGGGCGTGCTTACGCTGACGGGGCGCGAGGCGAACGACCTTCGCTTCGGCGAGCTGATCATCGAGCCGGGAATTGCAGCGCTGGGCGAGCGGGTGGATGCTCCCGGCTGGCGCTCGTTCAGCAACTACGGCGAGACGGCAATGCGCCGGGCGAGCAATGTGCAGGAAGAGGCCGACGCGGCGCTGGAGCGATTCCGGAGCGTCGCCGAGTCGCTGGGCCCGCTGGTCAGCCGAGCGCAGGCTGCAGATCCGCGTGGGAAAGTGAAGCTGTACTACGACCGCGCTACGGGGCGGCTGACGGGGCAGTCGCGGGCCGACTGGCAGCGCCAGACCGATGTGGCGATCAAGGCGTGGGACGCGGTGATCGACGCGTTCGCCGAGCTCGAGCGTCTGGACGGCAAGTTCAAGCGGCTGACGCGCGAGAGCATCCTTGAGTCGCGCAAGGACATTCGCAAGTTCAAGGATGATTCCCGCGAGAGGCAGAAGAAGCTCAAAGCGGAGCGCAACCGCAGCACGATCTGACGCGGAACATTGGCGCAGAAAAAA
>CALKYH010000153.1 GCA_938003595.1 uncultured bacterium
GGCCAGCACGCGCCCCGTCGGCTTGTTGTCGTCGTTCACCTCGAGCTCGGCGACGAACAGCTGCAGCTTGCCGTCGCCGTTGCGGTCCGACCGGTAGCAGATGGACTTCCCGTCCGGCGAGAAGAACGGCCCGCCGTCGTAGCCCTTCTCCACGACCAGCGGGATCGACCGCCGCCCGAACAGGTCGCGCAGATAGATGTCCGCGTCCTTGGTCTCCGGGTTCATCCAGGTGTAGACGATGAACTCGCCGCTGGGATGAAACGCGCACTCCGCCTCGTACCCCGGCGCCTCCCACACGGGCACCGGCTCGGTCGAGTCCTTCCCGTAGCGGAACTTCACCTCGGCGGGCAGGCCGGGCAGGAAGTCCTCGCGCAGGATCGGGATCACCCGCCGGCAAACATCCATCGACTCGGGGAACTCCCAGCTGTAGGTCGAGGTGTCGCGCTGGAAGCCCGGCGCGCCCTCCACCTCGTACGGCCCGCGCGTCGTCCCGAAGATCACCCGGTACGGCACCTTCGGATCAAAGAAGCCGCAGGTGTTCGCCGACCCCGGGGGGCTGATCTCGATCGGCGACTCCATCCCGATCACCCGGTCGTGCTCGTCGCGCAGCAGCTTGGCGATGTACATCGCGTAGTGCTTGTCCGGCTCGATCCCCTCCGGCGGCTTCGCCACCGCCTGGAAGATGATCCACCGCGCGTACTTCGAGAAATAGGCCTCCCCCGCCTTATGGAACAGCGCCGGAGGCGTCAGCCGCACCGCGTTCTTCAGCGTGCCGCTCTCGGCCGCGGGCCACAGCAGCTTCTCGCTCGGCGCCTCATGGGGCGTCGCGCTGATCGGCGAATCCTGCCCCCACGCCGCGCCGGCCCCCACCGCCGCCGCCACGCCCGCCATCGCCCAGATCACGCCCGCTCGCCGCTTCGTCATATCGTGGCGCTCCAAGTGTCCTCTTCCATCGATCCAACCAAACAGCCCATGCTAAGCCAACCGGCCCCGGCGCCGCGCGGCGCCCTCGCCGTCGTCCTCGCCGCGCCGAGCTTCGTCGTGATCGACAAGCCCGCCGGACTCCTCTCGGTCCCCGGCAAGGGCCCCGAAAAGGCCGATTGCGCCGCGTCCCGCGTCCGATCGCTCTTCCCCGCGGCCACGGGGCCGCTGGTCGTCCACCGCCTCGATATGGACACCTCAGGCCTCATGGTGTTCGCGCTGAACCCGGATTCCCAGCGCAATCTCTCCGCCCAGTTCGAGCGGCGCACCGTCGCCAAGGCCTACACCGCCCTCGTGGACGGCCTCCTCGACGCCCCCGGCGGCGAGATATCGGCCCCCATCCGCCTCGATGTCGAGCGCCGACCCTTCCAGATCCACGACCCCGTCCACGGCCGGACCGCCCTGACCCGGTGGGCCGTCCTCGCCCTCGAGACCGACCGCACCCGCGTCCGCTTCGAGCCCGTCACCGGCCGCACGCACCAGCTCCGCGTCCACGCGGCGCTGCCGCCGCCCCACGGTCTGGGCCACCACATCCTCGGCGATGTGCTCTACGCCCCCGGCGCCGACCTCGGCCGGCACGCCCCCACCGACGCCCCGCGCCTCATGCTCCACGCCTCCGAGCTGGAGTTCAACGACCCCGACACCGGCCAGCGCCTCCGCTTCGAGAGCCGACCGCCGTTCTGACCCTCCTGCCCCCTCTCCCGCGCAGCGAGTCTTCGAGCGCAGTGGGAGAGGCCGGGTGAGGGCTACGGGCCTCGCTCCGTTCCCCTCCATCTCCTCCGCTCCTGCCGCCGTTCCAGGCGCCATCGGTCTCCCAGAGCGGCGACCGATGCCACCCGACTCAGCACACCTGCCCCGTCGCGATCCTCACCAGCGCCGGCGCGATCCCCCTCGCCGCGGCGCCCCGGTGGCTCCGCGCGTTCTTCTCCTCCGGGCTCAGCTCCGCGCTCGTCCGACCGTCCGGCAACACCAGCAGCGGGTCGTACCCGAAGCCATTGGCCCCCCGCGCCGCCACGCCGATCCGCCCCTCGAAGGTTCCGCGGCTGCTCGCCAGCGCCGCGCCGCTCGGCGCCGCGGCCACCATCACGCACACGAACCGCGCCCCGCGCCGCTCCTGCGGCACACCCTCCATCGCGCGCAGCAGCTTGGCGTTGTTCGCCGCATCCCGCTCGGCGCGAGCCACGCCGGGGCCCGCCTCCAGCCCGTGCGCGTAGTACGCCGAGTGCACCCCCGGCTCGCCGCCCAGCGCATCGACCTCCAACCCGGAATCGTCCGCCAGGCACACCCGCCCCAGCGCCGCGGCGTAATACACCGCCTTGATTCGCGCGTTGGCCTCGAAGCTGTCCCCATCCTCGCGCGGCTCGGGAATCTCCCGCCCGCCCGGAATCTCCGCGAGACTCACCACCTCCACGCCCAGGGGCGCCAGGACCGCGCGGACTTCCTCAACCTTGTGCGTATTCGTGGTGGCCAGGACGATCGGCGTCATGCGCCGATCGTAGCGGGAGCGCTCAGCCCCGCGCCGGCGCTTCGCCCGCCGTCGCGGTGATGACCGAGCGGATGCCGCCCCGCCCGCGCCACTCCGTCCGCACCTCCAGCCACACGGGCTGCATCAGCTCCTGCAGGTGGTTGCGGATGGTGTTCGTCACGGCCTCGTAGAAGATGCCCTCGTTGCGGAACGACTGCAGGTACAGCTTCAGCGCCTTGAGCTCCACGCACAGGCCGCCCTGCTTCGCCGGCCTGGGGCAGAACCGCACCACCACCACGCCGAAGTCCGGGTGGCCCGTCTTGGGGCAGACGGAGGTGAACTCCTCGGCGATGTGCTCGATGACGAACGGCGCATCGCCCGCGCTGTCGGGGGTGGGGAACGCCTCCAGGAGCCTGGTGTCCGGCATCGGGGCGACCCTATTCCATCTGCTGCTTCTGCAGCGCGATCCGCTTGGCGTGGCGGACGATCCGCCCCGTCTGCATGTAGATGATGTCCTCGCAGATGTTCGCCAGCAGGTCGCTCATCCGCTCCAGCTCGCGACCGGCCCGGAACGACAGCAGCGACGCCCGGATGCTCATCCGCCCCGACTGCGCCGCCTGCTCGATCTCCTCGAACGCGCGCCGCCACAGCGTGTCCATCGTCTCGTCGTCGCTGATGATCTGCTCCGCCAGCTTCGCGTCCAGCCGCTGCAGCGCCCGCACCGCCTCGTGCGCCCGGGGCAGCAGCCGGTCGGCCATCTCCAGCAGCGCCGGCGGCCAGCCGATCGGCCCCGGCTCCTCCAGCTGCAGCACGCTCTTGCACAGCCCCGTCGCGTGGTCGGCCACGCGCTCCAGGTCCGCGTTGGACTTGATGATCAGCGTCAGCCGACGCAGATCGCTCGCCACCGGCTGGTGCAGCGCGATCAGGCGCAGCGCCTCCTCCTCGATCCGCACCTCTTCGCGGTCCACCTCGTCGTCGCGCCGGCGCACCGCCGCCGCGGCCGAGGCGTCGCAGTTCTTGAACGCCGTCACCCCGCTCTCGATCATCTCGATGATGAGCATCGCCTCGCGCTCCAGGCGACGCATCAGACCGCCGAGTTCGTCGGCGAAGTCCGTGCGCTTGCCCGGGACGGGCGCGTGCTGCTCCGGGATGGCTTTGGGCTTCATGTGGGGCGATTCCTGCGGATGGACGGCCCTGCGGCCTTCGAGAAAGGCGAGCCGGGCAGTGTAGCGATCGCCCCGTGCCGGGGCGAAACAGGACAGTCTCGACCGAAACGGCCCGCCCGCAAGGCGCGCCGCGTGAGGTTTCCGTTCAGTTTCGCCCGAGCCCCCACCGAGCCGTCAGGACCGGCCGACCGTCAGCTCCGTGGGGCGAGCGCCCGCGTGCTCGACATGGCCCGCCGCGATCTTCTCGAACCCCGAGCCCAGCGCCCCGATCGGGTCCGGCGGCACGATCTCCACCTTCTTCTCGCCCAGCTTCACCTCGCCGCTGAGCACCCGCGCCTGGAACTTGCGGCACTCGTCCAGCAGCCGGTCGAGGATCTCCGGTTCCGGCACATTCGCCACCCGCTCGCCCTGGACATAGATGATCCCGCGCCGGTCGCCGGCGAAGACCGCGACATCCGCGCCCTCCGCCTCGCCCGGGCCGTTCACGATGCAGCCCATCACCGCCACCTTCATCGGCACGGTGATCTCGTCCTGCAGCGCCTTGCGGACATCCTGCACCAGCGTGAACAGGTCCACCTGGATGCGCCCGCAGGTCGGGCAGGCGATCAGGTCCACGCCCTTGCGCTCGCGCAGCCCCAGCGACCACAGCAGCTCCAGACCGTCCTGCACCTCGTACACCGGGTCGGACGCGTAGGAGATGCGGATCGTGTCGCCCACGCCGTGCGCCATGAGCGCGCCCAGCGCCGCGACCGAGCGGATGCAGCCGCTCTCCTTGGTCCCCGCGTGCGTCACGCCCAGGTGCAGCGGGTAGTCGAACCGCTGGCTGATCTCGGTGTAGACATCGAACACGAACGAGGCGTCCATGCTCTTGGCGGAGATCGCCACATCGTGGAAGTCCTTGGCGTGGAAGATGTCGAGGTACTCCTCGAGCTTCGCGATCATCAGCGCCAGCAGGTGCCCGTTCTTGCGGCCCTCGAAGAACTTGCCCAGCTCCTCCTTGCGCCGCTGCTTGTCCTTGCGCTCGATGATCGAGCCCTCGTTCACGCCGATGCGGATCGGGATGCCCCGCTCCTTGCACGCGTCGATCACCGCGTTCACCTGCTCGCGGTCCGAGATGTTGCCCGGGTTCAGCCGGATCTTGTGGACGCCCGCCTCCACCGCCTCCAGCGCGCGCTGGAAGTGGAAGTGCACATCCGCCACGATCGGCACCCGCACCTGCGGGATGATCTCGCGCAGCGCGTCGGTGTCCTTCCGCTCCGGCACCGCCACGCGCACGATCTCCGCGCCGGCCGCGGCCAGCTTGTGGATCTCCGCCACGCAGCGGTCGACATCGTGCGTGTACCCCGCCGTCATCGTCTGCACGACGACCGGCGCGGGCTGCGTCGGCTCGCCCCGCCCGTTGGGCAGGCCGCCGCCGATCTGGATGACGCCCGTCCGGGCGTCGCCGACATAAATGGGCCTCGTGGGCCTGCGGGGATGCATAGGGCCCATGATAGGAACCCTCCTGCCCCCTCTCCCGCGTCGCTCTGGACGTGGGAGAGGCCGGGTGAGGGCTACGGGCTTCGCTCCCCTTCCCCTACTCCGCCTTCTCCGGCTCCCCCACATTCGCAAACCGCATCCGCCGCACCCCCAGGTACACCAGAACCTCGAACGCCAGCAGCGGGATCAGCGGCCCGGCGAACAGCGCAACCACGGTCACCGCCGCAGACAACGCCCCCGGGCTCTGCGCCCCGTTAAGCGCGCCGATCAACCCCTCGCCCGCGATCCACCAGCACGCCGGCAGCGTGATCGGCAGCAGCAGCCAGCCAATGGAGGCGTGCCCGATGATCGCCATCGCCACCTCGTGCGACAGCCGCCAGCGCCGGCGGCGCCCGAAGAATCGAATCCCCGCGTACTCCACGAAACACAGCGCCATCAGCGCCAGCATGCCCAGAAACGCCGCGAAAGCGGAGTTGAGCAGCAACTCCGTCAGGAGCGCCGCGGACAACACGCCCAGCCGCAGCCAGGACAGCAACAGGATCGCGCCGGAATACACCGCGAGCCCGGTCGCGGCCAGCC
>CALKYH010000154.1 GCA_938003595.1 uncultured bacterium
CGAGCAGCGCGGAGAGGTCCGCGAAGCCGATGAAGCCGTCGCCGGTCATGTCCTCGGGGCAGCCGGGGCGGCGGAAGATGTTGAGCTGGCGGAGGAATGCAGGATCGGGCTGAAGGAAGGTATCTTGAGGGATGCCTACGGCCGCGACATCGAGCCGTCCGTCGCCATCGAAGTCGCCGGAGGACATGGAGAGATAGGTGTGGGCGATCTCACCGTTGTTCCCAAAGCCATCGAAGTATGAGCGATCTCGCGTGCGCCACACGCCCAGACACACGCCGTCCGAGAGCGAATAAACACGCATGACCTCGTAGGGGTCATCGTCGTCTGGGATGATGAACGGGCCGATGGCGGCGTCCGGTGCGCCATCGCCGTTGAAATCGCCGAGCGGCGCCACGCGGGTGGCATACGGCCAACCGGCGTCGGGCGTCTCGAATTCATTGACGATCTCTCCATTGATCACCGACATGACGGTCACCTCGGGACTCGGCGGGGCGCCGTTGATTGGGTTGCCGCCGTAGAACACCAGGTCGGCCAGCCCGTCGCCGTCGACATCGCCGATGTTGGCAGGATCGATCAGGAAACCCCCGCCGCTTGGCCACTCGTAGCTCGCCACCGGAGCAAGCGACGCGTCGGCGAAATACACCAGCCGGGCCACGCTGTTGGTGAAACTGCTCTGCGTCAGCGCGGCGTCGTCGACGCCGTCGCCGGTGACATCGCCCACATTGGAGATGCGGAGGTAGCCGTAGCCGCCGATCACGCTTGCCTGGAGCGGCGCGCCTGTCGCCCCGGAATAGAGATGGAGCGCGAGGTTGTTGGCGTTGCGTCGGCCGACCAGCAGGTCCGGCGCGCCGTCGCCGTCCCAGTCGCCGACAAAGTCCAGCGACCAGCCCATCGCGTCGCTCGGCGCCTGTCCCGGATGGGAATAGAGCAGCCCGCCCGTTGCGCCGTCGAAGACATAGACGATGCCGACCGCGTTTGCCAGCGATCCGTCGTTGTCGAGGTCGATGCGCTCGGCGTACGCCGCGACGGCGATGTCGGCGCGGCCGTCGCCGTTGACATCCGCGGCCGCGAGATTGTTGCCGAAGAAGCCGACCGTGTTCTGGCCGTTGATCATCGCGGGCGAAGGAGACACCAGCTCGAGGATCATCTCGCCGGTGCGGCCCGAGATCACCTGCACGACGCCCCGCCGTTCGCCGGATGGGCCGGCGCCGGCGGACCCGAGACAATCCAGGTCGGCGCAGTCGGACAGACCGAGGATGACATCGTCCGCGCCGTCGGCGTCGACATCCGCCGCGATGGA
Organism: uncultured bacterium; assembly: GCA_938003595.1. GTDB lineage: Bacteria > Planctomycetota > Phycisphaerae > Phycisphaerales > UBA1924 > JACVCK01. The sequence goes on from CALKYH010000154.1 coordinate 1,301, forward strand.
CCATTTCCTGAACTGGTTCACAAACATCCCGGGACCCGATGGGGCGCCGATGGGAACTCGGTCCAGGATCCAGGCCGTGGAGCGCTGGGCGTCGCAGGACTGCGCGTGCAGCGCGGAAGGTGCAAGCACGGAGGCGATGCCGCCGCAGGCGATGACGAGATGACGCATATGGAACCCCTTGGGCGAGGAGTCGCGGTCCGGAATCGGCGCCATCCCCCGACGGGCGGCGCCGCTGGACTCTACGGGGCCCGCTCGAACAGGGTTGCACGAGCGGGACAGGCGCGGGCGCCAGCCCGTACAATCACCGCTCATGTGCAGCGACCATTCATCCACGGCCTCCCCCGCCGCTCCCGCGAAGCCGCACTTCGAGAGCCGCATCCCGTACGAGAAGTCCCGCATCCGGGCGGCGGCGATCTACTGCTCGGACGGGCGCGTGGGCGAGCACTTCGACGACTTCCTGCAGAACGGGCTGAAACTGCCGCGGTACGACCGCGTGGCGCTGCCCGGGGGCGCGGCGTGCCTGGCCGGGCACCCGCAGGCCCACCTCGAGGAGCACGGCGTGATCGACGAGCTGAAGTTCCTCGTCGAGGTGCACGAACTCAAGAAGGTGGTGCTCATCGGGCACCAGGGCTGCGCGTTCTACTCGTCGCGCCTGGACCTGAAGGACCGGCGGATGGAGCTGGTGCAGAAGGCGGACCTGGTGCGGGCCGCGGCGTCGGTGCGGCGCGTGACGGGGCTGGACCGCATCGAGGCGTTCTTCGCGCGTCATGTGGAGCAGGCGCCGGGCGGGCCGATCGGCGTGCAGTTCGAGCCGGTCGAGGTGTGATGGCCCAGGGTTCTCGTTCCCGCGCCCCGCGATAGGATGGCGCCATGAAGATCGTCCGTTCCACGCTGCTCATCGGGCTCGAGGTGCATGTCGAGCTGGCGACGCGCTCCAAGATGTTCACGCGGGCGCCGAACCCGGCGTGCCCGGAGTTCGACGAGGCCGACCCCAACACGCTGATCGACCCGGTGGTGCTGGGGCTGCCCGGGGCGCTGCCGGTGATGAACAAGGCGGCGCTGGACATGGCGATGTCGGTCGGGCTGGCGCTGGGCTGCCAGGTGGCCGAGCACACCAAGTGGGACCGCAAGAACTACTTCTACCCCGACCTGCCCAAGGCATACCAGATCAGCCAGTACGACCTGCCGATCTGCTTCGACGGCGCGGTGGACGCGCCGATCGGCGAGCCGGACGAATCGACCGGCGAGCCGGCGAACAAGCGCGTGGGCATCATCCGGGCGCACCTTGAAGAGGATGCGGGCAAGCTGCTGCACGAGGCGCCGGGCGGGCGCGCGATCGATTTCTCGATCGTGGACTACAACCGCGCCGGGACGCCGCTGCTGGAGATCGTGACGCAGCCGGACTTCCGCTCGGCGGACGAGGTGGTGCGATTCGCGCAGCTGCTGCGCCACATCTGTCGGTGGCTGGGGGTGTCCGAGGGCGTGATGCAGAAGGGGCACATGCGGTTCGAGCCCAACATCAACATGCACCTGGAGCTGGAGGACGGCCGGCTCATCAAGACCCCGATCGTCGAGATCAAGAACCTCAACTCGTTCCGCGCGGTCAAGGGGGCGATCGAGTTCGAGCAGCAGGACCAGCCAGGACGCTGGATGAGCGACGGCAAGGTCATGGGCCCCGGCGCCAAGACCACGCGCGGCTGGGACGAGGGCCGCGGCTGCACGGTGGTGCAGCGCGAGAAGGAAGATGCGCACGAGTACCGCTACTTCCCCGACCCGGACCTGGTCCCCGTGAACATCGACGAGGCGTGGCGGAACAGCGTGCAGGAGGCGCTGCCCGAGCTGCCCCATGTGCGCGAGCGCCGGCACCGGGAGGAGTTCGGCCTGAGCGCCAAGGAGGCCGCGGCGCTGAACGACGAGCGGGCCAACAGCGACTACTTCGAGCGCTGCGTGGCGGACCTCATGTCGATGGGAAGCCTGAAGGACGCCGCGGGCAAGAAGATCGCCAATGTGCTGCTGCAGAGCGGCGCCAAGCGCGCCAACGAGCGGGGCGTGATGATCTGCAGGCTGGGCCCGGCGCCCGATCAGATCGCGGCGCTGGTGAAGCTGCGCGAGGATGGCAAGGTGGGATCGAGCGCGCTGGACGAATTGTTCGGCCTGCTGTGCGACGGCCCCGCGGGCGCGAGCCCGGAGCACATCGCCGCGGAGCGGGGGCTGCTGCAGGTGAGCGACCCCGGCGCGGTGTCGCGCTGGGTGGACGAGGTCCTGAGCAACCCGGCGAACGCGAAGGCGATTGAGACCTATAAGGGCGGCAAGCTCACGGTGATCGGCGCGCTCGTGGGCGCGGTGATGAAGCTGAGCAAGGGCCAGGCGGACGCGAAGCTGGTGAAGGACGAGCTGGAGAAGAAGCTGTCCTGAGCGGGTGCGCTCAGGGGGCCTTCTCGAGCTTCTCCATGATCTTCTGCGCCAGGCCGACGACGCGCATCTCGTCGATGAGGGCGGTCGTGCTGTTGACGGTCATGCTGACGGCAAAGACGGGGCCCTCGGTCTCGCCGGCCTGCGGGGCGCGCTGCAGGATCCAGGTCAGCGACATGACGCCGGGCTCGGAGCCGCCCTTGAACATGGTGCGCGACCAGGTGTCGGAGCTCAGGCCCAGGCCGTTGTTCAGGCCCAGCACGCCGCGGAGTTCGCCCAGGCCGTCCTCGTCGGCCATGTTCCACAGGCCGAGCATGACCTTGCACAGCTCGGGGCCGGTGGCGAACCACTCGATGCGGTCGATCGCGCGCGGGCCGCGCCAAGAGCCCGCGGCCATGATGTTGGGCGTCTTGCCCGCGACCTCTTCGGCGAGGATCGCGCGCCGGGCTTCGGGGCCGGCCTCGGCGTAGCGCTGCAGGAGGGTCGGGTCCTCGCTGAGCTTGATGCAGAAGATCTCGCGCGTCGAGAGGAAGGGCAGGTTGCGGTCGGGCTCGGCCACGGTCTTGCTCATCGCGGCCTCGACCTTCTCGCGCCCCAGGAGCGCCAGCAGGTGATCGGTCGCGGTGTTGTCGCTGATCGAGATCATCAGCCGCGCGTATTCCTCGATCGGCTTGTCCACGCCGTGGGGCAGGTCCTGCATCGTGCCGCTGGGCAGCGAGCGGTGGGCGTCCTCGATCATGAGCGTCTCGTCCCACCGATGCTCGCCCGCGGCGATGGACTGCGCCAGCGCGGTCAGGATCCAGAGCTTGAAGGTGGAGCCGATGGCCAGGCGCTTGTCCGGGTTGAATTCATGCATGGGCGCCAGGCCGCCGTCGGGCTTCACGCGGTAGACCACCAGCGACGCCTCCGGCGCGACCTCCAGGAGGATGTCGTCGGCCTGCTTCCACTGCTCGATCGGGCCCATGCCCTCGTCGGGGGCGGGCTGAAAGAACAGGACCTCGATCAGGTGCGGCTCCGCGTCCTGAGTCTGGATCACCAGGCGCCAGAGCGTGGCGTCGGCCTTGGCCTGCGCCACAGCGACGAGACGGTTCGGGCCGGCCTCGTCGATGCGCCGCAGCGCGAAGCCCCTGGACCCCTCACGGAAGTTGTTGAGCACCTTGGCGAGTTGATCCTCCGGCACGGCCGCGAGGAACTCCGGAGCGAAGCGGCCCTCCACGGTGATCTCCTGATCGCCGTTGAAGCCGTCGATGAGCCACGACAGGCGCTCGCCGGCGGGGGTCTGCGGCGGGGCGACATCCGACGGCGCGACCTCAACCGGCGCGGGCTGGGCGTGGTCGTGCCCGGCGTGGTCGTCCTGGGCCCGGGCCGGGCTGGCCAGGGCCGCGGCGGCGAGCAGGAGGGCGAGGGCGGCGAGTCGTCGAGCGAGCGTACGGGGCGTCATGCGCGGCTCCGGCGGCTGGAGAATGGGTTTCCGTGTGGGACCGGCCGAAGGATACGGAGGGGCGGCGAGGGGGGAAAACGGGGCCAAAAAGCTGGCCGCCGCGGTCGATCCTTTGCAGGACCAGCCGCGGCGGCTGCGGAGGTGGTGGTTGGTTGCGTGTAGAGCGTGCTTGCGAGGGTGTCGCAGGGTCGACACCCGGTGATACCGGACCGGGGGATCAGCGGATGCGGACGGGCTCGGACGCGGCGACCGAGGGGGTCGGCTGGGCGTCGGAGGTCTCGGTCGCGTCCCCGGGGGCGATCCGGATCGGGGTCGGGGCGGTCGGGGCGGTCTGGAGGGACTTCTCGAACTCGTTGCGGGCGGCCTTCTCGGCCTCGACCTGCTGGAGGGCGATGTCCTCGTAGTTGAGCCGGTCGGCGGCCTTGTCGAGCGCCTCGAACTGGCTCTCCTGCTTGGAGCGGATCTGGGTCAGGCGGCTGTTGACCTGGTCGAGGCTGACCACGTCGTACCGGCTGCGGTCGTCGATCATCTTCTGGCGCTTCTCCAGCATGTCGAGCAGGCGCTCGTTGCGGGCGATGGCGTCCACCTGGTGATCGAGCTGCCAGAGCTGGGTCTGGAAGTCGGCGTGCTCGCCTTCGAGCTTGCTCAGGAGCTGCTGCAGCCGAGCGGACTGCTGCTCGAGATAGGAGAGGGTGCGCTCGGCGTCGGCGGCGCGGGAGGCGTAGGCGGACTTGGTCTGCGCGATCTGGGTGGCGCGGGAATAGGCCGCGTCCAGAGGCATGTCCTGCTGGTTGAAGGAGACGACGACCGCGCGCCCCGGGCCGTTGGCCGAGCGGGCCTCTTCGGCGCGGGCAAGCATGTCCTTGAGCTGGAGCAGGTCGTTGTCGGCGAGGGCGACGACGCGCTCGGCGACGGTCTTCTCGCGGTCGATCTGGCGGATCTGCTCGTTGAGTTCGGCGAGGTCGCCTCGGACATCCGCGATGCGCTCGGGGTACTTGGCCTCGAGCGTGCGGAGCTGGGCGCGGATGACCGTGGGGTCATCGATCTGGGAATCGATGCAGGAGAGCGCCTTGGTGTGGGCGGAGGAGGCCAGGGCGGCGACGCGCTCCGGACCGGCCACCAGGACGGCGACACCGGTGCCGAGCCCGGCGATCACTCCGAATCGAACGACTGTCTTGACGATGCCGGCCATGGGGTTGCTCCCTTCAAAGCTGCTTGCGTGCCCGTGGGTGCGATGCGTTGGAAACGGGCTTCGGCAGAGTGATTGGGCGGGAGGCCGGGGGGATTTCAGGATTCCTGGCCGGCGTCGAAATCGTCCATAAACAGGGCGATTGGGGATGGATGACCGATTCGGGCATGGCTTTGTTCGGGTCCGGGCGTATTCTGAGGTACTGGCGGGCACAGCTCGGGGTGAAACCCCCTCGGCTCCTGCAGGAACAAGGGGGGTGGCGGTCGGGCGTCCGGCCCCGCGAGGGTGGTGACGGTCCAGGCGTCCTTGGGCGCGGAAGGTCGCGGATGCTGAATCAGATGACGACCACATTCATCTCGCGCCTCCGGGCCCGCGACGAGACCGCGTGGTTCGAGCTGTGGGAGACCTTCGGCCCCGTGCTGCGCGCGCAGCTCTCCAAATGGGGGCGCGGCGCCATCGGCAGCCAGACCGTGCGCGACCTGTCCCAGGAGACCCTCGCCGCCCTGTCCGACTCCATCGACCGCTACGACCCGGGCCGCGGCGCCCGGTTCTCCACCTGGCTGCTGTCCATCGCCAAGCACACCCTGGGCGACGAGATCGACCGGCGGATGGCCCAGAAGCGTGGGCGCGGCAAGCGCGGCGCCTCGCTCGACGAGGCCTGGATGGGCGAGGGCAAGGGCACCAGCCCCGACGGCATGTACGAGGCGGCGGTGTTCCGGGCCAAGTGCGAGGCCGCGATCCGGCTGGTGGAGCGGTCCAGCGAGTTCACGGACTTCCAGATCTACCGGATGCGGGTCTTCGACGGGATGGAGGGCAAGGCCGTCGCGGAGCAGATCGGCGTGTCGGAGCCGACGGTGAGCCGGCGCCTGGCCAAGGTCCGGGAGGCGATGCGGGCGAGGCTGCGCGAGGTGATCGCGACCTATTCGTTCACGGCGGACGAGGCCGCGGAGGCCGCGGACCACGGGCTGACCCTGACCCCCTCGAAATCGGACGACGCCCTTTTCGATGAAGCCATCGCGGAGATTTACCACCGCCAGCAGGAGCTTCGGCGCCTGGATCAGGACGCGATGCTCGGTTAGGAGCCCGACCCATGCCAGTCTTCCTCGCCATTCTCGTTGGACTCGTCGGGATCGCGGTCGCGGCGTTGCTCATCGCCTTCGTGATCTACCCGCTGTTCAAGTACACTTTCAAGGGCGTGGGCTGGCTGATCGCGCATGTGTGGGCGTTCGTCGCCGGCATGGCGACCTCCGGGCTGCGCGCGATCGGGGCGGTGATCGCCTCCATCCTGTTTCTGCCGCTGATCCTGGCGAACATCATCATCGGGCGCTGGAGCGCCGCGTCGCACTTCGGGCGCGGGCTGCAGAACGAGATCGCGACGCTCGGCCGCTCGCTGTACCGCTTCTTCATCGGGCACCCGGGGCGGTTCCTCATGCTGACCCCGGCGCTCGAGGGCCTGGAGCGCAGCATCCCGGAGGCCGTGGCGCAGTCGCCCGGCTCCGACAAGCCGAGCCGTCGCACCGGGCAGTTCGAGGGCTACACCATCGTCGGCTCGCTGCGGGGCGGCGGCTCGGGCGGGCGGCTGTTCATCGCCGAGCCGGACGAGCGCAAGCGCGCCATCTTCGCGCGGCGCGGCGTGGATGTCGGCCAGGTGGTGATCAAGTCCTTCTCGCTCGCCGATGGCTCATCGCTGCCCCAGATCATCCGGGAGAGCCGCGCGCTGGAGTCGGCCCGCAAGATGGGGCTGATCCTCGAGCACGAGCTGACGGACAAGCGGTTTTTCTACGCGATGCCGTATGTCCCCGGCGACATGCTGAGCGTGGTGACGCATCGGCTGCACGAGCGCTCGGCGCCGTCGGGCCTGTCGGACGAGGCCCTGCGCGAGGGCGTGGGCTACTGCGCGGACCTGCTCGAGACGCTGGATGTCTACCACCGGGGCGGGCTGTGGCACAAGGATGTCAAGCCGGACAACATCATCGTGTCCGAGGGCCGGGCCCACCTGGTGGACCTGGGCCTGGTGACGCCGCTGCGCTCCGCGATGACCCTGACCACCCACGGCACCGAGTACTTCCGCGACCCGGAGATGGTGCGGATGGCGCTCAAGGGCGTGAAGGTGCACGAGGTCAACGGCGCCAAGTTCGACATCTTCGCGGCGGGCGCGGTGATGTACTCGGTCATCGAGCGCTCCTTCCCCGCGCACGGCGGGCTGTCGCAGGTGAGCAAGCGCTGCCCCGAGGCGCTGCGCTGGATCATCCGGCGCGCCATGACGGACTACGACAAGCGCTATGAGTCCTCGGCGCAGATGCTCGAGGATGTGCGCTTCGTGATGCGCTCGGGCGACGCCTTCGCCGTGCGCCCGGCGGACCTGCCGAGCATGCGGGGCGGCTTTGTCATGCCCACGCCGGTCGAGGAAGAGCCTCTGGACCCCGTGCCGGCGCCGGCGCAGGCCGTCGCCGCGGCGTACACGCCCCGCCCGCGCCCCGAGCCCCAGCCGCAGGCCCAGGCCCAGGCGCAGGCCGCTCGCCCCGCGGGCGCCCGCCCGCGGATCGTCGTGACCGACTGGCTGACCGGGCGATTCTCCGTCGTCGGCGACACCGGCCCCGCGCCGGTGGGCGCCGCTCCCCGGCGCGGCGCACCGGCGCCGCGCGTCGCCCGCGCCGTCGCGGTGAGCGCCGGCGGCCGGCGCTCGGCGTCGGACCAGCTCGCCAGCGCCAGGGCGCGGGTGCAGGCGGCGCGCGGACGGGCCGCGAAGCGCATGGGCGGGCGCGCGCTGCGCCACACGAACTACTCCTCGGGCCCGAACTACGGCGTGGCGATCGCGGTGTTCCTGTTCCTGGGCGCCTGCGTGGGCGTCACGGCGCTGGTCATCGCGGCGGGCATGCGCAAGGACGGGCGCGCGGTCGTCGTCGCCCCGCTCTCGCCGCCCCGCGAGCCGGGCATCCCGGTCGAGGCGCAGGAGCTGGCGCGGCTGGCCAAGTCGGGCCGCCTGTCCGTCGATGTGGACGGCGTGATCCGCGACGCGATGACCAAGGTCGCGCAGGTGTCCGAGGCGGCCGAGGCCTTCTCGCATATGCCGGAGTGGAGCGCGATGCCGGGCGTCGAGGGACGCTGGGCGCTCATCAACGACACGGCGAACGCCTCCGAGCCCGCCCTGGCGATGAGCGGCGCCGTGCTCGCCTCCGCGCTGATGTCGGCCGGCGCGACCGTCGTCGGCCCCGGCGACGACGAGAGCGAGATCGAGACGGTGGCGTCGGCCCGCGCGGCGCTGGGCGTGCTCACCGCCGACGACGAGGCCGCGGCCGATCGGCTCCGCGCGTGGCTCAACGGCGCGGGCGCCGGGCACACCGGCGTCATCTGGCTGACCCGCAACGACGGCGCGGCGGCGCCTCGCGCGCTCGTGGTGGCGCAGGACCCGTCCAAGGCGGCTCCGGTCGCCGCGCTGTGCGACGCCGTGCTGGACGGCGAGCCGGGCTCGGCGGCCCCCGCGCGGCCCGCGGCACGCCGGCGCTGAGCGGATTCTGTTCGGAATCCGTCCGATATCCAACGAGAATCCCATGGATCGGGGCCATCGGGCCCCGTTTGGCTTGACCGGCATTCGAGCCGATCCCTAGTCTCCGCTCCCACAACTATTTGAAAGGCGGAGATCAGCAGTGAGCACCACCAAGTCGACCAACATCCACTGGCACGCCGGCGACCTCACCCGCGAGGAGCGCTGGAAGAACCTCAAGTGCGTCGGCGCGACGGTGTGGTTCACCGGCCTGTCGGCCTCGGGCAAGAGCACGATCGCCTCGGCGCTGGAGCAGCACCTCTGCTCGCTGGGCGTGAACTGCTACCGCCTGGACGGCGACAACATCCGCTTCGGCCTGAACAAGAACCTGGGCTTCTCCGCCGAGGACCGCGCCGAGAACATCCGGCGCATCGGCGAGGTCGCCAAGCTGTTCGCCGACTCCGGCTGCCTGGCGCTGACCTCCTTCATCTCGCCGTACATCAAGGACCGCGACGCCGCCCGCGCCACGCACGCGGAGTCCGGCCTGAAGTTCATCGAGATCTTCGCCGACACGCCGATCGAGGTCTGCGAGGAGCGCGACCCCAAGGGCCTGTACAAGAAGGCCCGCGCCGGCCAGATCAAGGGCTTCACCGGCATCGACGACCCCTACGAGGCGCCGAAGAACGCCGAGCTGATCCTCAAGCCCGCCGAGAACTCGGTCGAGCATTGCGTGCAGCAGTGCGTCGATCTGCTGGTCCAGCACAAGATCCTCAAGGGCTGAGCCGCACCGGCGGACACCGAACATCCAGAAGGGACGGAGCCGACGCCATGAGCGCCCACCACGCTGATCTTCTCGACGCGGCGCACGAGGCCGCCTCGCTCGCGAGCGCCGTCTGCCGCGCCGTGCAATCCCAGCTCGACGAGGTCCGAGCGATCGCCAAGGACGACAAGAGCCCCGTCACCGTGGCGGACTTCGCCAGCCAGGCGGTCGTCGCGCATGTGCTGCGCGAGCGGCTGGGCGACATCTGGCTCATCGGCGAAGAGGCCGCGGACATGCTCCGCAGCCCCGGGCACGAGGCCCACCGCAAGGCGGCGCTCATGGCGGTCCGCATCGCCTGGCCCGAGGCGACGGAGGAGTCCATGCTCGCCGCCATCGACGACGGCAGCGGCGAGGAGCCCGGCCCGCACGATTCCTTCTGGACGCTCGACCCCATCGACGGCACCAAGGGATTCCTGCGGGGCGAGCAGTACGCCGTGTCGCTGGCGTTCATCGAGAAGGGCACGCCGGTGGTCGCGGCGCTGGGCTGCCCCAACCTTTCGCTGCGGTTCGACCGCGAGTTCAACGAGGCCGATCCGCACGGCTCGCTGTACCTGGCCATGATCGGCCAGGGCGTGCAGCAGGGCCCCGCGGGCGATCCGAACGCGAAGATGACGACCCTGCGCCGCCCCCGCCGCGAGGCCGGGGCGCCGATCCGCTCCTGCGAGTCGGTGGAGTCGGCGCACACGGATCAGTCGGCCTCGTCGCGCATCCTCGCGCACGCCGGCGGCGCGGGCGAGCCGGCGCGGCTGGACAGCCAGTGCAAGTACGCCGTGGTGGCGCGCGGGCAGGCGGACGCGTACCTGCGCCTGCCGACGAAGAAGGGCTATGTCGAGAAGATCTGGGATCACGCCGCGGGCGCGCTCGTCGCGACCGAAGCCGGCGCCGTGGTGACGGACATCGACGGCAAGCTGCTGGACTTCGGCTGCGGGCAGGGCCTGGCGAAGAACCGGGGCGTGGTGTGCGCCGACCCGGCCGTCCATGCAAGGTTGATCGCCGCGATCGCCGATCTGAAGGTGGGCGCCCCGGCCTGACGCCGCGGGCCCGTGTTCCGTTCGAATCGATGGAGCGTGGACCCCGATGGGCTGGGAAGGCTGGTTCTCCCTGGGCGTGGTCGGTCTGGTGCTCGGCGCCCTCATCTGGGGCCGGGTCGCCGCGGATGTCGTGATCATCGGCGGCGTCGTGCTGCTGGTGCTCGTCGGCTACTTCACCAAGACCGACATCCTCACGACCAGTCAGGCCCTCGCCGGCATGTCCAATCAGGGCATGATCACGGTGGCGATCATGTATGTCGTGGTCTGCGGCCTGACGGAGACCGGGGCCGTGGGCTGGCTGGGCCAGCGCGTGCTGGGCAAACCCAAATCGCTGCTGGGGGCGCAGATCCGCTTGATGATCCCGTCCGCGGGGCTCAGCGCCTTCATGAACAACACGCCGCTGGTGGCGATGTTCATCCCCGTGGTGACGGAGTGGTGCGCGAAGAACCGCGTCTCGCCGTCGAAGCTGATGATGCCCCTGTCCTACGCCGCGATCCTCGGCGGGACGCTGACGCTCATCGGCACCAGCACCAACCTGGTCGTCAGCGGCAAGTGGCTGGAGACGGGGCGCGAGCCGATCGGCCTGTTCGAGATCGCCAAGGTGGGCCTGCCGTGCGCCATCGTGGGCATGATCTATCTGACGACGGTGGGCCGGAGGCTGCTGCCGGAGCGCAAGCCGGTGCTGGATGTCGGCGCCGATCCTCGGTCGTACACCGCCGAGATGACGGTCGATGAGGGCGGACCGCTCGTCGGCAAGACGATCGAGCAGGCCGGCCTGCGCCAGTTGCCGGGGCTGTACCTGGCCGAGATCGAGCGCGAGGGCACGCTGCTCGCGGCGGTCGGGCCGGATGTCCGGTTGGCCGGCGACGACCGACTCGTGTTCGTGGGCGTGGTCGATTCCATCGTGGACCTGCAGAAGATGCGCGGGCTCTCCGCGGCGAACAACCAGGTCGTGAAGCTCGACGCGCCGCGTCCGCAGCGCCGTCTCATCGAGGCGGTGATCTCCAACTCTTCTCCGCTGATCGGGCGAAGCGTCAAGGAGGGGCGGTTCCGCTCCGTCTACAACGCGGTGGTGATCGCGGTGGCGCGCAACGGCGTGCGCCTGAACCAGAAGATCGGCGACATCGTGCTGCAGTCGGGCGACACGCTGCTGCTGGAGGCGCCCCGGGCGTTCATCGAGCAGAACAAGAACTCGCGCGACTTCTTCCTCGTCAGCGCCGTCGAGAACTCGGCCCCCATCCGCAAGGAGAAGGCCATGCTCTCGCTGGCCATCCTTGTGGGGATGATCCTCGTGGCGACGCTGCAGCCGTTCGGGCTCCAGATGATCCACGCCGCGGCGCTGGGCGCGGGGCTCATGCTCGTGCTCCGCTGCTGCAGCGCCACCTCGGCCCGACGCAGCGTGGACTGGATGGTGCTCATCGTGATCGCGGCGTCGCTGGCGCTGGGCCAGTCGCTCGAGAACACCGGCGCCGCGAAGTTCCTCGCCCACGAGATGATCAGCCTCGCCGGCGGCAACCCGTTCCTGACGCTGGCGATGGTCTACCTCGTGACCATGCTGCTGACGGAGATGATCACCAACAACGCCGCGGCCGTGCTGGTGTTCTCGGTGGCGATGTCCGCGGCGGACCAGCTCGGGGTGGACTTCCGGCCCTTCGTGATGTGCATCATGATGGCGGCGTCGGCCTGCTTCTCGACGCCCATCGGCTACCAGACCAATCTCATGGTGATGGCGCCCGGGGGCTACCGGTTCTCCGACTATCCGCGGGTGGGCATCCCGCTGAACCTGCTGATGTGGATCGTCACTGTGCCCGTCGCGGCCTGGGTGTGGCCGCTGCAGGCCGCCTGATCAACGCTTGCGACCCGGGTCGCTGGAGCCAGATGCGATGGTGTGGGAAGCATGGCTGGTCGCGGGGCTGATCCTCGGGATGCTGGGCGCTCTCGCCACCGGCCGATTCGGGGCCGACATCGTGATGATGGGCGTGCTGGTCGCGCTGCTGCTCGCCGGCGTCCTGGACGCCAAAGAGGCCGTCTCCGGCTTCGCGAACCCCGGCGTCATCACGGTCGCGATGCTCTATGTCGTGGCGGCCGGCCTGAAGGAGACCGGAGGGCTGAGCATGCTCGCCACGCCCTTCCTCGGCCGTCCTCGCTCCCCGCTGGAGGCGCAGGCGCGCGTCATCTTCCCGGTCGCCCTGCTCAGCGCGTTCCTGAACAACACGCCCATTGTCGCCATGTTCATCCCGATGCTCAGCGAGTGGTCGCGCCGGAACCGGCTGCAGCTCTCGCGCCTGCTGCTGCCGCTGTCGTACGCCACCATCCTGGGCGGCTGCTGCACCCTCATCGGCACCAGCACCAACCTCGTCGTCAAATCGCTCGTCGACGAGTACGCCGCGAGTCACGCCGGGACACCCGCGGCGCCGCAGATCAGCCACTTCCAGATGTTCACCATCGCGCCGGTCGGGGCGCCGGTGGCCATCGTGGGCATGATCTACATGCTGGCGTTCGGCCGTCGACTGCTTCGAGCCGAGTCGGAGGGCCGACGCGCCGACGAGTCGCGCCAATACGATGTCGAGATGACCATTCAGGCCGGCTCGCCGATGGTCAGCCGGACCGTTGAGCAGGCGGGGCTTCGTCACCTGCCCGGCCTGTTCCTGAGCCGCATCGAGCGTCCGGAAGAGACGATCATCGCCGTCGGCCCCGAGCAGACCCTCCGCGCCGGCGACACCTTGGTCTTTGTCGGGCCGATGGAGTCCGTCAAGGACCTGCAGCGATTCCGCGGGCTGGTTCCCGCGGGCGTGCAATCGAGCGCGCTGGGCGTTCGTCAGTTGCACCGCATGATCGAGGTCGTCATTTCGCCCGCTTCGCCGCTGGTGGGTCAGAGCATCCGGGAAGGTCGCTTCCGCAGCCGCTACGGGGCCGTTGTGATCGCGGTGCACCGTTTCGGCGAACGGCTCAAGGGCAAGATCGGCGAGGTTGTTCTGCGCCCGGGCGACACGCTTCTGCTCGAGGCGCCCACCGGCTGGGCGCGGAGCCATCGCGACTCGCTGGACTTTTCCGTGGTCAGCGAGCATCAGGAGGCCGCCGCCCCGAGGCACGAGCGGGCCTGGCCCTCCATCGCCATCCTCGTGCTCATCATCCTCGGGCTGAGCTTCGCGGGCAGGCTGGGCGTCAGCGAGATGACGGTGGCGATGGCGGGCGCCGCGGCCATGATCGCGATGCGATGCTGCACCGGGCCGCAGGCCCGGTCGAGCATCGACTGGCAGGTTCTGATCGTGATCGGCGCCGCGTTCGGCCTCGGGCGGGCCATGGAGAAGACGGGGCTGGCCGCGATGCTCGCGGATCTGACTCTGGGCTCGGTCGCCGGCGCAGGCCCCGTGGCCATGATGGCCGCGCTCTACGCGCTGACATTGGTGTGCACCATCTTCATCACCAACAACGCCGCGGCCGTGCTCGCCTTCCCGATCGCGGTCAGCGCCGCCCAGACGGCCGGGATCACCGATCTGACGCCCTTCGCCATCGTCATCGCGCTCGCCGCCTCCCTCGAGTTCGCCACCCCGCTGGGCTATCAGACCAATCTCATGGTCATGGGCCCCGGCGGCTACCGATTCATGGACTATGTTCGGTTCGGGGGGCCCCTGACCGTGCTCTGCGGGGCCGTGGCCATCGGGGCGCTGGCGCTGCTGTACTAGGCCCTCCGGCGGGCGTCCTCCGGGACCCCCGAACCTTGGCGGGTCCTCGAGCGTCCTATCGAGTGCAGAGTCATCCAACGGCGACCCGCCTCGCAGGACGGGCCCCCGCCGACCCACAATTCATGCACCCCAAGGAGTACACCATGTCTGTGAATTCCCGCGCCCGCGCCGCATGGATCATCGCCCTCGCCGGCTCGGCGCTGGCCCTCGCCCCGACCGCGGCGCTCGCCGCCACGACCACCATGGCCCCCCCCACCCCGGAGCGGGCCATCGCCCCGGAGCAGGCCATCTCGGTGGCCGAGTCCCTCTCGGCGGCGTTCCGCCACGCCGCGAGCGTGGCGCTGCCCTCGGTCGTGCAGATCCGATCCTCCCAGGTGCTCCAGCGCCCGGCGTTCGACCCGCGCATGCGCCAGTTCGGGATGAACCCGAACCAGCCGCAGGAGTTCGAGCGGCGGGGCCTGGGCTCCGGGTTCGTCGTGTCCGACCAGGGCTACATCATCACGAACAACCATGTCATCGCGGACGCCGACAAGCTCGTCGTGGTCTTCGCCGACGACACCGAGGTCGAGGCGACCCTCGTCGGCACGGACCCGCTGACCGATGTCGCGGTCATCAAGGTGGACCCCGAGGAGGCCTCGCATCGACTGGTGCCGGCGACCATCGGCGATTCCGATCGAGTGCAGGTCGGCGACTGGGTGCTCGCGGTCGGCTCCCCGCTGGAGCTGGACGAGACCGTCACCGCCGGCATCATCAGCGCGACGGGGCGACGCCAGGGCATCATCCGCGACCAGCGCCGGCAGGGCTATGAGTCGTTCCTGCAGACCGACGCAGCGGTCAACCCCGGCAACTCCGGCGGGCCGCTGGTGAACCTGCGGGGCGAGGTCATCGGCATCAACACGGCGATCAAGAGCAACAGCGGCGGGAGCATCGGGCTTGGCTTCGCCATCCCGACATCGCTGGCGCGGAACATCGCCGAGCAGATCATCGACACCGGCGAGGTGCACCGCGGGTACCTGGGCGTGCAGTTGGGCAACTTCACGCCCGACGCCGCGGCGCTGCTGGGCCACTCCGACACCAGCGTCCGGGGCGCGGTCATCACCTTCGTCGAGCCCGGTTCGCCCGCCGATAAAGCCGGCCTCGAGCCGAACGATGTCATCGTGAAGGTCAACGGGACCCCCATCCGCGACGCGGACGACCTGCGTCTGCAGATCGCGGCGGTCCGGCCCGGCGACTCGGCGACGCTCGACCTGCTGCGGGGCGAATCGCCGCTGGCGCTGGAGGTTGCGCTGGGCGACCAGCGCACAGCGGACGCCGGTTCGCCGGCGGCCAGCGAGGCGCTCCGCCTTTTCGGCTTCGCCTACGAGTCGCCGGGGGCCGACGCCAAGGAGCGGCTCGGTCAGCTGCCTGCCCAGTTCCGGCGAGCCGGCGCGGTGGTTTCCAGAGTGGCGACCGAGGGCGCCGCCCGAGACGCGGGCTTTGAAGAGGGCGATATCGTGTTGGGAATCAACAACTTGCGAGTGGACTCGCCGGAGACGCTCGGCTCGCTGCTCTCTCGGGCCCGCGCCGGGATGCGTCTGCAGTTCACCGTCGTGACGCCCAACGGCGATCTTCAAACCAAAGTTTTGACGGTTCCCGACCGTCGAAACCGATGATCGTTATGATTGGGTCGATCTCTCTCTCTCCTCCAGCGGGGCGCCGTC
>CALKYH010000155.1 GCA_938003595.1 uncultured bacterium
TCACCGCGACCAACCAGACGCTCTCGAACCTCATCGCCCAGTACCGCTCCGAGGTCACGACCCTGCGCGAGAACGAGCTGCGCTACGCGCAGCGCGAGATCGAGCTGGCGGACCGCGCCAGCGACCTGTCGGGCCAGCTGGAGGTCTCCGTCGAGAACAACCGTTCGCTGCAGGAGCAGCTGGTCTCGCTGCGGGATCAGCTCGCCTCCGCCGCGACCGGCTCCACCGGCTCCGGCGCGGGCGCGACGGACACCATCCGTCCCTCGTTCCCCATCCAGGCCCGGATCACCGATGTCCGGACGGACTCGACCGGCCGGGTGATGGTGCAGATCGACGCGGGCTCGAACGACCGTCTGCGTGAGCGGATGGAGCTGAGCCTGGTCCGCGGGAACCAGTTCCTGGGCAAGGTGATCGTGCAGGCCGTGGACATCGAGGAGTCGGTCGGTCGGGTGGACTTCCTGTCCATGCCCGTGACCGAGATCCGGACCGGCGACATGGTCATGAGCGTCATCCAGTAAGCGGCTGACCGACCCCACCCGAGGAGATCGACCGATGAGCCAGTTGGGCATGCAGCTTCCGGGGAGTCAGGCCCGCCGCCAGGCGACGCTGAATGTGTACACGGGGCTGCTGCTCGTGTCGGTGCTGGCGCTGGGCGCCGCGGTGGGCGTGGCGTTCGTGAACGGCGCCAAGGTCGCCCCGAACGGCCAGCCGTGGAAGACGCACCCGACGACGGGCCAGCTGCAGCTGAAGTAAGCCGCTCCGGCGCCGGGCCCGGGCGGGTCTGTGCAGCGCAGAGGGGGGCGAATACCGATAATCTGGTGTCCTGCGGGCGTCCTCGGCCGATGTGGCCGGGACCCGGCGCTGTTGTTTCCTGAGTGGACAGGGCCGTCCTGTCGGCCGGGCATACCCCGCTCAAACCGTCCGGCCCGGCATCTGGGCCCGGACCGAGGGACCGCTGTGTATCTGGATCGCGTTCTCGGCTGGTTCAGCGTGGATATGGGCATCGACCTGGGCACCTGCAACACGCTCGTGTGCGTGCGGGGCGAGGGCATCGTTCTGAACGAGCCGAGCGTGGTCGCCGTGCGCAAGGGCACGAACCAGGTCCTCAACAACGGGCAGGCCGTGGGCTGGATGGCCAAGGAGATGCTCGGCAAGACGCCGGGGTCCATCACCGCGGTGCGTCCGCTCAAGGACGGCGTGATCTCGGACTTCGAGATCACCGAGGCGATGCTCAAGTACTTCATCCAGAAGGTCAACGGGCGGACCAAGATCTTCGGTCCGCGCGTGGTCATCTCGGTGCCTTCGGGCATCACGGCGGTCGAGAAGCGGGCGGTGTTCACCTCCGCCGAGCGCGCGGGGGCCCGGCAGATCTACCTCGTCGAGGAGCCCGTGGCGGCGGCCATCGGCGCCGGCCTGCCCTTCACCGAGCCCACGGCCAGCATGATCGTGGACATCGGCGGCGGCACGACGGAGGTCGCCATCATGTCGCTGGCGGACATCGCGGTCTGCGAGTCGATCCGCGTGGCGGGCGACGACTTCGACGAGGCCACGATCAACCACATGAAGAAGACCTACAACATGATGATCGGCGAGCAGACCGCCGAGCGCATCAAGATCGAGATCGGCTCGGCCTCGCCGCTGGGCGAGGAGCGCACGCTCGAGGTCCGCGGGCGCGACATGATCTCGGGCCTGCCCCGCAAGGTCGTGGTCACGAGCGAAGAGATCCGCGAGGCGCTGCAGGAGCCGGTCGGCAGCATCATCGAGGCGGTCACCCGCACGCTGGAGCGCGCCGAGCCCGAACTGGCCGCGGACCTCGTGGACAACGGCATCGTCATGGCCGGCGGCGGTTCGCTGCTGCGGGGCATCGACGCCGTCATCCAGAACGCCACCGGCCTGGAGGTCCGCATCGCCGACGACCCGCTCACCTGCGTGGCCCGCGGCACCGCGACCTACCTGGAGAACATCGAGGACTGGAAGGGCACCCTCGAGAACGACATGGAAGCCTGAGCCGCGCCGCGAACGCGGGCGGCCCGACGTACGGGAGCCGACCGGAGCGCGGCCCGTCCCCCGCGCCGCCTGTTGAACGATGCCAAGAGCAACCGTCAGTTCGCGACGCGTGCTGCTGCTGAGCGTCATCGCTCTGGCCATCCTCGCGGTGGCCCCGGGGCGCTACACGCGCTGGCTCGGCGCGCTGCGCGACCCGGTCGCCGCCGTCACCGCGCCGGCCTCGGCGCCGATGCGCTGGGTCGCCTCCTGGCTCCGGCCCGCCACGCCCCGCACGCTCTCGGGCGATCCCTCCGTCGCCGCCATCGAGCAGGAGCGCGACCGCGCCCTCACCCTCTGGCGCCAGTCGCAGATGAAGGTCGAGGAGCTCGAGCGCCTCATCATCGAGCTGCAGCGCGGGCGGGCGCTGAACCCGGAGCTGGACATCGTGGCCGTCGCGGCGCCGATCGTCGGCGCCTCCAGCGACCTGACCAACGGCACGCTCCGCGCCCGCGCCGGCAAGGACCGGGGCGTCACCAAGAACACCGTCGTCGTCGTGGCCGGCGCCCACCTGGTCGGGCGCATCATCGATTCCGGCGCCCGCACCAGCACGCTGCTGCCGGTCACCGCCAAGGCCACCGGCTGGCTGCGCACCGTGGTGGACACCGGCGCCCCCGATCAGCTGCCCGGCGCCACGCTCAGCCCCGCGGGCGACGGCGAGACCCTCGTCGGCGACCTGGACGCCGACGCCGTGGGCGTCGAGATCGGCCAGACGGTGCGCCTCGCCGACGACGGCTGGCCCAAGTCGGCGCAGGCGCTGATCGTCGGGCGCGTCGTCAGCGTGGGGCCCAAGCCGAATCAACCGCTGCGCATGGTCGTCACCGTGAAGCCCGAGTTCGATCTCCGCCGGCTCAGCCAGGTCATCCTGCTGACGCCCGGCTCCGGCGAGGAGGGCCCGTCATGAGCTGGATCGCCTACGCCGCGGCGCTGTGGCTGGCGCTGGGCCTGGACTTGGGCCTGCGCCCCGTGACCGAGCTCGGCGCCTCGGGCATCGCGCCCTCGTTCGTCGTGATCCTGGTGGTGTTCGTCTCGCTGTACGCGCCCGCGACCACCGCCATGATCGCCGGGCTCATCGCCGGGCTGCTGCTGGACCTGACGCACACCGTCCCGCTGACCAACGCCGCGGACTCCATGACCATCGTCGGCCCCTACGCCCTGGGCCTGATGGCCGGCGCCTACTCGGTGGTGGTGACGCGGGCGCTGGTGATGCAGCACAACATCCTGACCTACGCCTTCCTGGCGTTCGTCGCGTCGATGGTCATGTCGATCTTCGCGGTGACGCTGTTCACGCTGCGGTCGTACTACGACCCGTTCCTGTTCTCGCCCGGCGCCGAGCTGCTCAGCCGCACGGGCGCCTCGCTGTTCACGGCGATGCTCGCGCTGGCGGTGGTGCCGCTGCTGCGGGTGTTCATCGCGGTGTTCGGCTTCCCCGCCGGGGGCATGGGCCGCCGGCGCGGCTGGATGTAAGCAGGCCCCGACAGATCGTTCAGGCCGTCGTCGCCGCGCGCAGCAGGTCGCAGGCCGTTTCGTTGTCCATCTGCGTGAACTCGGTGTAGTACTGACCCACCGCGTTGAAGTCTTCCGGGGTCTCCAGGCACACGACCTCGTCCGCCAGCTCGCCGAGCCGATCCACGCACGACGCCGGCGCCACCGGCAGCGCGACGATCAGCCGGCCCGGGCGGCGTCGCTGCACCACCTCCACCGCCGCCTCGATCGTCGCCCCGGTCGCGGCGCCGTCGTCCACGAGGATCACATCCCGGTCGTGCAGCGCCGCCGCGGGCCGGATGGAGCGGAAGCACGCCAGACGGTCGATCACCTCGCGCTCGCGCCGGACGATCTCGCACTCGATGGTGTGCCGATCCAGGCCGCGGCAGGCCCGCTCGTTCAGGATCGGCGCCGCGCCCTCCCCCACCGCGCCGATCGCCAGCTCCGGCTGCAGCGGGTGACGCAGCTTGCGCACGAGCAGCACATCCAACTCGGCGTGCAGCGCCTGCGCGACCGCGGCGCCGACGGACAGGCCGCCGCAGGGCACCGCGAGGACCACCGGATCGTTGAATCGCAGCCCGGCGAGGCGCTCGGCCAGCAGCCGTCCCGCGTGCGTTCGGTCGTGGAAGGACATCGGTCGCCTCCGTGCGGGGATGCTCGCGCCCCGCGTCCATGACCAGGCCGCCGGCGCGTCGCGCCGACGCTCCGCCCCTCCGGGCGTTCGAACGAATCCTAGGCCCCGGCGGCGCCGGCAACGGAGGGCGGCGTCCGGAGCAACGGGCCCCTGCGGGCTATACTTCTTCGATACGCACGCGCAGCGTGAAGGAGGCATGAAAATGGCGATGGGCGGCAGTCTCTGGCATCGGGTGGTCGACGGCGAGGAGGCCCGGC
>CALKYH010000156.1 GCA_938003595.1 uncultured bacterium
CCATCGAGCGCCGGCGCGTCAACGCCTGCATCACCGAGGAGATCAACGAGCGCCTCAGCCTGAACCTCACCGACGCGTTCTGCGGCTTCAAGGCCTACCGCGTCGAGGCCCTCCGCCGCCTCAGCCTCACCGAGACCGGCTACGCGTTCCCCATGCAGTTCTGGGTGCAGGCCGTCGCTCAGGGCCTGCGCATCCGCGAGATCCCCGTGCGCCTCATCTACAACGACCCCAACCGCACCTTCGGCGGGCCGCTCAACGACACCACCACGCGGCTCGCGCTCTACCGCGATGTGCTCCGCACCGAGATCGAGCGCGCCGCGCGGCTCCTGCCCCCCACCGCCCGCGCCGAAGTCGAGTGCCGCGAGGCGTGAGCCGAGCCGACGCGAGCCCGGCGTGGACGCTCGACCCGCCGCCGGGCGAATGGCCCGCGCTCCTGCGCCGCACCCCGCTCGACGACGCCGCCCGCGCCCTCCGCGCCGAACTGGGCCTGCCAACCGATCGCCCGGTCGTCATGACCGGCCACCAGCCCGAGTTCTGGCACCCCGGCATCCTCGCGAAGTACATCGCCGCCGACGCCCTCGCCGGCGCGGCCGACGCCCACGCCGCGCACCTCGTGGTGGACTCCGACGAGACCGACCCCGGCGCCGTCCGCATCCCCGTCACCGGCGACACGCTCGCGGTCCGCACCCTCCGCCTGCTGCCGCAGCCCGGCGCGGGCGTCCCCGCGTGCGCCGCGCCCGGCGCCAGGCCTGTCGCCGCGGATCCGGCCGACACCATCGAGCCGGTCCGCAACGGCCTGCGATCGATCATCCGCACGCTCGAAGCGCACGCCTCTGCTTCATCGCTCGGTGAACAGCTCGGTCGCTCCATCTCCGAGCTCCTGCAGCCGTGGGCCCCGCTGCCCGCGCCGCTCTACTCCAGCCGCCTCGCCGCCACCAGCGCATTCCGCGCGATCGTGGACCGCATGGCCTCCGACCCTCGCGCCTGCATCGAGGCGCACAACGCCGCCGTCGAACAGATCCCCGAAGCCCGAATCGCGCCGCTCGTGAGCAGCGCCGACCGCCTCGAGCTGCCGCTCTGGCGCATCCGTCCCGGCCAGGCGCGCGCCCGTGTGTTTGCGAAGGACCTCCCGGGGATCCCCGCCGGAGAACTCGCCCCGCGCGCGCTCCTGCTCACCGGTTTTCTCCGTCTCTTCGCGTGCGACCTGTTCATCCACGGCGCCGGCGGCGCCGTGTACGACCGCATCACGGACCGCTGGCTCGAGTCCTGGCTCGGCCGCGCCCCCGCCCCCGCAGTCAGGGCCACCGCCACGCTCCGCCTGCCGCTCTCCACCCGCGGCGTTCCGGCGGTCGCCGACATCGACCGCGCCGCCTGGACCGCGCACCACGCCCGCCACGATCCCTCGCTCGTCGGCGACACCGCCGGCGCCGCGCAGAAGGCCAGGCTCCTGGCCGCCGTCCGCAGCGCACGGGTCGCCGGCGCCGACGCCCTTCCCCCCTTCCGCGCCCTGCAGGATTTCCTCGCCGACCACCGCGCCCGCCACGCCGACGCCCTCGCGCAGCTGCATGCGCAGGCGGATGCGCTCCGTGCACGGCGCGACGAGGCCGCCATCGCCGCCGACCGCACATGGGCGTTCCCGCTCTACCCTGCCGAGTTGCTCGATGCGCTCGCCTCCGACATCCGGGGGGCATTCGCATGACCCGCGCCCTCCGCGCCACATTCCTTGCCCTCCTCGCAGCGCTCGCGCTAGTCGGCTGCAAGCAGAAGGCCCCCACCGGCGCGCTCGAATCATCCGACGGCCCCCGCATCGTCGCCCTCAGCCCCGCCATCGCCCTCATCGTCGCGGACCTGGGCCTCGCCGACCGCATCGTCGGCCGGCACGCCTTCGACCTCTCGCTCGACACCTCCATCCCCGTCGTCGGCGACCAGTCCGGCATCGACTACGAGAACCTCGCCCGCGTCCGCCCCACGCACATCCTCCTGGATTGGGGCTCGCGCGACCGCCCGCCGCGCCTGCTCTCGCTCGCCGCCGAGCGCGGCTGGACCGTCCGCGACTACCGCATGCTCTCCCTCGCCGACATCCGCGCCGCGACACTCGCCATCGCCGACGACCTGGACTCCGACCCCGCCCGCGCCCGCGCGCTCGACCTCGCCGTGGCCATGGACAACGCCTGGACCCCCGACGCCGCCTTCGCCGCGCGCTGCGGGCGCTGCCTGATCCTCTTCGGCGCCGACTCCACCGGCGCCGCCGGCCCGGGCTCATTCCACGCGCAGCTCATCGAGTCCCTCGGCGGCCGCTCCGCCGTCGCCGACGGCGCCCCGTTCGTCACGCTCGACACCGAGGATGTCCGCCGCCTCGACCCGGACTCCATCCTGATCTTCGCCCCCGGCGCCGACCCCGCGCGCACGCTCGACCTCCTCGGCCCCCTCGCCCGGGCCGACCTCCGCGCCGTGGCCGCCGGGCGCGTCGCCGTCATCGACCACCCACACGGCCTCACGCCCAGCACAGCCATGATCGAGGTCGCCGGGCGCGTCGCCGAGGCCGCCGCAGCATGGCCGCCAGTCGAATCCGCGCCCTCGGGTACCCTCACGCCGTGAACCGGCGCGAAACCGTCGTGCTCAGCGTGCTGGTCGCCCTCGTCGGCGCCGGCGTCGCCCTGCGCTTCGCCGCCTCGCCCGACGGCCTCGCCTGGCCCCGCGACACCCTCGAGTGGGAACTCCGCGCCCTGCGCATCGCCTGCGGCCTGACCGTCGGCGCCGCCCTCGCCGCCAGCGGCGTCATGCTCCAGGCCCTCCTCCGCAACCCCCTCGCCGAGCCCGCCGTCCTCGGCCTCACCACCGGCGCGGGCCTGGGCGTCGTCGTCTCCATCTACATCGCGTACACCGCCACCGGCTCCATCGTCCTCTATGCCCCGCCCGCCCTGCCCGCGCTCGCCGGCGCCCTCGGCGCCCTCGCGGTGGTCGGCGCCCTCGGGCAACGCCGGGGACTCATCGACCCCGTCTCCCTCATCCTCGTCGGCGTCGTGCTCAGCCTCATCTGCGGCGCCGGGATCGTCTTCGTCCAGTACCTCCTCCCCGACCGGGGCGTCGCCATGGCCACACGCTGGGTGATGGGCGCCCTCAGCGACGAAACGCCCTGGCCGCGCGTCGCCGTCGTCGGCGCCGCCGTGGTGTTCGCCGTCGGCGCCGGTTCGTACTTCGGCCGCGCCATGGACGCCGCGAGCCTCAGCGACGACGAGGCCCGCAGCGTCGGCGTCCCCCTCGGCGCCCTGCGCGCCGCCCTGTTCCTGATCTCCGGCGCGCTCACCGCCGGCGCCGTGCTCATCGCCGGGCCCATCGGCTTCGTCGGCCTCGTCGCGCCCCACGCCGTGCGCCGGCTCGCCGGCCCGCGACACCGCTCGCTGATGATCAGCTCCGCCCTGCTCGGCGCCGCCCTGATCGTCATCGCCGACGCCGGGGTGCGCCTTGTCGATCTCGGCGCGGGGCGCATGCCCATCGGCGTCCTGACCGCCATCCTCGGCGGCCCCGCCTTCCTCTGGCTCCTGCGCCGGGAGCGACTCGCGCCATGACGCTCCGCTTCGACCAGCTCAGTTTCGCCTACCACCGCTCGCCCCCGGCGCTGCGCAGCGTCTCGTTCGACGCGCCCGCCGGCGCCTTCGTCGCCGTCGTCGGCCCCAACGGCGCCGGCAAGTCCACGCTGCTGCGCCTCGGCGCCGGCCTGCTCCGCCCCGGCGCCGGGCACGCGCTCATCGGCGACGCGCCCGCGCACCGCCTGGCCGCCGCCGACCGCGCCGCGCGCCTCGCCTACATCGCCCAGCGCCCCACCGTCTCCGGCGGCTACACCGTGCGCGAGGTCGTCGCCCTCGGGCGCTTCGCCCTCCCGCGCGACGACCAGGCCACCGACCGCGCCCTGCGCGCCCTGCGCCTCGACGACCGCCCCAACGCCGTCTTCAACCACCTCAGCGCCGGTCAGCAGCAGCGCGCCGCCATGGCCCGCGCGCTGGCCCAGCTCGACCCCGCCGGCGAGGGCGACCTCTCCGGGCGCCTCCTCATCGCCGACGAGCCCGCCTCCTCGCTCGACCCTGTCCACAGCGCCCTCGCGCTCTCCATCCTTCACGCCCTCACCCGCCGCGGCGCCACCGTCCTCTCCTCGCTCCACGACCTGTCCGCCGCCCTCCGCTGGGCCGATCTCGCCGCCGTCCTGGGGCCCGACGGCTCGCTCGTCCACGCCGGGCCCGCCGAGCAGGCCCTGCACCCGGACCACCTGCGCAGGGCCTTCGGCGCCGAATTCGCCATCGGAGAAGTCGCCGGCGCGCGCATCATTGCGTCTCTCTAGCCGCTCCCGATCGCCCCGCCCTCCCAGCGCCGATACCATGCGGAGCAGATGAATTTCCAAAGCGGACATCTCTGGGTCCTGCTCGTGTTCGTGGCCATCTCCTTCCTGCAGTGGCTCGTGCGCCGCCTTCAGGAACAGTCCACGATCACCAAGCAGAAGCAGGCGCTCGAGCGCCGACGCACCGAAACGCTCCGCACCGGTCGCGACCCCGAGGAGGACGCCGCCGCCCAGCGACGCGCCGCCCAAACCCAGACCCAGCCCCAGGCGGCCCCCGGCAACGACGCCGCGGCCCGGCAGGCGCGCCTGCGCGAACTCCGCCAGAAGCAGCTCGAGGAGATGCGCCGCAGGAACCAGGGCCGCCCCGCTTCCAATCAGCAGACCGTCGAGGTCCGAGTGCCCCAGCGCACAGCCGGCGCGGGCCCCGCCCGGCGCACACCCACCGTCGGAGCGCCGCAGCCGGCAGGCCAGCGTCCGCCCTCGCGCCCCGCGCCGCCGCGCCAGGCGCCGGCTCGATCCCCGCAGCCCCCGACCCGCCAGCCCCCAACGCGCCAGGCCCCGGCTCGACCCGCCGGCACCGCAGCGCCGCCGCCCCCCCGGCGCGACCGCCCCCAACCCCCGCGATCCGCGCCCCAGAAGCCCGCGGCGCCCATGGGCCTGCGCGACACCACGACGCCCCGCTCGCTCGCGCACACTCCCGACCCGTCCGAAGTCGCGCCCCCGCCGACCCAGACCCGGCCCGTCATGAGCGTCGACGGCGCCATGACCCCCGCGGACTGGCGCCGCGCCATCATCCTCAGCGAGGTCCTGGCTCCGCCGATCGCGCTCCGCGACGAGCCCTGATCCCCAACCCGACGCCCCGAACGCGGACCGGGAACGCCCCGACCGCCCTCCTGTATACTCCGCCGCTGATCTGTTCCCCCCGATCCGCACGCCGGATCCGCCGGACCGTCGGTCGGTCGCAGGCCCTCCCCTCTCCTGAAGAACCCCACGGGCACACCCGAATGATCGACACCAAGACGCTCAAGGAACTCGTGCGTCTCATGGTCGACAACGACCTCGCCGAGATGGACCTCCGCGACGCCGACGAGACCGTGACGCTCAAGCGCGCCGGCCCCGCCGGCGTCCCCATGATGGTCGCCGGCCCCCAGCACTTGGCCCACGCGATGCCCGCCCCGGGCCCAGCCGGCGCGGCCCCCGCGGCAGCCGCCCCGGCCGCCCCCGCGGCGTCCACCGGCCCGGTCATCGAGTCCCCCATGGTCGGCACCTTCTACGCCGCCGCCGACCCCGACAGCCCCCCGTTCCTCTCCGTCGGCAAGGCCGTCAAGAAGGACGATGTGGTCTGCCTGATCGAGGCCATGAAGGTCTTCAACGAGATCAAGGCCGAGGTCTCCGGCGTCGTCGAACAGGTGCATGTCCAGAACGGGCAGGCCGTCGAGTTCGGCCAGAAGCTCTTCTCCCTCCGCGCCAACTGAATGTTTTCGCGCATCCTCATCGCCAACCGTGGTGAGATCGCCCTCCGGGTGATCCGCGCCTGTCGCGAACTCGGCATCGAGTCGGTCTGTGTCTATTCCAAGGCCGACGCCGGCGGCCCGTGGCTGCGCCACGCCGACCGCGCCATCTGCATCGGCCAGGCCGCCTCCTCCGACTCCTACCTGAACATCCCGCGCATCATCTCGGCCGCCGAGATCGCCAATGTGGACGCCATCCACCCCGGCTACGGCTTCCTCTCCGAAAACGCCCACTTCGCCGAGGTCTGCCGCGATTGCAAGATCGAGTTCATCGGCCCCTCCCCCGAGGCCATGGCTCTGCTCGGCGACAAGGTCTCCTGCAAGCGGATGGCCCGCGACAACAAGGTCCCCATCTTCCCCGGCTCCGACGGCGCCATCACCGACGAGGCCACCGCCGCCAAGGTCGCCGCCAGGATCGGCTACCCCGTCATCATCAAGGCCAGCGCCGGCGGCGGCGGGCGCGGCATGCGCGTCGCCCACAACGAGGCCGCCCTCAAGTCCGGCCTCAAGCAGGCCGCCAACGAGGCCGAGGCCGCCTTCGGCAACGGCGCCGTGTACATCGAGAAGTTCCTCGAGTCCGCCCGGCACATCGAGGTCCAGGTCGTCGGCGACAAGCACGGCAACGCCATCCACCTCTGGGAGCGCGACTGCTCCACCCAGCGCCGCCATCAGAAGCTCATCGAAGAGTCGCCCGCGCCCGGCGTCGATCAGAAGAAGCTCGAAGAGGTCTGCAAGTCCGCCGCGCGCCTCATCAAGGGCGCCAAGTACTCCGGCGCCGCGACCGTCGAGTTCCTGATGGACGAGCGCCAGAACTTCTACATGCTCGAGGTGAACACCCGCCTCCAGGTCGAGCACCCGGTGACGGAGATGATCACCGGCGTGGACCTCGTGAAGCTGCAGATCATGGTCGCCAGCGGCCAGCCCCTGCCCTTCAAGCAGAAGGAAATCACCAAGAACGGCGCCGCCATCGAGTGCCGCATCAACGCCGAGGACCCCGCGCGCAACTTCGCGCCCAGCCCCGGCAATGTGACCCGCTTCGAGGCGCCCGGCGGCCCCGGCGTCCGCCTCGACAGCCATGTCGTGCCCGGCTACCGCGTGCCGCCGAACTACGACTCCATGATCGGCAAGCTCATCGTCCACGCCCCCGACCGCGCCCAGGCCATCGCCCGAATGGACCGCGCCCTCAGCGAGATGGTCATCGAGCCCATCAAGACCACCATCCCCCTGCAGCAGCAGCTCATGCGCAACAGCGCCTTCCAGCAGGGCGGCATGGACATCCACTTCCTCGAGCGACTGCTCAAGGCGTAGCGGACACCACCAACCCCAGCATCCCCCGCCACTCCCCGTAGCGGTACTCCAGCCCCGCCGCGTCGTGGATCGCGCGAACCAGCGCCAGCTCGCGCTCGCTCAGGTCCTGCTGCCACGACTGCGCCGATCGGTCGCAGAAATACACGCGGCACCCCAGCGGCTTCACGCCGTGCGCCCCGCAGAGGTTCCCCACCTGCAGCGGACACCCGCCGTCGCGCATCGCCTCATCGATCATCTCCATCGTCGGGACATCCACCGGCGCCTCGCCCCGGCGCAGGCCGCGCACGCAGTAGGCCGCCTCCAGCCCGGTGACATACAGACGGTGCCCGGTCTTCTCGAAGTTGCAGCACCGCCCCGACGCCCAGCACACCGGGCCTCGCTCCGCGATGGCCTCGCTGATCCGCGCGTACACCGATTCCAGCTGGCCGCGGATCTCCGGATCGTCGGCCGCCCGCAGCCACGCCCTCGCGGCGCCGACCTCCGCCGGATCGAACCCGCCTCGGGGGCTCACCGGCTCGGCCCGCCGCTGGGTGTGTCGCGCTCCTGCCGGTCGCGCTCGATGCGGATCTCTTCGATCGGCACCACCGGCCCGCGCCCGACCCCCTCGCAGTGATTCGCCACGCGCTTCCAGGTCTGCTCCGACCGCAGGTTCTCCGGCCACCACGGGAAGGTGCGGCACTGCAGCGGCCGCGCCTCGTACAGCTTGCACACCGCCTTGCCCGGCATGCTCTCGCGGTCCAGGAACACGCAGTCGAACCCGTGCTCGGTCTCCCGCTCGTTGAGCGACAGCCCCTCGGGGACCTTGTGCACGAATCGCACCATGAACTCCCCGACCTCCATCCCCACCTTCGCCGCGGCGCCCTTGATTTCTTCTTTCGAGATGAGGACATATCCCTCCGGCCCCGTGCAGCAGTTGCCGCACAGCGTGCACTCGAAGCGGAGTCCCTTGCTGTACCACTCCTGCTGGGCCATGGCCCCAGTGTACGGGCCTACCGCGCCCCGGTGAGCAGCTTCTCCGCCGTCCGCCGCAGGTCGTCGTAGGCGCCGTTGTCCTGGTTGCTGAAGCTGATCAGCGTCGCGTCAATCCCGGGATAGTGGCGGAACTCGAAGTTCACGCCCGAGGCGATGCCCCCGTGCCCGTAGCAGCCCTGGTCGCCCGAGCGGCTCAGGATGAAGCCGTAGCCGTAGTCCGAGCCCGGATCGCGCGACGCCGCCGGCGTGTGCGAGGTCGTCATCCGCTCCACCACCTCGACGGGCACGATCCTGCCCGCCTTCAGCGCCCGTGCAAAGGTCAGGATGTCCCGCGCCGTCGAGAACCCCCCGCCCGCGGGCCCGCCCCGATTGAAGTGCGGCAGCGCCTTCCAGCCCTGCTCGCCGCGCGTCAGGCGTTCGGCGAGGTCGCCGACGCCGC
Source organism: uncultured bacterium (assembly GCA_938003595.1). Lineage (GTDB taxonomy): Bacteria > Planctomycetota > Phycisphaerae > Phycisphaerales > UBA1924 > JACVCK01. The sequence continues at coordinate 8,564 of CALKYH010000156.1, forward strand.
CGTCGTTGGGGAAGGTGTCCGTATCGGCCATGCCCAGCGGCCCGGTGATGCGCTCGCGGACGAATTCGTCGTAGGGCCGCCCGCTCACCTTCTCGACGATCAGCCCCGCGAGCACGAAGTTGGAGTTGGAGTACTCGTAGCGCTCGCCCGGATCGAAGACGACGCCCGCCCGGTAGACCAGCGGCAGCAGGTCGCTCGCCGACCCGGCGGCGCGCACGGCCTCGGCGGTGTCCTCGTTCCAGTACTCACCGACGCCGGAGGTGTGCGAGAGCAGGTGGGCGATCGTGATCGCATGGGCCGCGGCCTGGTCGGGGAAGCTCGGAAAGTACGACGCGATCGGCGTGTCGAGTTGCAGCTTTCCCTCACCCTCGAGCAGCATGACGGCCAGCGCGGTGAACATCTTGTTGCCCGAGCCAAGGTTGAACCGCGTCGCGGCCGTGACGGGGATCTTCTCCGCCGCGTCCGCGAAACCGAAGCAGCGCTCGTAGACCACGCGGTCGCCCAGGGCCAGCAGCACGCTGCCGGAGAGTCGTTCCTTCTCGACGAGCCCGCTGATGTAGTCGTCGAGCCACGCCAGCGTCTCGGCGTCGGTGATGGCGCCGTTGGGCAGGTACACCGGCTCGCTGACCTCGGCGATGAACGAGAGCTGCTGCAGCAGGTGCGGCGCCTCCGGCTCCACCCGCACCTGCAGGTCGTGCCAGCGCCCCGTCTTCCCGCTCATGGCGTAGACATGCAGCACCAGCCGGCGCTGCGCGGCGGACCCGCCCTCAGTCAATTCCGCGTGATGGAAGTCCAGCGGCCCGAATCGATCCCGGATGGACGCCATCTGCCCCGCGACCCGGTCCATCCCGACCCGCTCGAGGACCTCCGCCGAGAAGATCTCGCCCAGCGTGGCCCGCCGCGCCGCATCGTCCGATTCGTTGATCGCATCGACGAGCGACTCGCCATTCAACTCGATCGCCTCCCGCGCCGGCGCGCCCAGGGACGGACTGGCCGCCGACCATGCCGGCGCCGCGACGCCGAGTGAGAGAGCGAGCATGGCTCCGAGAGTGGCGCCGCCAAGGAGTCCGTGACGCATGGCTATGCCTCCGCGAGGACAGGGATCGGGCGCGGCGAGGGTCCACGCCCTTCCACAAGGACGAGCCGCAGGTGCGAAACTGTCAGGGAATCTCAAGACTGGCGGGCTCGCGGACGCAACAGCCGCCCCGCCCGCGCCGCCAATGTTTCACGTGAAACATCGGCGCGCCCGGTACGATCCCCCTCCATGCCCCCGGTTGATCCCCCCACCATCGGCCTCATCGCCGGCCAGGGCCGGCTGCCCATCATCGTGGCCGAGGGCATGCGCCGATCGGGGCATCGGGTGATGGGGCTGGGGCTCATGGGCCAGTTCGACCCCGCCGTGCCGGGGCTGTGCGACGGGTTCGTCCAGGCTCCGGCGCTGCGGATCGGGGAGTGGGTCCGCAAGCTGCGCCGGATGGGCGTGTCGGAGGCCGTGATGGTCGGCCGGGTGGACAAGGCCGCGATGATGCACGACCGCTGGCGGCTGGTCCGCCAGCTGCCGGACTGGACCTCCATCCGGCTGTGGTACGGGCGCTTGCGCCACGACCACCGCTCCCCGGCGCTGCTCGCGGCGCTGGCTGATACGCTGGAGCAAGGAGGCGTCCGCCTGATCGATTCGACCACCCACATCCCGGACCACCTGGCCGCCGAGGGCGTCATGACCCGGCGGCCCCCCACCGCCGGCGAACTGGCCGACATCCGGCTGGGCTGGCCGATCCTGCGCGAGGTGCTCCGGCTGGGCGTCGGCCAATCCATCGCGGTGCGGGAGCTGGATGTCCTTGCGGTCGAGGCCGTCGAGGGGACCGACCGGATGATCGAGCGGGCGGGGACCCTGTGCCGCGGCCGGCCGTGGGTGTTGCTCAAGGGAGCGTCGGACGACCACGACCGGCGGGCGGATGTGCCGACAATCGGGGTGGAGACGATCCGCAACCTGCACGGCGCCGGGGCGCGGTGCCTGGGGCTCGCGGCGGGGGATGTGATCCTGGTGGACAAGCCGGCGACGCTGGCCGAGGCCGACCGGCTGGGGCTGGCGATCCTGGGCGTCGGGCGCAACGGCCCGGGATGAACCGGGAGCCGATCCGGGGGTTCGGTGTCCGTCACCGCTCCGTTCGGGGGTCGATGGAAGGGTGGCCGGAGGCGCCACCTGTGGCGCCGAGGGGCCGGGTCATGTGCATATCTTGGGTGAAAACGGAGAGCGGCTTGACTTCCGCGTTCGGGTCTCCGATGCTATTTCCCGATCGCGGAACGGACCGCATGCCGTGCCTGGAAAGGGGCGGATGCCGGGCGTGTCGCCCGGTCTGGTTCGGGATGAGATCACACGGAGGCCTCGTCAACAGCGAGGTCAATCCACATGGCCGGTCCTCAGAAGCCCGCGCCGGGTAAGCCCGGCAAGCCCGGCAAGTAATTGCCGAGCGAGCCGAGGCTGAACAAGCCAAAGCACACCCCCGTTCGCGGAAGCGAGCGGGGGTTTTCGTTTTTGGATGCTGCGTTCGAGCGCTTGATCGCGCATGATGCGGTCGTGACCGAGGCGCAGGACCCCAAGCCATTCGTCGGACGCGGCGCACTCAAGCTCGAGCACGCGCTGGACCACTTCGCGATCGACCCGCGAGGCCTGGTCGGCGCCGATTTCGGCTGCAATGTCGGCGGCTTCACCGACCTGCTGCTGCGGCGCGGCGCCGCAAAGGTCTATACCGTGGACACCGGCTACGGCGCCCTGGCCTACACGCTGCGCACGGATCCGCGCGTGGTCGTGATGGAGCGCACCAATGCGCTGCACGCGCCGGCGCCGGGCGAGCCCATCGACCTCATCGTGATCGACATGGGCTGGACGCCCCAGCGCCTGGCCGTGCCCGCGGCGCTGGCGTGGCTCACGCCCGAGGCGCACGGGCGCATCGTCACGCTCATCAAGCCGCACTACGAGATAGGTCGCGCCGAGGGCTCGTCAATGCTCGTCAAGGGCGTGCTGCCCGACGAGGCCGCGGCGAAGATCGCGGAGCAGGCGGCGAATCAGGCGCCGGAGTGGGGCGCGCGGCTGCTGGGGCTGACGCCGTCGCCGATCCGCGGCGGCGCGGGCAAGAAGAACAAGGAAGGCAACCTGGAATGGCTCGCGCTGCTGGCGCGGGCGTAGTCGCTCACCAGGAGCGCGCGGGGCTGCGACCGGCGCTGGTCAGGCGCCAGCAGGCGTCCAGCAGCGCGCGGAGGCCGACGCGCGTCGCGCCGCTGAGGGGGATGACCTCGACATCGTGGCCGAGCTTGAGTTCGCCGCGCAGCTTGCGGACGGCCTCGTCCCGCGCGGCGTCGTCGGGGAGCAGGTCCATCTTGTTCAGGGCGATGACCTCGGGCTTCTCGGCGAGGACGGCGGAGTACGCGGCCAGTTCCTTGCGGATGGTGCGGTAGTTGTCCGCGGGATCAGACTCGTCGGGCGGCAGGACATCGAGCAGGTGCACGAGCACACGGGTGCGCTCGATGTGGCGCAGGAAGTCGTGCCCGAGGCCGACGCCGTCGGCCGCGCCCTCGATCAGGCCGGGGATGTCGGCGATGACCAGCCGGCGCTCGGCGTCGAGCTCGGCGATGCCCAGCTGCGGCGCCAGCGTGGTGAAGGGATAGTCGGCGATCTTGGGCTTGGCGCGCGTGAGCGTCGAGAGCAGCGTGCTCTTGCCGGCGTTGGGCATGCCCACGAGCCCGACATCCGCGATGAGCTTGAGCTCGAGGCGGAGCGTGAACTCTTCGCCGGGCTCGCCGGGGGTGGCGTTGCGGGGCGTCTGGTTCAGCGGGCCCTTGAAGTGCGTGTTGCCCCAGCCGCCCTTGCCGCCCTTGGCGATGATGTGCGTCTGCCCGGGCTTGAGGTCCACCAGCAGCTCGCCGGTGGCGTCGTTGAAGATCATCGTGCCGGGGGGCAGGCGGAGGGTGTAATCCGCGCCGTCGGCGCCGGTGCAGTCGCGGCCTTCACCGGGGGCGCCGGTCCCGGCGTGCCAGTGGTGCTGGCTCTTGAAGTCCAGCAGGGTCTGCACATTCTCATCGCCGACGACGACCATGTCGCCGCCGCTGCCGCCGTTGCCGCCGTCGGGCCCGCCCTTGGGGACATATTTCTCGCGTCGGAAGGACACGCACCCGTGCCCGCCGTCGCCGGCCTTCACATGAATGACTGCATGATCAGCGAACATGGCGCAGAAAAAACGAGCGGACGCCCGCTCGTCGGTTGGGTCCTTCGGAAGGTGAGCGGGCCTCAGGCGGTCTTGAGGTAGAACGGCTTGGGCGTCGCGGGGTCGGCGGGCTCCACATGAACCTTGCGGCCCTGGAAGATCACCTTGCCGTCGCAGAGGGCGAACAGCGAGTCGTCCTTGCCGCGGCCGACCATGTAGCCGGGCATGAAGGGCGTGCCGCGCTGGCGGATGATGATCGAACCGGCGCGGGCGAAGGAGCCGCCGGAGAGCTTGACGCCGAGATACTGGGGATTGGAGTCGCGACCGTTGCGGGTCGA
>CALKYH010000157.1 GCA_938003595.1 uncultured bacterium
CCGCGATGGCGGCGTCGGCCTCGGCGTCGTTGGTCATCTCGACGAAACCGAAGCCACGGGGGCGTCCGGTCTCACGATCCATGACGATCTGGGCCGAGGAGACTTCGCCGTGAGCCTCGAACATGCTCCGGAGCTCGGCGTCGTTGGTGCTGAAGGGGAGATTTCCGACATACAGCTTCTTCATGCTGCGCGATCCTGCCCGAGAAAACCTGAAAATCCAATCCGGTGCTTGCCTCGGGCGAGATCCAGCGTCGGTTGTCGTGGAAACGCCCGGCGACCGGGCAGACCTTCCACCTGCGAGTGAAGAGTATACCCGGGCGGGGGGAGTCAAGCCAAGCCCAGCTTCCGATCGGGCGCCGGCGGTGGATCGGAGGGGAGAGTCGGGGTCGGTCTGTAAACGGAGGCACAAGTCCGTTTGATCAGGCGACGGCCAGCGCCTCCCACGGGGCTTCGAGGCCGGCGATGACCGGGATCACCATGCTCAGGCGGACCCGATCCAGCGCCTGGCGGACGGTCGGCCCGGGGTTGGTGATGACCAGCACGCCGTTGTGGGCTCGGAGGGCGTCCCAGAGGGCGACGATGCGCCCGATGGCAGGCGACCCGAGGTAGGTCAGGCCGGTCAGATCGAGGATGACCGCGTCCGGCCGGTCGGCGGCGAGGTCGGCGAAGGCGCGCTCGAGGGCGGGCTCGGAGGAGAGGTCCGCGGCGCCGCGGAGCTGGACCACCACGGCGCCGAGGGCGTTGCGCCCGGTCAGGGTCTGGATGTGGAGGGGGCGGTCGGGCATGGTGGGCGGCTCCGGGGCGGGAGAGAGGGCGATGGGGTGTGGCAGCACTTCACACGCACCGTCGGCGGCGCGGGGGGCTCATCGGCGGCGCGGATACTGTGGGGCGATGTCCTGGTGGTGGCTGGTCGCGGCGTGGTACGGGGTCTGGAGCGTGGTGAGCGTGGCGCTGTACGGCGCCGACAAGCGGGCCGCGGGCCGGGGCGCGTGGCGGATCCCGGAAAAAACGCTGCACACGGCGGACCTGCTGGGCGGCTGGCCGGGCGGGCTCGCGGCGCGCCGGTTGTTCCGGCACAAGACGCGGAAGGCGAGTTTTCTGGTGGCGTCGTGGGGCATCGTGGCGCTGCATCTGGCGGCGTGGGCCGCGGTGTGGTGGCTGATGCAGGACGCGGGAGGGGCGCGGTGATCGCGCCGTTGGGATGCGGGGGGTCTCAGATGGCCCAGCAGGAGCAGCCGATCGGATCGGCGGCGTGGCTGAGGGCGTCGCGGCCCAGGGGCGACCACTCGCGGCAGCAGGCGTGCGGCGACGCGGCGGCGCGGGCGAGCGTCGCCATCGGGTAGTGGCCCCCGAACCGAGCGACGGGCGACCAATCGGGCAGAACCGGGAGCGCCGGCGGCGCCCACGCGGCGAACGGACCCGAGGCGTGGACGACCGAGCCGCCGACCAGGGTCAATTCGCTTTCGATGGCGCGGATGCGCTCCGGGTGGACCTCGAAGTAGTCCTCGCTGAGGATCGCGAGGTCGGCCAGCTGGCCCTCGGCGATTCGGCCCTTGACGGCGTCCTCGCGGCTGAACCAAGCGCTGCCGACGGTGTAGAGGCGCAGCGCCTCCTCGCGGCTGAGCAGGTTGCGCTCGGGATAGAGCGCGGTCCCGCCGACGGTTCGGCCGGTGACCAGCCAGGAGAGACTGGTCCATGGGTTGTAGCTGGCCACGCGGGTCGCGTCGGTGCCGGCGCCGACCGGGACGCCGAGTTCGAGCATGCGACGGACGGGCGGCGTGCGCTCGGCGGCCTTGCGGCCGTAGCGGTCGATGAAGTACTCGCCCTGGAACGCCATGCGGTGCTGCACGGCGACGCCGCCGCCCAGCGCCTTGACGCGTTCGATGTTGCGGTCGCTGATGGTTTCGCAGTGATCGAAGAACCAGCGGAGGTCGCCGAGCGGCGCGTCGCGATTGACCCGCTCGAAGACATCGAGGGCGCGGGAGATCGTCTCGTCGTAGGTCGCGTGCATGCGGAACGGCCAACGCTCTCGGGCGAGCAGCTCGACGACGGCCTGAAGATCGGCCTCCATCGCGGCGGGCATGTCCGGCCGGGGGACGCGGAAGTCCTCGAAGTCGGCTGCGGAGTAGGTGAGCATCTCGCCCGCTCCGTTGAGCCGCAGCAGCCCGTTCTGCTGGTAGAGCGTGTTGGAGGCGGTCCAGCGTCTGAAGTCCTCCAGTTCATGGCCGGGGTTCTGGGTGAAGAGATTGAACGCGATCCGGACGGTCAACTCGCCGCGCTGCTGGAGCTCCTGGATGACGGCGTAGTCCTCGGGGTAGTTCTGGAATCCGCCGCCGGCGTCGCAGACGCTGGTGACGCCGAGACGGTTGAGCTCGCGCATGAAGTGGCGCGTGGAGTTCATCTGATGCTCGGGGGGGAGCTTCGGTCCGAGCGAGAGCGTTTTGTAGAGGATCCAGGCGTTGGGGTTGGCGACGAGCAGGCCGGTGGGTTCGCCGTTCTTGTCGCGTTCGATGAAGCCGCCGGGGGGCTCGGGCGTGTCCCTGGTGTAGCCGACGGCGCGGAGCGCGGCGCGATTGAGCAGCGCGCGGTCGTAGAGGTGGAGGATGAAGACGGGCGTGTCCGGCGCCGCGGCGTTGAGCTCCGCGAGCGTGGGGAGGCGGCGCTCGGCGAACTGGAGCTCGGCGAAGCCGCCGACGACGCGGACCCACTGGCCGGGCGGCGTTCGCGCGGCCTGTTCGCGGAGCATGCGCATCGCGTCGGCGAGGCTGGGGACGCCGTCCCAGCGGAGTTCGAGGTTGTAGTTGAGGCCGCCCCGGATGACATGGATGTGGGAGTCGTTCAGGCCGGGGATGACGGCCTTGCCCCGCGCGTCGATGATCGGGACGCCGGGCGCATGGTGGGCCATGGCGTCGCGTTCGTCGCCGACCGCGACGAATCGGCCGCCGCGGATCGCCGCTGCGGCGGCGCGGGGACGACGCGGGTCCATGGTCGCGACCCGTCCATTGATGAGGATGAGGTCCGCAGCGGGCGCGGGCTCGGTCGATCGGCGTGCGGCGCAGCCGCCGAGGGCGAGCGCGGCTCCCGAGGCGGCGGTCAGGTGCAGGAAGGCGCGGCGATTCATCGGAGGCATGGCGGCGCTCCTTTCCGGTCCTCACGGGGGCGCCCGAGGCGCGGACGCCGGGCTTACGGCTTGGCGGTGGACGCGGCCTTGTGGCTCTGGAAGACCTCGGCGTAGGAGGGCATGTGCTCGATGAACAGCTGCGCGGAGCCGGGCCCGGTGGAGTTGCGCCAGTCGTAGAGCAGCTCGCAGGAGATCGCGAACCAGGTGCCGATGACGGCGCCGGCGTCCGCCAGGCGCATGAGGGACGCGGTCTGCGTGGCGTCGTTCATCGAGCCGGAGGCGTCGGCCACGATGTAGACCTCGTAGCCCGCGTCCAGCGCGGAGAGCGCCGCGAAGACCACGCAGACATCGGTGGTGATGCCCGACATGACGATCTTCTTGCGGCCGGTCTTGCGGATGGCCTCGACGAAGTCGGCGTTCTCCCAGGCGTTGATCTGCCCGGGCCGGGCGATGTGCGGCGCGCCCGGGAGGAGTTCGAGCACCTCGGGGAGGAACGGGCCGTTCGGGCCGTCCTCGGCGCTGGTGGTGATGACGACGGGGACATCGTGCAGCTTGGCGGTCTTCGCGAGCGCGATGACCATGTTCTTGTATTCGACGGGCCGCGCGCTGTCCACGAGGTTCATCAGGCCGGTCTGATGGTCCACGAATGCGAACACGCAGTTGTCGGGCGTCCAGCGTTCGTGCTTGCCGCCGGGCGCCCAGGTGGGCGTCCCGTTGGCGCCGGTGGCGGAGGGCTGGGAGGCGCCGGCGCTGAGTCCTGCGATGAGACCGAGCACGGCGCCCGAGAGCGCGACGACAGCCAGCAGCGATCGAGAGCGATTCTGAATCATGGGCGACCTCATGGCGAATGGATTGTGATGGACGCGGGACGCGCCAATCGTATCGCGGGAGGGCTTCGTCAACAGCAGCCGGGATGATGCGTGGATTGTCGCAACGACGATCGGCGGAACGATCGGCGGCGCCACGACTATGCGGACGAGGTAGACCACCTACGATCGGCCGTGAGCGATCCATCGGTCGGCGACCACGGCGTTGCGGGGGCGGGGGACTGGGCGTCCGTGCGCGCGGGGTTGGCGGCGAAGGCGGCGGGGCTGGGGCGGGTTCCGGGCGTGTATCTGATGAAGGATGCGCAGGGGCATGTGATCTATGTGGGGAAGGCGTCGCGCCTGCGGGACCGGGTGGGGTCGTACTTCCAGATGTCGACGGACCTGGGGCCGCACAAGCAGCGGCTGCTGGACCATGTGCGGGACTTCGACATCATCGAGTGCGAGGGCGAGTGGGAGGCGCTGCTGGCGGAGAACCGGCTGATCAAGGACCTCAAGCCCCGGTTCAACGCGCGGCTGACGGACGACAAGACCTTCCCGTACCTGGTCATCACGACAAAGGACGACTTCCCCGGCGTGTATGTCACGCGCTCGCCGGGGGCGGAGGAGTTCAAGGGGGCGCGGACCTTCGGGCCGTTCACGAGCGCCTACGCCCTGCGCGACGCGGTGACGCTCCTGCAGCGGGTGTTCAAGTTCCGCACCTGCGACCTGACGATCCTCGACAACGACCCCAAGCGCGAGCGCTTCCGGCCCTGCCTGCTGCACGCGATCGGCCAGTGCACGGCGCCGTGCGCGGCGAAGATCGGCAGGGACGAGTACCGCGCGGATGTGGACCGCTTCGTGAAGTTTCTCGGCACCAAGCGGAGCGAGATGCTGCGCGAGATGCGGGCGGAGATGGAGGAGGCGGCGAAGGGGTTGCGGTTCGAGAAGGCCGCGGCGCTGCGGGACCAGGTGCGGGCGATCGAGCGGCTGGACGACCGGGGCAAGATCGGCGAGGGGTGGCAGCCGGAGACCGAGTCGCTCTTCTCGGACGCGGCGCGCCCGCAGAAGGGGCTGAAGTCGCTGCAGAAGACGCTGGGGCTGGAGGCGCCGATCCGCTGCCTGGAGGCCATCGACATCGCGCACCTGCAGGGCGGGGAGACGGTGGGGAGCAAGGTGTGCTTCGTGGACGGCCGGCCGCTCAAGAGCGAGTACCGGCGGTACAAGGTGCGCACGGTGGACAACGACGACTACATGGCCATCCGCGAGGTGGTCAGCCGACGCTACCGCGACGCGGGCGAGGGCCACGAGCTGTTCCCGGATGTGATCCTCATCGACGGCGGCCTCGGGCAGCTGCACGCGGCGCTGGAGGCGTTCGAGCAGCTGGCGGTCAAGCCCCCGATGGTGATCTCGCTGGCGAAGAAGGAGGAGCTGATCCACGTCCAGAGCCGGTCGGAGCCGATCCGGCTGGGGCGGGACAACCCGGGGCTGCGCCTGTGCCAGGCGATCCGCGACGAGGCGCACCGCTTCGCGCAGCATTACCATCATGTGCTCCGGCGCAAGAAGACGCTGGGAGAGGACTCGTGATGCGCTCGGCTCCCTCCATCCTGATCGCGGCGCTCTGGCTCGCGGGGTGCGCGCACTCGTATACGGCGGAGTTCAGGCTGCGCGACACCGGCGCCCCGGTCGCCGGGCGCGAGGTGTGGCTGGTCAAGCCGTCGGGCAAGCTCGTTCCGGGCGACGAGCGACAGCTCGGCGTAACAAATGCGGACGGTCGCTGCGTCATCTCGATCTCCGATGATGAATCCCGGGCGATCGTCGTCAGCGCGTTCGGGAGCGGTGGTTGGGCGGGTTTTTCGAACGCCGGAGAGCTTGTAAGGGTTTACGCGGACCGAGATTGGATCGTGAACAACGGGTCGCATCCCTCGAGCCGTTCGGCCGCGGCGCGCCCCCTATTCGAGGAGTATCTCGGCCGCGGGTCGCGCGTTGAGATCCGGATCAAGACGAATGAGGAGGCGGTCCAATGACCCGAGTCGCGCTCACGCTCGTCCTGCTGACGCTCGCCGGCTGCGCCTCGACGCGCACGGTGACGCTGGAGGTGCGCGAGGGCGACGGCGCAGCGACGGGGGCGCTGGTGCGGGCGATCCCGCTGAACGAGGGGTTCGTGCCGCTGCCGCTGAACGAGGAGACGCTCAACGAGATCCTGCTGGCGGGCAAGAAGACGCAGCAGGGGATCGTGGGCGATGGGGGGGCCGTGCGGCTCGTGCTGCGCGCCGATGTGCCGTATGTGGTGGAAGTGCTCGCGCCGGCCTGGCGCAGTCGGGAGCTGGACCGATGGATGCTGGACGCCGACGGGGTGACGATCGAGTCCGCGGACGCCGCGCCGGGGCGCTACGCGGTGCGGGTCGTGCGGTAGCGGGGGCGCTGTGCCTGGGCGCGCTGCTGGGCGGCCTGGGCGGCTGCTACGACTACGCGATGGCGACGGTGCTGGTGCGCGATCGCTCCACGCTGGAGCCGATCCCCGACGCGAAGGTGACGATCGGGAACACCTCGCTGCTGAACCCGGCCAAGCCCGAGGGGGCGACGGGCGAGACGGACGCCGAGGGCGAAGTGACGCTCAAGGCCGCGGCGTACAACCGGCTGCTGGTGCGCGTTTCGGCGGACGGCTACGGCGCGATCGTGATGGCCGCGGACCATCCGGCGGTGGCCGGCGACAGCGGCTGGATGGGGCCGACGACCGACGAGGACGGCGGGCGCGCGCGGATCGAGATCCGGCTGCTGCCGTAGTTCGTGGCGGGGCGGCGTGATTACTTCGAAGCGGGCGCCGCGGCCGTGGTGACGGCGGGTTTGTCGTCCGTCTTGTCCGTGCCGGCCGCGGTGGGAACGGCGGCGGGCTTGGTGGACTCGCCGGCGGGCGTGACCTGCTGCGGGCGGGGACCGGAGGGCGCGGCGCCGGCGTCGGGCGGGCGCGGACCGCCTCGCGCGGGCTCGGGGGACGCGGCCTCGAGCGCCGCGAGCGCGTCCTTGGAGATCTCGTTGGAGAGGATCTCGCCGGGGGTGGGCTGGCGGAGGAGGACCTTCTGCCCTTCCTTGAGGCCGGCGCGGATCTCGACGAGGGTCTCGGAGCGGCGCCCGACCTTGACGGGGGTCTTCTCGTAGCGACCGCCGTTGGCGGTGTAGACGAAGCGCGTGGCGCCCTCGTTGAAGACGGCCTGGATGGGCACCGAGAGGGCGTCGTCCACGGCGCCGAGGACGACCTCGGCCTCGCAGCGCATGGCGGGCTTGAGCATCGCCTTGGCCTCGCTCTCGTCGAGGACGACCTTCACGGTGTACTCGCGGAGGTTGGGGTCGCGCCATCCGCCGGACTCGGCGAGGACGCCGATCGAGAGGACCTGGCCCGTGAAGGACTGGCCCGGGACGGCGTCGACCTTGACGATGGCGGACTGGCCCGGGCGGATGCGGCCGGCGATGGTCTCGTGCACGCGGACGCTGGCGACCATCTCGCGGACATCGGGCAGCGCGATCAGGAGCTGGTTGGGGTGGACATTCTGCCCGATCTTGAGGCCTTCATCGCCGCCGCCGCCCCAGCGCGAGCGCTCGAGCGTGGTGCCGTAGACGACCAGGCCGTCGTTGGGGGCGATGACGACGCCGGCTTCGATCTGGTCCTTGAGCTTGGCCAGTCGCTCCTCGCGGAGGCGGAGCTGCTGGCGCTTGTTGTTGAGGTCGGCCTCCTTGGAGGCGAGGTTGGAGGAGTTGCTCTGGACGGTGCGGTCGAGCTCGGCCTGCTTCTCCTCGATGGCGCTGGTGAGCGTCTTGATCTGCTTCATCCGGTCGTAGTCTTCGTAGACCTGGCGCTCGAGCTGGGCCGTCTCCATGTTGGCGAGGGCCTCGATGTGGGCGGTCTCGTCCTGCTTGAGGGAGTCGGTGGAGAGGAAGCCGCGCTCATGGAGCGAGCGGGAGCGCTCGGCCTTCTCGCCCAGGCGCTCCTCCTCGCGGATGGTGCGCTGGATCTTGAGGTCGATCTCCTGGCGCTTCTTCACATCGTCGCCGTTGAGCCACTTCTCGTACTCGATGCGGGCGAGCTCCAGCGCGAGATTGGCTTTGCGCAGCTCGGACTCGTTCTGCTTGAGCTGGATCTCGTAGTTGTTCTGGGAGACGACCAGGTCGGACTTGGCGGCCTCGACGCGGGCGATCTCCTCCTGGTACTGGTTCTCGAACTCCTCGATGTTCAGCTTGATGAGGATGTCGCCCTGCTTGACGCGCGAGCCCTCGTCCACGAGCTGGACGATCGACGCCTGCTTCTCGAGCTTGCTGCGGATCTCCACCTGGTTGCGGGCCTGCAGCTCGCCGTTGGCCACGACCGCGATGTTGAAGGTGGACTTGGTGACCGGGAAGACCTCGGCGGCGGCCGGGCCCGAGGCGGAGTTGCCGCCCCAGAGCGCCATCGCCAGCACGACCACCCCGACGAGGGCGCCCAGACCGATGGCGAGCTTCAGGATCGCGGCGCCGAGGGGGCGGCGGCGTCGGTTGTTGTTCGTGCTCTGCACGGTCTTCCTCCGGTTGGGATCGTCTGAGGGCGGTCACGGCCCTGGCGATATTCGCCCGAGAGCCGAACGCGGATGTCGGCCGTCCGCTTGCGTTTGAACCGGCGAGGGCCGGCGGGGTTTCCGGGACCGCGTAGATGAGGGAGCGGCCCCGAGGGAGTCTAGGGGCGCAGGATCCGCTTTCCCGCGCCGAGACGCGGCTTTCCTGCAGGTATGGATCGGCCGCGCGGCGGCGCCGTCCCCAGCGGCGGCGAGGGATTAGTCCGGCGATTCCAGAGTTTGTGGAAGCGGCTCGTCCTGGGGGATGGGGACAGGGTCCACGCTGGGGGGCGCCAGGCCGGGGTCGGTCTGCTGCGGCTGGTTGGCCTCCTGGGCGGTGCGCATGCCCGGCAGGGGCTGGAAGACGCCGTCGGGGGTGACGCGGAGCTGACCGGTGGTCTCGAGGTAGCGGAGGATGGCGACGCGGATGTCGCGGATGGCGCTGTCGCGGGCGTTGCGCGAGGAGAGCAGCTCGTCCTCGGCGTCGAGGCGGAACTGGGGGTCCACCTCGTCGGCCTTGATCTCCTGCTCCTCGACGCGGAGCTCGTTGACGCGGATGGCCTCTTCCTGGAGGTCCAGCGAGAAGAAGGCGCGATCGACCTCGCGGACGGCCTGGCGGGCCTCGAGGATGACGCCGTCGCGGAACTGCTCGAGGTTGCGCTTGCTCTGCTGGTAGCCGATGATGGCCGAGCGCAGGTTCAGGCGTTCGATCTCACGGTCGAGCGGCAGGGAGAACAGGGCGCTGAGGTTGAACTCGGTCTCGTCGGTCTGGAAGTTGATGTCGCCGACATCAGCGGCGGAGTCGGTGTTGAAGGAGACGCTGCCGGACAGGTCCAGCCCCGGGAGCAGGGCGTTGCGGGCGTTGGCGACGGAGCGGCGCGAGTCCTGCAGCTGGTCGATGCGGTTCTGGAAGTCCAGGCGGTAGGTGGTGGCGATGGACGCGGCCTGGTCGGGCGTGACATCGGGGCCGGCCAGGTCCAGCTCGGGCGGGGCCAGGGAGATGTTCTCCTCGACGGCGATGCCCAGTCGGATCTTGAATCGGTCGAGCGCGAAGATGTAGTTCTCGCGGGCGCGGGTCAGGTCGTCCTGGGAGCGAAGAACATTCTGGCGGACATTGTTCAGGTCGAACGCCGCACGCCGGCCGGCCTCGACGAGCGCGGCCATCTGTTCCTCGAGGCGGCGGACCGAGACCAGTCGGGTCGCGGCGTTCTCGATGGCGTTCTGCTGGAGGACGAGATTGAAGTAATCGACGGCGATGTCCACGAGAAACCCGCGCCGGAAGCTCTCGAAGTTGCGCGCGGCGTAGATGAGGTTGCGCTCGGCCTGGATGAGCGATTCCTGGGCCACAAGGCCGGCGCCGCGGAGCAAGGGGATGTCGCCGGAGAGGATGAGGGAGCTGGACTGGGTGTATTCCTCGGTGGCGGCGCTCTGGAGCTGCTGGGTGGCGCGGACGATCCACTGCGCCTCGACCGCGCCGCCGTAGGGCAGGCGCTGGGTGGCGCGGAGGTTGTTCACGAGATTGATGGCGGACTGGTAGTTGCCGCCGCCGATGCCGGTGGGGAGGGAGGAGAAATTGGCGCTGGTGTCGTTGAAGAAGCGGGGGCTCCAGAGGTGGCGTTCGACCAGGAGCCGGATGGCGGCGAGGAGGTAGTCCTCCTCGGCGTTGAGGTAGTCGCGGCTGCTGGTCTGGGCGACGCGCCAGGCGTCCTGGAGCGTCATCATCCGGCCGGTGTCGGAGAGCTGGGAGTAGCTGTCGAGCTTGGCCAGGCGCTCCTCGACGGAGATCTTGGGGGCCTGCTCGTAGCGGAGCTGGTTGAATGCGGGGTTGTCGGAGGGCGGGCGCTTGCTGGAGACGCCCTCGTAGGTGAAGGAGTCCGGGCTCTGGGTGGTGACCTCGGGGGAGGCGGCGTTGCCGCCGAGGTAGTCGGACTTCTTGAGGACGAGCTTGTCGATCCGGCGGTCGATGTCCGAGAGCGAACTGCCCTCGCACGCGCCGAGCAAGATGACGGCCAGCGCGGCCACGAGGGCGACCAGCCGAGAGGGGTGAACCCCGAACAGGGCCCGCGCGCGCGCCCACGGGCGAGGGGGTGGGCTGGCTGGGGCGGGGATCGTCATGGACGCGAGTCTACCGGGGGTTGGGTCGGGCGTTGCGGGGTTTGTCGGGGTGTCTTATCTTTCGTGGCCCGCCGGGATTCGGCGTCCAGGTGGGTCTTGGGCGCGTGGGGATGAACCCCGACGGCGCTTGGAGCGTTTCACCGCCCCGGCCGCACGCATACGACCGTCGCGACGAGCGAGGGTATCTCTCATAAGGCGCTCGATGGCTTCCATCACCTACGACGGACGCAGTTTTCTGGTCGACGGACGGCGTGAGTGGCTGGTGGCCGCGACGGTGCAGTACACCCGCTCGGTCCGCGAGGAGTGGCCGGCTCGGCTGCGCGCCGCGCGGGATGCGGGGTTCAACTGCATCTATGTGCCGGTGGTGTGGGCGGTGCACGAGCCGCGCAAGGGCAATTTCGACTTCAAGGGCGACAAGGACCTCAAGCACTTCGTGGGGCTGATCGGCTCGCTGGGGATGCGCTGCATCCTCGCGCCCGGTCCGTTTGTCGGCGGCACCGAGGACATGGGCGGCCTGCCGGCGTGGGTCGGCGCCTCGGCGCCCCCGGTGGAGGGGAAGGCCGGTGTGCGCTCCGGGCTGCCGGCGTTCCTGGAGCCCGCGGCCAAGTGGTACGGAGCGGTGGCTGCGGAGGTGAAGGACCTGCAGGCGTCCTCCAGCCGCGAGGGGCCGATCATCGTGGTGCAGGTCGAGCACGAGTGGTTCTGCGGGCGCGACGAGGCCGGCGAGGGCTACCTGGGCGAACTCGGTCGGTTCCTGCGCGAGAACGGGATCTCGGTCCCCCTGGCCAACAGCAACAACCTGCACCTGGAGATCGAGGGGCAGGTCGATGGGTGGTCGGGCTCGTCGGAGATCCTGCGGACCTTCCGCCAGCTGCGCGCGGTGCGGCCCGAGGCGCCGCCGCTGCTGTTGTGGTTCGCGCCGGGCGAGTCGCCGGCGTGGGGCTTCACGCAGGACGCGAAGAAGCAGCCGACGGGGGCGGAGATCCAGAGCCGACTGGCCGAGGCGCTGGCGGCGGGGGCGCAGTTCAACCTGGCGCGGTTCTTCGAGGGGACGCACTACGGCTTCTCGGGCGGTCGCTCGGCGGAGCTGGACGGGCGCTGGTTCGCGTCGGGGGCGGCGGGCTTGTCCGCCACGCTGGATGAGGCGGGGCGGCCCGGGCCGTCGTACGCGCTGGTACGGCGCGTGGCGCATTTCGCGTCGCACTTCGGGCGCGTGCTGGCCAATCTGGACGCGTCGCAGCAGTCGATCATGCTGGCGCCGCCCGAGGGCGAGGATGTCGCCGGCGCGGGCACGGTGGCGGTGGCGGCGATCGAGGGCTCGCGCGGGTCCGCGGCGTTCCTGTTCGCCGGCAGCGGCGGCAAGGCGGCGACGGCGGAGATTCTGCGGGCCGACGGGGCGTCGCTGACGGTGCGGTTCGGCGACCAGCGCTGCGCGTGGTGCCTGTTCGATGCGCACCTGGTGGGGCGTTCGACGCTGGACTACACCTCGCTGTGCGCCTTCGCGCTGGTGGGCAAGACGCTGGTGCTGTACGGGCCGGGCGGGACGACCGGCGAGCTGTCGATCGGCGGCGCGGCGATGGAGGTGACGGTCCCCAACGGCAAGACGCCGGTGATCGAGGAGCTGGGCGGCGTGACGGTGGTGGTGTGCAGCGAGGCGATGATCGACGCGACCTTCGTGACGCCGGCGCTGGTGCATGTAGGCTGCGCGGGGCTGGACGCCTCGGGCGAGCCGATCGCGCACCCGGACTTCCGGACGCGGTTCACGATCGACGCCGAGGGCAAGGTCGAGCGCAAGATCGCGGCCGGCGCCGGCGGCGAGGCGTCGGTCAAGGCGCCCAAGGCGCCGGCGCTGTCGAAGTGGTTCAGCGCGTCGCTGGAGGACTATGTCGCCGGCGCCAGCGAGCGCTTCGCCGTGATCGACGGACCGGCGACGATGTCCGACCTGGGGGCGTCGTTCGGCTATGGCTGGATGCGGATCCGCATCCCCGGCAAGAGCGCGGCGAAGAAGCACAAGGTCGGGTTCTTCGAGCTGGCGGACCGCGGGCACATCTATGTCGATGGCGAACTGGCGGCGATCGCGGGCGAGGGGCCCGGCGCGTCGCTCGAGCCGGTCGCCATCAGCGTCGGCAAGGACGGGGCGACGGTGTGCGTGCTGATCGACAACCTCGGTCGGCACTGCGGCGGGTCGCACCTGGGCGAGCCCAAGGGGCTGTACGGGCATCTGTGGGATGTCGCGCCGATCAAGGTCGGCAAGCCGACGCTCGAGACGGGCGAGCCGATCGACCCGATGTCGTATGTGGCGCCGCTGATGGGCATGCGCCACGGCGACCGCACCGAGGCGGCGCGGGTGACCTGGGAGGTCGCGCACCGGAAGAAGTCGCCCCTGTTCGTGACGCTCAGCAAGGACATGGGCCCGGCGTTGATGCTGGTGAACGACACGCCGGTGCGGTTCCTGGAGTCCGGCGGCGTGGAGCGGCTGCGCCTGGACCCGGCGCTGCTCAAGCAGGGCAAGAACCTGGTGCAGATCGCCATGGTCGGCGATCCGGCGATGGACGGCCCCCAGGCCGAGAAGGCGGCGACGCAACTCGCCGGCGCGCTGGAGGTCTTCGAGGGCGTGGAGTGCCTGACGGAGAGGGCGGAGTGGGCGTTCGCGAAGTGGGACGCGCCGGCGGAGGGCGCCTACGACGCGGCGCAGAAGAGCCAGATGACCCGCAGCGCGGGCCTGCCCCGATGGTGGCGCTGCGGGTTCAAGGCGTCGCCGACGGCGGAGCCGCTGTTCTTCGACGCGGGCGGGCTGAGCAAGGGGCAGATCTTCCTGAACGGGAAGAATGTGTGCCGCTACTTCGTGGCGACGCGCGACAAGAAGTCGGTCCCGCCGCAGACCCTGTACCACCTGCCCTCGTCGTGGCTGAAGAAGAGCGGCGAGAACCAGATCGTGCTGTTCGACGAGCACGGCTTCGCGCCGTCGCGCTGCAGGCTGGTGTACGGCGGCTGAGGTCTGCGCTCAGGGCTTCGACGCGGCGTGATCGGCGCGGAGACGGGTGCGCTCGTCCACCATGTTCTTGACGAAAAAGTCCGACAGGCGCGGGAACATGCCGCCGATGGCCATGCCGTAGCGGACGATGGGGCTCGTCCAGACCTCCGGTTTCGGGCGCTTCAGGCAGCGGACGGTGGCGCGGGCGACCTTCTCGGGGCTCTGCATGAACAGATCGGGTTGGTGCTTGACGATGGGCGCACCGCCGCTGCGGTCGGCGACGACATCGAAGAACTCGGTCCTCGTGCCGACGGGGTGGATGCTGGAGACATGCACGCCGGCGGGGGCGAGCTCGAGCTTCATGGCGCGGGCGATGTGCTGCTGCGCGGCCTTGGTCGCGGAGTAGGCGCCGTAGTTGGGGATGGTGAACTCCGACAGGCACGAGGAGCAGACGAGGATGTGGCCCCGGCGCGCCTCGAGCATGTGGGGGAGCGCGGGGCGGATGATGTTCATGGTGCCGAAGAAGTTGGTCTCGAAGATGGCGCGGAGGTCGGCGTCGGACATCTCGTGCATGGGGGCTTCGAGGCCGTAGCCGGCGTTGGCGTCCACGGCGTAGACGGAGCCGAACTCGGCGAGACAGGCGTCCACGGCGCGCTGGCAGTCGTCGGGGCTGTTGACATCGCCGGGGACGATCAGGGAGCGCGCGCCGGCGGGCAGGGTCGCGGCCGCGGCGCGGAGGCGGTCCTCGCGTCGGCCTGTCAGGACGACGGGCATGCCCTCGGCGGCGCAGGCGACGGCGGTGGCGCGTCCGATGCCGGTGGCGGCGCCGGTGATGATGATGGGCTTGTCGGCGAGGGGGATGGGCATGGGCGGGCGTGCTCCTACGCGAGAAGAGACTCGCCCGTCATCTCCGCCGGCTTCTGCAATCCGAGCATCTCCAGAGCGGTCGGGACGATGTCGGCCAGGCGGCCGTCGCTCCGCAGGGCGCGGCCCTTGAAGGCCTCGCCGAGGACGATCAGCGGCACGGGGTAGGTGGTGTGCGCCGTGTGGGGGGCGTTGGTGTCGGGGTTCCACATCTGCTCGGCGTTGCCGTGGTCGGCGGTGACGATGGCGCAGCCGCCTTTGGCGAGGACCTTGTCGATGATGGCGCCGACGCACTGGTCCACGGTTTCGACGGCCTTGATCGCCGCGGGCAGCGAGCCGGTGTGGCCGACCATGTCCGGGTTGGCGAAGTTCACGACGATGAAGGGTTCGCCGTCCTTCGCGTCGAGGCGGGCGAGGACGGCGTCGCGCACGCCCGCGGCGCTCATCTCGGGCTGCAGGTCGTAGGTCGCGACCTTGGGCGACTGGATGATCGCGCGGCCCTCGCCCTGGAAGGGCTCGTCGCGGTAGTCGTTGAAGAAGAAGGTCACATGGGGGAACTTCTCGGTCTCGGCGCAGCGGAACTGCGTGAGCCCGAGCGAGGCGAGGTACGCGCCGGCGATGTTCTCCATCTTCGGGGGCTTGGGGAACGCCACCTGCATGAGGGGCAGCAGGTCCTGGGCGTAGGCGGTCATGCCGACGAAGTGGAGCGGGAGCTTCGGGCCACGGTCGAAGCCGCGGACGCCGGTGTCGGGCGAGGGGTCCACATGGCCCATGAAGTCCGGGTAGAGGAACGCGCGGCAGAGTTCGCGCGGGCGGTCGCCCCGGTAGTTGTAGAAAATGACCGAGTCGCCCGCGCGGATGCGCGTGGTCGCGCTGTCGTTCCCGACGGTGGTGGGGAGGATGAACTCGTCGCCGTTCTGCGAGGGCGTGGGCGGGTTGTCGTAGCAGCGCTGGACGGCCTCCGCGGCGGTGGGGGCGTGGCGGACATCGAGCGCGTCGGCGTTGTGGCCGGTCAGGCAGGCGTAGGCGCGGGCGACGCGCTCCCAGCGGTTGTCGCGGTCCATGGCCCAGTAACGCCCGATGACGGAGACGATCCGCCCGACGCCGATCTCGGCGCACTGGCGCTCCACCTGCTCGACGAACCCCGCGCCTGTGAAGGGCCCGGTGTCGCGCCCGTCCATGAACAGGTGGATGTAGACGCGGCTCTGGCCCAGCTGCTTGCAGAGCCGCAGCAGCGCATAGAGGTGCATGAGCTGGCCGTGGACGCCGGCGTCGGAGGCGATGCCCATCAGGTGCACGGCGCCGCCGGACCGGAGCGACGCCTGCACGGCGCCGGCGAGGGCCTGGTTCTCCGAGAACTTGCCGGAGCGGGCGGCCTTGGTGATGCGGACGGACTCCTGATCGACGATGCGCCCCGCGCCGATGTTCTGGTGCCCGACCTCGGAGTTGCCCATGGTGCCCTCGGGCAGGCCGACATCCTCGCCGCTGGTGCGGACGAGGGTGGAGGGGAACTCGCGCATGAGCCGGTCGTCCACCGGCGTGCGGGCGAGGTGGATGGCGTTGAACTCGTTGTGCTCGGGGTGGGGGTTGCGGCCCCAGCCGTCGCGGACGATGAGGACGAAGGGGGCGTTGCTGGGCTTCATGCGGGGGCTCGCGCGGGGCGGGGATCGGTGGTCAGGAGATCGCGGCCAGGACATCCTCGTTCTTCACGGCTTCACCGAGTTCGCGGGCGCTGGCCCAGGCGACCTTGCCCCGGTCGGCGCCGCGCCCGCCCTTGATGAGGAAGGTGGCCCGCCCGGCGACATTCAGCGGCGCGAAGTACACGCCGTAGGCGCGGCAGACCTGGCGGTGCATGTCGGCGAGCATCGGGGCCTGGATCTTGTCGTGCTCGGCCCAGGCCTTGAGGGTGGCGAAGGAGTCGCAGGAGATCCCGAGCACCGTGGCGCCCTTGTCCTTGAACCTGGCCAGATCGCGGGTGAAGCAGCCCATCTCGGCGCCGCAGACCGAGGTGAACGCCATGGGGAAGAAGGAGAGGACGACATCGCCGTCGTCGAGGAGCTTGGAGAGGGTGACCTCCTCGCGGTCCTGGTTGGGGAGGGTGAAGTCGGGGGCGGTGTCGCCCTTGCCGAGGGGCGTGCTGCGCGGCGTGAGGTGATCGTTGGGCACGGGGCTGGCTCCGGTTGGATGTCGTGATTCGTGGCGGCGGGGTCCGGGTTCCGGGGGCGTCCGGGGGACGGTCCGCCGGCGAGGGGGGGTCGCATCGGACGGTGACACTTCTTAGGATAGTGGGCTGTGAGGGGCGCGAGGACCGCGCCCATGGATGCGCGTCGAACAAGGAGCGGAGCTCCGGTCATGCCAGGACATCGCATGGCGACGACGGAAACGCTGAAAGAACGGTACGAGGCGACCTGCGCGCGGGTGGCCGAGGCCGCGCGCCGCTCCGGGCGCCGGCCGCAGGATGTGATCCTCGTCGCCGTCACAAAGTTCGCCGAGCCCGACGAGATCCGCGAGCTGATCGCGATGGGCCATCGGGATTTCGGCGAGAACAAGGTGCAGCAGCTCAGTCAGCGGGCCGCGATGACGGCGGAGTGGCTGTCGCGCTCGGCGACGCTGCACAAGGGCGGGGCCCTGGAGGGCCCGGGTCTGCCCGAGAGCGCCCGCTGGCACATGATCGGGCGGCTGCAGCGGAACAAGGTGAAGAAGGCCATCGAGAGCGCGCGCCTGATCCACGGCGTGGACTCGCTGCGCCTGGCGGAGGAGATCCAGGTCACCGCGCTGCGCAAGGACGCCACGGTGGACCTGCTGCTGCAGGTGAACTGCTCCGGCGAGGGGACCAAGGCCGGCGTGTCGCTGCCCGCGGCGCTGCATTTGGCCGAGCAGATCGACACCATGGCCAATGTCCGTCTGCGCGGGCTGATGACTATGGCGCCTGCCTGCGAGAACCCCGAGGACGCACGCCCGGTCTTCGCGCGGATGCGCGAGTGCTTCGAGGATCTGCTCAAGGAAGGCGTCGGCGCCGACCACGGGCAGTTCAACATCCTCTCGATGGGCATGACCAACGATTTCGAGGTCGCCATCTCCGAGGGCGCGAACATCGTGCGCATCGGCACGGCCATCTTCGGCGAGCGCACCGGCCCCGCCGACGACGAGGACGAGCCACGCGAGGGCGACGAGGACTGAGCCCGCGTCAGCGCCTCAGGCCGTCGGACGCTTCCAGCCGAAATCCGGGTCCTTCTCCAGCGTGGTCGCCGCCTGCTTGACGCAGCGCAGGCATGCGAGCATGTCCTCGTGGGTCGGCGAGCGCCACATCGGGTCGCGCCGGTGTTCGAGGCACATGACGCACTTGGGGCGGTCGGGGTCGCCGGAGCGCGGCGCCCCGGGGGCGTCGGTCGCGGCGGGGACGGATGGGGCGTCGTGCAGCACGAGGTCGGCGTAGGCGAGGGTCAGGCACCGGCCGCAGATCAGGCTGCCCTCGTGGCCCTCGAGCATGGGGATGTCCTCCGTCCAGGCGCGCCGGCAGAAGTCGCACCAGAAGTCGGACATCGCCAGGTTCTGCGGGTCGGCCTTGGGGTCGCGCATGGGGGCTCCCGGGGTCAGGTCGTGCGGCGGAGCGTGGCGGCGTGGAAGGGCCGGCCCTCGCGACGGTACTTGCGCTCGAAGTTGGTGCCCACGACCTCGCCCTCGCCGGCGGAGGGCGGGCGGTCGAAGGCCGCGCGCTCGAAGGGCGCGGGCGAGCCGTCCTCGCGCGGCGCCGTCCAGCGGGCGAAGTGTTCCTCCATCCACTGCCAGTAGTCGTCGTGATCGGTGACGACGCGCAGCTGGCCGCCCGGGACCAGGGCGCGATGCGCCTCGGTCATGAAGCGGTCGGAGACCATGCGCCGCTTGTGGTGGCGGGTCTTGGGCCAGGGGTCGGGGAAGTAGAGGTGGATGACCGAGAGCGTGGCGTCCGGCACGCGCCAGCGCAGGAACTCGCCCGCGTCGGCGTGGAGGAGGCGGACATTGGTCAGGGCGCGGCGGCGCAGGCGGTCCGCGGCGTAGCCCCAGAACTCCTTGGCCCACTCGATGCCGATGAAGTTGGTTTCAGGTTGGAGTTCGGCCTGCTGCACGAGGAAGGTGCCCTTGCCGGAGCCGATTTCCAGCTCGAGGGGGCGGTTGGGATGCTCGAACCAGGCGCGCAGGTCCATCCGCGCGGCGCCGGGGTTGGCGGCGATGTCGTCGGGCAGGGGCGGCAGGTCGGCGGTGGTGAGGCCGACCTGGCCCGGATCGAGCGTTTTTCCGCGGGAGAGGCCGAAGGACATAGGGGCCGAGTGTAGCCCGGGATGGTGGATGTCCGGTGGATGTGCGGCGGACGGGGAACCGGGTCCGGAAACAGGCGTAGTTCTCTTTGGAGGCGCCGCGGGCAGGCCGATACGAAAAGGTCAGGGATCGCGGTCCCCGGGCCCTCTTTGGATGAGGGCGGCAAGGAGGCGAAAGCCATGGACGAGCGTCGCGGACACAGCGGGATGGGCTCCGGGGGCGGCCTTGGGGGCGGATCCGGGGGCGGTTCTGGAAACGGCGGCGGCAAGTCGGAGGAGCTGGCTTCTCTGATCGAGTCGCGCCTGGACCGGGGGCGCTTCCAGCAGCGCCACTGGGAGGGCTCGTTCTGGGAGTACCTGGACATCGCGATGCAGCGCCCGCATGTGGTGCGCAACGCCTACCAGCGCCTGTACGACATGATCCTCGCGCACGGCTTCGAGCGCTACACGCGCTTCAAGCAGGACGCGGTGCGGTATCACTTCTTCTCCGATCCCATCGATCACGGCGCCGACGCGATCTTCGGCCTCGACCGCGCGCTCATGCAGCTGGTCGATGTGCTGCGCTCCGCGTCGGAGGGCTACGGGACCGATCGGCGCATCCTGCTGCTGCACGGGCCGGTGGGCTCGAGCAAGTCCACCATCGCGCGGCTCCTGAAGAAGGGGCTGGAGGCCTACTCGCAGACCGACGCGGGCGCGCTGTACTCGTTCTCGTGGATGCTCGACGAGCACTGCGGCCCGACGGGCAAGGACCACGAGTACCGCTGCCCCATGCACGAGGAGCCGCTGCTGCTCATCCCGCGCGAAGCGCGGGGCGAGGTGGAGCGCAAGCTCAACGAGAAGTACGCCGAGATGGGCGGGCACGGCAAGGTGAAGATGGTGGGGGAGCTGGACCCGTTCTGCCGCAAGGTCATGGCGGACCTCATGAAGCACTACGCCGGCGACTGGCGCCAGGTGATGAGCCATGTGAAGGTGCGCCGGATCATCCTCAGCGAGAAGGACCGCGTGGGCATCGGCACCTTCCAGCCCAAGGACGAGAAGAACCAGGA
>CALKYH010000158.1 GCA_938003595.1 uncultured bacterium
GGTGCTGCGGAACCGGATCTTCATGGACCGGGCGCAGGGGATCGGCGTCATCAGCGAGGCGGACGCGATCGCGTGGTCGCTGACGGGGCCGGTGGCGCGGGCGTCGGGCGTGCGGCGTGATCTGCGCAAGGACGAGCCGTACCTGTGCTACAAGGACAACTGGGACGGCCAGGGCGCGCCGGCGGTGCAGTTCCAGGTGCCGCTGGCGACGGAGGGCGATGTGTACGCGCGGTTCCGCGTGCGCATCGAGGAGATCCGGCAGTCGATGAAGATCATCGACCAGCTGATCGACACCATCCCGGGCGGGCCGATCGACACCTTCGCGGACGGCAAGGCGGTGAAGCCGCCGAAGAAGGACGTGTACGGATCGATCGAGGGTCTGATCCAGCACTTCGAGCTGATCATGACGAACCGCGGCTGGCAGGCGCCGGTGGCGGAGGCGTACGGCGCGCACGAGACGGCGAACGGGGAGCTGGGCTACTTCGTGGTGGCCGACGGGGGGCCGCGGGCGTGGCGGATCAAGACGCGTCCGCCGTCGTTCATCCATTTCGCGGTGACGGCGAAGCTGCTGGAGGGCCACATGCTGGCGGACGCGGTGGCGGTGATCGGCTCGCTGAATATCGTGGCGGCGGAGTTGGATCGGTAACGCGGAGCATCGCGCCGGAGGGCTGGGGTGGTGGAGCTTGCTGCAGTCGTGGTGGCCGCGGCGGCGCTCGGGCAGAGCGCGCCGGTGATTCCGTATCCGCACCCGGTCATCAGCGAGGTGCTGTACGCGGTGCCCCGCGGCGTGGAGGCGGACCCGAACGGGGACGGGCAGTCGGACGCGGTGTTCGATGAGTTCGTCGAGGTGCTCAACCCGCACGACCGGGCGATCGAGCTGAAGAGTTATGCGATCGTCGATGCGCTGGGGCTGGAGGATCCGCGGGATGCGCGGGCGGTGGTGTGGGTGTTCCCGGCGCTGACGCTGGGGCCGGGGGAGCGGGCGGTGGTGTTCAACGGGCGGGCGGGGGCGGACCCGACGGTGTGGGGCGGGCCGAGCGGGGCCGCGAGGGGGAAGAATCCGGAGTTCGCGGGGGCCTGGACCTTCTCGATGGGGAACACGAGCAAGGGCGCGGCGTTCGGGAACGGGAAGGATCTGTGCGCGTTGCGGGCGCCGGACGGGACGGTGGTGGATGTGCTGGTGTGGGGGAAGGCGGAGGAGGTCAAGGCGATGACGCCGCAGGGGGCGCTGCGGGCGGCGGAGGTGAAGGCCTCTCCCCGGTGCAGCCTGGCGCGTCGGGACGCGTGGTCGGCGCCGGAGGAGCATCTTCGAATCGACGCCCGGCTGTACAGCCCGGGGGAGTGAGAGAAGGGGCGAGTTGGGCTACAGTGCTGAGCCCGACCACGCCGGTCGGGGTCTGATTGGGAGCCCTTGCGCATGGCCTGGATCGCGAAGCCGTCGGCGACGATGAAGGTGGATCGGCGTTCGGAGCCGTATCTGACGGCGTCGATGCGCGAGGAGCTGACGAGCAGGATCCTGCCCCGCTATGCGACGAAGCAGGGGGCCTTGCTGCCGGCGCTGCACATGGTGCAGCACAGCAACGGGTGGATCCCGGCGCAGGCGATGGAGGAGATCGGGGAGTTTCTGGGGCTGAGCGCCGCGGAGGTGCTGGACTGCGCCTCGTTCTACGAGGAGTACTGGCTGAAGCCCAAGGGCCGGCATGTGGTGGCGGTGTGCCGGTCGATCGCGTGCGAGTTCTGCGGCCACAAGCAGATCACGGACGCGGTCCGCGAGAAGCTAGCCATCGAGATCGGCGAGACGACCGACGACGGCAAGTGGACGCTGGTGGAGCTGGAGTGCCTGGGCTCGTGCGGGACGGCGCCGGTGGCCCTGGTCGACGAGACGCTCCACGAGAACATCACGGCGGAGAAGGTCCGGCAGCTCATCGATCAGACCAAGGACGGCGCGGGTCATTCCGGGCATCACTGACGAGCCGAGTTGACTGGCCGAGGCGGCAACCGCCGGCCCGGCGACGCCATAGAAGTCTCTGGTATCCCCCACTTTCTCGCACGCTCGAAGGAGCGACTCCATGCACGCGCCCCGTCTGATCGTTTCCCTTGCGGCCGCGGTGGTTCTGGCCGGCGCGGCCCCGGCCCTGGCTGAGTCCGATCCGCCCCCGACCACGGCCCGCAAGCCGGTGGTGGACACGCTGCAGGGGCAGAAGATCACGGACGAGTACCGCTGGCTGGAGGACTGGGACGACGCGGCGGTGCAGGCCTGGAGCGCCTCGCAGAACGAGCACGCGCGGGCGTATCTGGACGCGCTGGCGGCGCGGGACAAGATCGAGCGGCGCGTGACCGAGCTGCTCGGGGCGCAGACGGACAGCTATTCCTCGGTGGCGAAGGCGGGCGACGGCGTGCTGGCGATAAAGCGCCAGCCGCCCAAGCAGCAGCCGTTCCTGATCGCGCTGGGCTCGCTCGACAGCGTGGCGGACGCGCGGGTGGTGGTCGATCCGAACACGCTGGATCCGTCGGGCATGACGACGATCGACTGGTTCGTGCCCTCGCCGGACGGCAAGCTCGTGGCGGTGTCGATGTCGAGCGGGGGCTCCGAGAGCGGCGATGTGCACCTGTACGAGATCGCGACGGGCAGGCAGGTGGACGCGGTGATCGAGCGCGTGCAGGGCGGCACGGCGGGCGGGGACCTGGCGTGGACGCCGGACTCCAAGGGCTATTACTACACGCGCTACCCGCGCGCCGGCGAGCGGCCGGAAGAGGACATGGACTTCCATGTTCAGGTGTTCCACCACACCCTGGGCCAGGACCCGGCGAAGGACCGCTACGAGATCGGGCGCGACTTCGTGCGCATCGCGGAGATCGTGCTCGAGGCCGACGACGCGACGGGGCGCGTGATCGCCAGCGTGCAGAACGGCGACGGCGGCGAGTTCGAGCATCACCTGCGGACGACGGACGGGAAGTGGACGAAGTTCTCGTCGTTCGACGACCGCGTCGTGAGCGCGACCTTCGCGCCGAACGACGGGGTGTATGTCATCTCGTTCGACAACTCGCCGAAGGGCCAGATCCTGCGGCTGCCGATCGAGCATCTGGACATGGCGCACGCGAAGGTGGTGGTGGACGCGGGCGAGGACGCCATCGTGGCGGACTTCTTCGGGCCGCCGACGATCGTCTCGACGCCGGGGCGGCTGTACCTGACCTACCAGCTGGGCGGGCCGTCGGAGTTCCGGGTGTTCGACCACAGCGGCAAGCGCCTGCCCGGGCCGAAGCAGCCGGAGGTGGGCTCGGTCGGCGGGCTGGCGCACCTGGACGGGGACGAGGTGGCGTTCGTGGCGTCTTCGTACATCGATCCGCCGGCGTGGTTCCGGTTCTCGCCGCAGACCGGCAAGACCGAGCGCACGGCGCTGTTCACCGTGCCGCCGGCGCTGTTCCGGGATGTCGAGGTCGTGCGTGAGTTCGCGGTGTCGAAGGACGGCACGAAGGTGCCGATCAACATCATCCGGCGCAAGGGCATGAAGATGGACGGCTCGGCCCCGTGCGTGCTGTACGGCTACGGCGGCTACGGCGTGAACATCGAGCCGGGCTTCAGCCTGAACCGGCTCATGTTCCTGGAGCAGGGCGTGACCTACGCCGTGGCGAACATCCGCGGCGGCGGGGAGTACGGCGAGGAGTGGCACCTGGAGGGCAACCTCACCAAGAAGCAGAATGTCTTCGACGACTTCTACGCCTGCGCGAAGCACATGGTGGACCGGGGCTACACCAGCCCACAGCGCCTGGCGCTGCAGGGCGGGAGCAACGGCGGCCTGCTGATGGGCGCGGTGGTGACGCAGCACCCCGATGTGTGCCGCGCGGTGCACTCGGCGGTGGGCATCTACGACATGCTGCGCGTGGAGCTGTCGCCCAACGGGGCGTTCAATGTGCCGGAGTTCGGCACGGTGCAGGACCCGGAGCAGTTCGCGGCGCTGTACGCGTACTCCCCCTACCACCATGTCAAGGACGGCGCGGCGTACCCGGCGATCCTGTTCACGACGGGCGCGAACGATCCGCGCGTGGACCCCATGCAGAGCCGCAAGATGACGGCGCGGATGCAGGCGGCGAACGCCTCGAGCAACCCGATCCTGCTGCGCACGACGATGAAGGCGGGGCACGGCATCGGGACCTCGCTCGACGAGCGGATCGCGGAGACGACGGATGTGATGTCGTTCCTGTTCAACGAGCTGGGCGTGGAGTATCAGACGCCGGATCGGTGAGCGGGCGGCCGGCGTGGCACGATTGCGATTGGTTGGAACAGCGACACGGGTCTCCCAGAGCGGCGACCCGTGCCACCCGGACCCGCGCGCCTGGTCGGGGTAACCTTGCTGATATGTCTTCGGAGCCCAACAAGCCGCTGATGCGTTCCCTCGGACAGTTCTGGGGGCATGTGTGGCGTGGGGCGACGGGGAAGGTGGAGGAGGGCGGCGAGGGCCCGGATGGGGTTCGACGGGTGGAGGTGCGCCGGGAGACGACGGAAAGGGCCGCGGCGCCGGGGGAGGTTCCGGAGGGGCTGTCCGGCTCGGTGACGCTGCGGCGGACGGTGGTGGAGGAGATCGAGGTCCGCCCAGCTCGGGGCACGGATCCGGAGGCGAATCCGGGGGCGGGGGCGGGTCGGGGCTGATAGAGTCTGGGCCCTATGCCGAGTTTCGCCCCCGAGAAGGCCGTTCTGACGCAGCGCATCCCGACTTTCCCTTGGGGCGACCCCAAGCAGCGGCATGTCGTGTCCTACGACGAGTATGTCCGCACGGGCGGGTACGCCGGGCTGAAGAAGGCCATCTCGATGGCGCCGGAGGCCCTGGTCGAGACCGTGAAGGACTCGCACCTCCGGGGCCGCGGCGGCGCTGGGTTCCCGACGGGGCTGAAGTGGACCTTCCTTCCCAAGTTCGACGGCGGGCAGCGGTACCTGGCGGTGAACGCGGACGAGTCGGAGCCGGGGACCTTCAAGGACCGGCTGCTGATGGACTTCGACCCGCACCTGGTGCTCGAGGGCATCGCGATCGCGTGCTACGCGTGCCAGCTGCAGACGGCGTACTTCTACATCCGCGGCGAGTACCACCACCAGGCGCGGGTGATGGAGAACGCGATCCGCGAGGCGTACGAGAAGGGCATCTTCGGCGGCAAGGGGTTGTTCGACGGGGCCGTGACGGCCGCGGGTGATCCGTGGAAGGTGGACTGCTTCCTGCACCGCGGCGCCGGGGCGTACATCTGCGGCGAGGAGACGGCGCTGCTGGAGAGCCTGGAGGGCAAGCGAGGCTGGCCCCGGAACAAGCCGCCGTTCCCGGCGATCAAGGGGCTGTGGGGCAAGCCGACGATCATCAACAATGTTGAGACGATGGCGCACCTGCCGAGCATCGTGGAGCACGGGGCGGAGTGGTTCAAGCAGCAGGGCGTGCAGAGCACGATCGGCGGCCCGCCGAGCCACGGGACCAAGCTCATGGGCGTGTCCGGGCATGTGAACAAGCCCGGCGTGTTCGAGTGCGAGCTGGGGATCCCGCTGCGGAAGCTGGTGGACGAGTACTGCGGCGGCATGCGCAACGGCAAGCGCTACAAGGGCGCGATCGCCGGCGGCATCAGCACGGGCATCCTGGGGCCGGACCAGTTCGACGCGGAGATGGACTTCGACATCGGGCGCAAGTACGGCGTGCTCGGCCTGGGGACGGCGTGCCCGACGGTGTTCGACGAGGACACGGACATGGTGGGCGTGGCGCGGAACATCGCGCGGTTCTTCAAGCACGAGAGCTGCGG
>CALKYH010000159.1 GCA_938003595.1 uncultured bacterium
GCGGCGCCGTGCTGGTCGCGGCTCGCCTGGGCGACGAGCAGCGCATCGTCACCGCGACGCTGCGCCCCTACATCGACGAGGACGGCGCCCTCTGGGCGCGCCTCGACGGCGTGGCCATCGGCCGGCTGAGCGCCCCCGCCGCGGGCGCATGGGCCGGCGAGCGCTTGGCCGCGCTCGCCCCGTCGGACGCGCTCGGCGCAGAGTCGAGCGACGCGGACCGCCTGCTCGCGGCGCTGTCCGGCCGCGCTGCGCTGATGGACCAGCCGGTGATCGACCTCGAGGACGGCCGGCGCGTGCGCCTGGCGGCGGTGCGCGTCGAGGACCAGCGCCTGGGGCTCACCTGGGTGACCGAGCGTCGCTGACGCTCAGCCGCCCGCGCCGCCGCTCATGATCTGCCGGATGCGCTCCAGTCGCGTCCTGTGCTCGGGCCGGTCGGGCTCCAGATCGGTGAGCGCCTCGATGTGATGCGCCGCCGTGGCGTAGTCCTTGCGGAGCAGCGCGACCCGGGCCGCGAACTCGCGGTACGAGGCGTTGAACGGCGCGATCTGCGTCGCCCGCGCCGCCTTGATCGCCGCGTCCTCGAGGTCCTGCTCCGCGGCGTATCGGCGCGACAGCTCGATGGCGTACGCCGCGCTCTTCTGCTCGCGGATGTCCAGATACTCCAGGTGCGGGATCGCGCGCGACGGATCTTCAGAAGCCAGGAACAGCCGCGCCAGGTGGCGGTGGGGCATGGGGTCCACCGGGCGCGCTTCGGCGTAGCGCTCGAGCAGGTCGATCATCTCGACGGTCGGCTCCTGCCCGTTCTCGCTGAGCTCGTGCGCGATCCTGAGCTCCAGCAGGTCGGGGTGATCGGGGTGTTCGGTCAGCCACGACTCGACGGCGCCGAGCGTGGGCCGCGGGAGCTTGATGGTGACCGGCGCCGGCGCGTAGCCGCCGGAGCTGAGCGATGCGAACGAGCCCGCCGCGCTCGACAGCACGGATCGGGCCTGGTCGAGCCATTCGGGATCCTGCGCCGCCCACTGCGCGAGAAGCGACTCGATCGACGGCTCCGGCATCATGCCCCAGGCCTGCACCTGCTTCTTCGCCCAGGGCTTGAACTGTTCGAAGAACTCCTCGCGCGAGAGGCCGAGCACGCTCTGCATCGCCTCGGACTCGCGGGCGCCGCCGGCGTAGAGGTCCATCATGTCCAGCGGCGCCTGGGGGCCCCAGCGCTCGACGATGTACTCGTACATCCAGTGGCCCTGGGCGTACGCCTGGGCTCGGTCGGTCGGCTTCTCGGGGCGGACGAACGCGATGTTGATCTCGCGCATGTCGAACAGCTCGCCGTCGCGGGTGGCCTTGGCCAGCAGCTGGGCCGAGTCGTAATCGCGCGGCCCGCCCTCCAGGTACACCGCCGCCGCCTCGGTGAACCAGTGCGCGATGCGGTTCTTCGTGCGCGAGAGCGTCACCGTGTGGACATACTCGTGCCGGATCACGCGGACCCAGTCGTACTCGCCGGTGTGGCGCGGGCCGACCCGGGGCGCCTCCATCGCGATGACCGGCCCCGTGGCGGCGGCGATGGTGTGCAGCGCCGGCATGCCGGTGATGCGCACCGCGAACCACTGGTGGTCGGGCATGAGCTCGATCGTGGTCTTGCGGTCGGGGGTGTGCTCGATGGCGCCGCCGACCAGCGCGTGGATCTCCTCCAGCGGCGCGAGCATCTCCCGCGCCATGACGCCGTCCACGCCGGGGCGGTAGCGCACGATGAAGTGCTCGCTCTCGACGGTCTCGTAGGTCAGCAGCTCCTCGAGCAGGGCGAGGCTGTTGGCGGCGCGGGTGTTGAAGGGGTCGATCTGCGTCGCCTTGCGGAGCGCGTCGAGCGCGCGCATGTCGCGCCCGGACTGCATCTCGAGCAGGCCCAGCTCGATGTACGGCTCGGCCAGATTCGGCTGGCGGGCGCTGGCGCGCTCAAGGTAGTCCGCGGCGCTTTCGTATTGACGGACCTCGGCCAGGGCCTTGCCCACGGCCAGCAGCGCGTCCGGCGAGCCGGGCGAGAGCTGGTCGAACTCGGCGAGCGCCGTCTGCAGCTCGTCCTCCTTCCACTGCAGCGCCAGCGCCGCGGCCCGCAGGGCGAGCAGCTCGCGCTGGCGGGGGAAGCGCCGCAGCGCGGGGGCCAGCTCCTCCATGGCCAGGTCGGGGTCGTTCTGGCGCAGCCACGCCGTGGCGCGGACGATGGCGCTCTGGGCCACGACCGCGTCGGGGTCGCCGGTCAGTCGCTTGGCGGCGTCGTCGATGTTGGCCGCGGCGTCGCGCGCGTCGTCGAACGCGAACGACCCCACCGCCAGCCGCCCCAGCGCGGCCCAGGCGTCGGCGGAGACGGGGTTCAGCTCGAGCGCGCGCAGCGCGGCTTGGGCGGATTCCTGACGGTTGCTCTTCTCGTACAGCAGCGCCGACTCGGCCACGAGGCTCGGGTAGTGCAGCCGGTCGATCCCGTCGCGCGCGAAGGTCAGCAGGTCCAGCATCCGCTGGTAGTCCTGCGCCGGCTGGGCGCGGATCCGCGCCCGCACCTGCAGCGCGAGCACGCCCTCGACGACATCCGCGGCGCTGGTGAACTGGTTGCGCGACAGCTCGGCGACCACCGGCTCCACCGCCTTGTCGGCCTCGTCGTAGCGCCCCAGGCCCTCGAGCGCCTCGGCGTGGATCCGTCTGGCCCGCACGCTCGTCGCGCCCGACGCCAGCGCCGCCGCCTCCTGCAGATCGCCCCGGCGCAGCGCCGCCTCGGCGCGGTCCTCCACGGCGGCGGCGGGGTCGCTCAGCGAGCGATCGTCCCACACGCCGGCCATGAGCGCGGCTTCGGCTCGCAGCGCCGGGTCGGTCAGGTCCTCGTCGCGCCACTGGCCGTGGAACACGCGCGCGGCGCGCCGCTCATCGTCGGTCAGGTATGGGGCCGCGAGCAGAGCGCGGACGCTCTCGGAAAGAGACGGGCCCCTGGCCTCGTCGCGCATGCGGTTGAGCTCGTTGAGCATCTCCGCCGTGGATTGGCCGCCGTCCTGCGCGGGCGCGAGGCCGGCGCTCAGGGCCAGGGCCGCGGCGAGCGCGATCGAATGTCGGATCATCTCGGATCCCTCCCCGCCGGCGCCGCCGTGCGCCGGCGATTGGTTCGAATCGGCCCGAGGGCCGTCAGAAGGGTAGATCGGGCGATCGGCCGCCCGTCTCCGGCGGAAGCTCCATGACCTGCACCTCCCAGCCCGGCTCCGCGGCGTTCGGGGCCGTGAAGGCCTCCTTGGGCAGCGGCCCGTTCCGCTTCAGGTTGATCAGCGCCACATAGCTCTCGTCGCCCGCGCGGTTGATCGTCCGCGCCAGGCGCGGCAGCAGCGTGCCCTGCGAGTACCAGAGGCGGATCTCCTTGAACTCGTCCTTGTCCGGCCGGTCCTTGCGCGGCGTGAGCTTCAGCTGCCAGGTCGGCTCTTTCAGCCCCGCGAGGTACGCCTTGCCGTCCTCGCCTGCGCCCTCGTCGGACGGCAGCAGCTCCGCGTCGTAGCGCGAGAGGATGTCCGCGGCCTTCTGGCCGATGGGGATCGGCATCGGGCCCTCGCCGATGCGCAGCGGGTCGAAGCGCTCGCCCTCGCGCACGACCTCTCGGCGCGTGATCCGCTTGATCGCAGGGCGCACCTCGGTCAGCCATCGCCCGTCGAAGACCCAGGTCTGCGGGTCGTTCTCCTTGCGGTCGCCGACATACAGCTCGTCGAAGTGGATGGCGAAGGTGCGGCCGCGGGCGCCGACGATCTCCTGTCCGGGGTTCACCTTGAAGTACAGCTTGCCATCGCGGACATGGCGGTCGCCCTGGAGGATGAAACGCCGGTCGTACCGGATGTCCGCCTGCAGGGTCTCGAGGCCCTCGTCGGAGGTTTCCAGCGCCGCGAGGAGCGAGGCCGCGGTGACGGCGTCCTGAACGGGCGCCTTGCCACGGACGGCGTTGTCCGGTTTGCCGGCCTCGGGCGGGGCGCCGCTGGCGAGGGCCGAGGCCGCGAGGATTCCTGCCGCGATGAGGGTCCGGTGCATGCCGACTCCTTGGGGGCGGCGGGGGAGGTGGATCGCCCGCCGCTTGTGCCCTTTCATACCAGACGCCCGGCGGCAGGGCGTGTTCGTTCGGCGAACCAAACCGGATCCGACGCATCTGAGAATGACCCCCTGCAAGGGGGAGCGGCGATCCGGCATCAGTCAACAGGAGCATCTTCCCATGGCGGCACGGCACACTCGTTGGATCCTGAGCATCGCGGCCCTTGCGATCGGCGCCGGCGCGGCGCTGGCCGAGACGGCCCCCCGCACCGAGAAGGGCCAGACGCTGGTCGTCCCCGACGCCCAGGCCGCGGCCGGGAAGGTGTACTTCGTCCTGCCCGGCAAGGACGGCCAGATCACCTTCACCTCCGACGCGCCGTTTGAGCACATCAAGGGCACCTCCAACCGCGTGATCGGCTACGCGATCGCCCCGACGGACCTGTCCAAGGCCGGCGCGCTGGTCGGCGGCCAGTTCGTGCTGCCCGTGGCCTCGCTCAACACCGGCATCCCGATGCGCGACGAGCACCTGCAGTCGGATCGCTGGCTCGGCGCGGGGTCGAATCCGGACATCGTGTTCACGCTCAAGGAGGTCAAGGACGCGAGCATCGCGAAGGAAGAGGCCGGGTTCACCACCTGGGCCGTCACGCTCGTCGGCGACATGACCATCAAGGGCGTGACCAAGCCGATGACCGTCCCGGCGCGCATCACCTCGATGCCCGAGTCGGAGAAGACCGCGGCCCGCGCCAAGGGCGACCTCATGGCTATCCGCTGCGAGTACACGGTGAACCTGAGCGACTTCGGCGTGGCGGTCGGCGACCCGGCGATGGCGTCCGGCAAGGTCGCGGACGAGATCCAGCTGGACACCTTCCTGCTGCTCTCGACGGTCTCCCCCGAGGCGGGGCGCTGAGCCGCGCATGAGAGTTCTGATCCGGTTGATCGGCGCCGCGCTCGGCGTGGCGGTGGTCGCGCAGTCGCTGGTCCTGTGGAACGCCACCGGGCGAGCGGCGTGGACGCGCTATCACGACGCGGCGCGTGCGGCGGAAGACGCCGCGGCGCGCGAGGGCTCCCTCGCCGATCTGTTTGAGGACACCGGCGTGCACGACGACGCCGGCGGCGCCCCGGAGGCGCTGGCCAACGCCTTTGCGCTGGGGATGCTGCCCTCCGGGCCGGATCGGCACGCGGTCTCGGTGCTCACGCTGGCCGGGCCCGGCGCGCTGATGGCGCTGTGGTCGCTGGGTGGGTTGGCGTTCGGGCGGCGGAAGGCCTGCTGCGCCGGGGCTGCTCCGGGGGCGGCTCAGGGCAGCGAGGCGAGGTAGTCGCGCAGGATCGCGGCCGCGGCGAGGGCGTCGCGCCGCTTTTTTTTCTGGCCCCGAGTCAGCCCGCTCCGGGACATGGACCAGTCCGCATCGACGCTGGTCAGGCGCTCGTCCTGGTAGTGGACGGGCTTGCCGATGCGCTCGCCCAGGCGCGCGCCGAAGGCGCGGACCAGCTTCGCGCGCGGGCCCTCGGTGTCGTCCATGTTCAGGGGCAGGCCGATCACCAGCGCGCCGGCGTTGTGGTCGAGCGCGGCCTTCGCGACGGCGTTGATCAAGGGCTCGCCGGCGGGGCCGGCGGCCATCGGCTTCTCGACGACCTCCAGGGGCGAGGCGAAGCGCGTCTCGGTGTCGCCCACGGCCAGGCCGGTGCGCTTGTCGCCGAGATCGACGCACAGGAGGCGCATGGGGTGTGGAGACCTCGCGGAGAGAAGGTCAGTGCACGCTGACGAGGCCGCGACCGCTGCGGTCGATCAGGCCGTCGTCGTCGAGGGCGACGGGGTGGCTGGGCGCGGCGTCGGGATGCTCGCCCGGGAGGGGGCAGAAGCGGGAGCCGGCCATGGGCACGCGCTTGTTGACATCGCCGTGGGGCATGAACGGCCGCACCGCGACGACGAGCGCCATGAGGCCGACATTCAGCGCCAGCAGCTGCCAGGTCGCCGTCCAGCCCATGTGCACGAAGACGGCGGTGGAGACCACCAGCAGGATCGAGGTCGGGATGAGCCCGCCCCAGGCCAGCTTGAGCACCTGGTCGTACCGGATGCGCGGCACGGTCCAGCGGATGACCATCTCGAACGCGATGACCAGCACGATCTTCGTGAACAGCACGAGGAATTTCACCAGCGCCGGCAGCAGGCCCACGGCCTCGGGCTGGGTCCACTTCACGAAGGGCAGGTGGTAGCCGCCGAAGAACAGCACGCACAGGATCGCGGCGCTGGTCACCATATGGGCGTACTCGGCGAGGAAGAACAGCGCGAACCGCATCGAGGAGTACTCGGTGTGGTACCCGCCGACCAGCTCCTGCTCGGCCTCGGCGTTGTCGAACGGGGCGCGGTTGGCCTCCGCGAGGATGCACACGAAGAACAGCAGCGCCGCGAGCGGCATGCCGACCACGAACCAGCCGTCGGCCGCCTGCATCTCGGTGAAGCGGTCGGGCTGGACGGTGCCGGTGAGGATGACCATCGCGAGGATGGACAGGCCCAGGGGGATCTCGTAGGAGATCATGCCGGCGGTGCAGCGGAGGCCGCCGAGGAACGAGTACTTGTTGTTGGAGGCCCAGCCGCCCAGCGTCACGCCGTAGACGCCCAGCGAGGCGACGGCGAGCACCCAGATGAGGCCGATGTTGACATTGGCGCCGACGATCTGCGCGAGGCCGCCCTCGGTGATGAGCAGGCCGAAGGGCTCGATGCGCCCGACCTCGACATAGCCGCCCCAGGGGACGACGGCCCAGCCGATGAGCGCGGGGATGATGATGGCGATGGGGCCGAGGGTGAACAGCGCCTTGTCGGCGCCGTTGGGGGCGTAGTCCTCCTTCAGGAGGAACTTCAGGCCGTCCGCCAGCGACTGGCCCAGGCCCCAGAAGCCGAACTTGAGGGGCAGCACGCCGAAGTCGAACCCGACGCGGTTGGGGCCGATGCGGTCCTGGATGTAGGCGGAGATCTTGCGCTCGAGATAGATGAGGTAGGCGCAGGTGACCAGGATCACATGCACCACGATCACGATGGTGAGGATCGAGACGAAGGTCTGAGGCGTCATCAGGGGGGCCATGGGGCCGACATCCTAGCAGGCGCCGACCGGGCCATCGCCCGCTGGCCGGACTCGCAGGATCCGCTCACTGGCGGCCTCAGAACGCCGCACGGCGCCGACGGGCGCCCGCGATCAGCAGGCCCAGGCCCGCGAGGCCCGCGCCGGTGGGCAGGGGCACGGGGATGGGGTTGGGCTCGGGGGTCGGCTCGCCGCGCTCGATGAAGGTCTTGGAACTGCCGCCGGCGGGGTTGCCGAACGACGAGCCCGGGCCGACGCTCTGCGCACGGACGCCCAGGAGGGCCAGGTCGTTGAGGGTCAGGCCGTTCTTGAGGTTCATCGTGAACGAGAACGAGTCGTAGAAGTCGCTGCCCGAGCCGGTGTTCCCGATCGCGAGGCCGAACTGGAACGGCTGGCCGATGCTGCCGGCCTGCACATTGCTGGTGTTGAAGGCGACGCCGGTGATCGCGTCGCCGAAAAAGTCCAAGGCGCTGTAGCCCGCCGCGGCGTTGGCGGCGTTGAAGTTCAGGTACAGCGCCGCGACATCGCCGTTGTTGGCGGACGACGCCGCGACCGTGAGCGCGAAGGTGAGCAGGCCCGGGGCGTTGTCGTGGACGCTGACGCTGTAGAGCATGGGGTCGCTGCCGCTGTTCGTGTTGACATCGAACACGACGGTGGCGGCGGTGGCGCCGGCGCCGGCGGCAAGCGCCGCGCCCATCCAGAACACATTGGATCGCATTGCTCTTTGAATCCTCTCCCGGCGGCATCGCCGTGGGTGAAGAGTACCCCCGCGGTCATTGAGGTCAACCAACTGTTGCGCAAGGACTTGCGGCCGATGCGGGCGGCGCGGGCGCGCGTCTGATAATGACGCGCCGGGTCAGCAGTCGCCGTTGAAGCGTCCGAGAACCCGGTTCAAGTCGTTGAAGTCCACCCTCCCGTCGCCGTCGATGTCGGCGGGGAGCTGGCCCGGATCGGCAAGGCCGTTGAACACATCCAGCAGCAGCGACAGGTCGCCGAAGCCGACAACTCCGTCGCCGTTGAGATCCTCGGGGCAGCCGGGCCGGCGGAAGATGTTCACCTGGCGCAGGTATCGGGGGAGCGTCGGGTCGTTCACGGGCACGCCGACAGCGACCAGGTCCAGCGCGCCGTCGGCGTCGAAGTCCCCCGCGGCCATCGAGGAGTAGGTCTGATCGAGCAGCACGCCGGGCACCTGCGCGCTGCCCGAGGGCGTGAGCGTGCGCCACGAGCCCTTGCAGGCGCCGTCGCGCAGCGAGTAGATCTGCGCGCGATCCTCGACCAGCGTGGGGATCGTGCGGCTCGCGAAGGTGAAGGGGCCCGCGGCGATCTCCGCGACGCCGTCGCCGTCCACATCGCCCACGGACACGATGGTCGGCGGCGAGGTGGGGGAGGCGGGCAGGTCGAACCCGCCGAGCAGGCCGCCGGTGAGGGCGGAGGACTTCTCCAGCGACGCGTGGAACGACTCGCCGTCGAAGAAGATGCGCCAGGCGGCGATGTCGGCCAGGCCGTCGCCGTTGACATCGCCGATCCGGGGCGCGGGCGTCTTGCCGTTCTGTCCCGAGGCGAGGAAGGTGTGGGACTGGTCCAGCGCCGCGGAGGTGACGACCGCGATCAGGGGCGGCCCGCTGCTGAGCTCGCGGATGGTGACCGCGGCGTCGTCCACGCCGTCGCCGTTGGTGTCGCCGATGTTGACGATCTGCACGGCGTTGAGCACGACGCTGCCGACGAACGGCGCGGCGTTGATGAGCGACCAGTCGGCGCCGGAATAGAGCCGAA
Source organism: uncultured bacterium (assembly GCA_938003595.1). Taxonomy (GTDB): domain Bacteria; phylum Planctomycetota; class Phycisphaerae; order Phycisphaerales; family UBA1924; genus JACVCK01. The sequence goes on from CALKYH010000159.1 coordinate 8,889, forward strand.
GCTGGCCGATGAACTGCCCCCCGACGAAGGTCGCGCGGGTGGACAGCAGCAGGTCGCGCACGCCGTCGCCGTTCCAGTCGCCGACGAACGCCGAGGAGAACCCCAGCGCCCGCCCGGTCTCGACGCCCGTGATCCGCTGGCGCAGGTCGCCGCTGGCGCCGTCGAAGATGTACACCGCGCCGACATTGGACTCGGGAACCTGGTCGCCGTTGAGATCGACGCGCTCGAAGGGCGCGCTGACGGCGATCTCGGCGCGGCCGTCGCCGTCCAGATCCGCCGCGGCCAGCTGCGTGCCGAAGGCGCCGATGTTGAGCGAGCCGTTCGCCAGGCTGGGGACGGGGGAGACCAGCTCGCGGATGAGCTCCCCGGTGCGTCCGCTGTAGATCTGCGCCAGCGCCCGTCGCTGGCCGAAGGCGCCGCTGCCGGCCGTGCCGAAGCAGTCCACCAGCTGGCACTCGGGCGCGCCGATGACGATGTCGTCGGCGCCGTCGCCGTCCACATCGGCGGCGATGACCCAGTCGCGCCCGGTCTGCAGGGGGGAGCCGAAGCCCGCGGCCTCGGTGGGATCGTGCAGGATCAGGTCGCTTCGCCACTCGGTGGTACGAACATCCGGGCAGGGCTCGACGCCGGCGCGCGCGACGCCGGCGATCAGACAGCCCGCGATCAGCGCGTGGCGCATGCTCCTCATCGTGTGGCCCGCTCCAGTCTCTCCGCTCTGAGGGTCGCGACCAGCGCCGCCGATCGGCGATCGGCGGCGATGGACCATACGCCCCCCGATGGCGGGATGTTCCTGCGCCGCCCGGCCACGGGAGATATCGGGCCCGGCGGCGCTCCGTCCCGGCTCGATCCGCCCCTCCGGGCCCCGATCGCCCGCCGCTACAATCCCCAGCCCATGCGGTGGAGCCCCGAGCAACTCGAGCAGTTCCGCGCCGCCTACGAGGGCAAGCGCGTGTGCCTCACCGGCGGCGCCGGATTCATCGGGGGTCATCTCGCCGAGGCGCTCGTCGAGCTCGACGCCCAGGTCGTCATCGTGGACGACCTCTCGGGCGGCGCCGCGGGCGCTGACGACGACGCGCCCGATGTCCTCTCCGCGCTGCTCGAGGCGGCCCCCGACCAGGTGCGATTCCTCCACGCCTCCATCCTCGACACCCATGCGCTCGACGACGCCATGGAGCGGGTGCGCGTGGTCTTCCACCTCGCGGCGATCTCGAGCCTGCCCGAGTCCATGCGCGACCCGGACCGCGCCTTCCGCGTGAACGACCGCGGGACCTTCGAGGTCTGCTCCGCGGCCCAGGTCGCCGGCGCCCGGCGCATCATCTACGCCGCCTCCAGCAGCGCCTACGGCGACGCGGGCGACATCGCCGTGCCCGAGTCCCGCGCGCCGGCGCCGCTGTCGCCCTACGCCGCGTCCAAGCTCGCCGGCGAGCATGTCGTCAGCGCCTGGGCGCGCTCGTTCGGGCTTCCGGGGCTGTCCATGCGCCTGTTCAATGTCTACGGCCCGCGCCAGCGCGTGGGCGCGGGCGACGAGGGCGCCGTGGTCGCGGCGTTCATCGAGCGGCTGCGGCGCAACCAGCCGCCGGAGATCTTCGGCGACGGCCTGCAGACCCGGGACTTCATCCATGTCCACGATGTCGTGACCGCGATGCTGCTGGCGGGCTCGACCCACGCCGAGCTGCGGGGCCAGGCGGTGAACATCGGCACGGGGCGCGCCACGACGATCAACGACCTGGCGCACCAGATCGCCGAGGCCGCGGAGCGCCCGGAGCTGCGCGCCCGACTCCTGCCCGCGCGCGACGGCGACCTGCTGCACAGCCGCGCGGATGTCTCGCTCGCCCGGTCGCTGCTGGGTTTCGAGGCCACGATCCCGCTGGCCGAGGGCCTGCGCGCCACCGTGGAGGACCCCCTGGGAAACGCGCTGCGGACCGGCGCCTTTCCTGAGGCGGCGGTCCGAACCCACGCGAGCGCCCGCGCCTGAGGGGCCCTGACCCCGGCCGCTCCGCCGCGCCCATCCGGTACCATCGTCGCCCATGACGATCACCACCATGCCGATCCGCGGCGGGATCGCCTCGATCCGCTGGGGCGCCCTGTTGTTCAGCGTTCCCTACAGCGCGCTGTGGGCGATGGCGCTCATCGACGACGGGCGAGACGCCTCCGCGATCCTGCTGATCATCGCCCACGCCGCGGGTCTGCTCTGGGGCCTGGCCTGGTCGGACAAGGTGGATGTCTCGCGGGGCCTGCTGCCCCGAGCCGGGGCGCTGCAGCCCTCGTCGCTGCTCGGCGCCGATCCCGGAGGCGCGGCGATGAGCATCCTGGGCTTCATGGCGCTGGTGCCGACGCTCGTGCTGCTGGTGATCGACTGGCGCGCCGGCGCCGCGATGCTGGTGATGCTCATTGGCCTGGGCCTCTACGCCACCGCGCGCCGCCGGCGCAAGCTCGCGCTGGCGGAGATCCTGCTGCCGCTGATCATCCTCATCGCTCCGGCGCTGATCCTGGGCGAGGGGCCGCGATCGACGCTCGTCGCGCTGCCGGACGATGCGCCGCAGCCGCCCCTGCCGGAGGGCGCCCTCATGGCCGATCTGTTCGGCGCCCCGATCCTCGCGGCGACCTCGCTCGGCGCCGTCATCCTGGGCCTGATCATTTTGCTCGCCATGCTGCGCGACCGCCTGCGAGACCGCGCGGACGGGCTGCGGACGACCGTCTCGCGGATGGGCGAGAACGGCGGCGCGGCGCTCGCGGCGCTGTGGCTCGTGGTCCCCGTGCTGCTCGCCTCGATGGGCGCTGGCTGGGGCTGGTGGAGTTGGATCGTCCCCGCGCTGGTCGGCGTGGTGGGCGCCTGGAGCGCCGGCGCCATGGCGCGGACGGACTGGCGCGCCGCCGCGCTCCGCTGGGCCGTCGGCCACGCGCCGATCGCCGCGGCGCTGGCGCTGACGACCGTCTGAACCTGCTTCAGCTGAGAATCCCCGGGTCCCCCGCGGCGCGCCGCCGTTGCGGCGCGCCGTGCCGCGCGCTTAAGTCGCGGACTTCTTCCGCATGAACGGCGGCGTCTCGATCTCGAGCTCGACCTCGTCGTCTTCTTCCTCTTCCTCTTCGTCCTCGTCGTCGCCGCTTTCCTCGTCGTCGTCCTCGTACTCCTCTTCGTCTTCCTCTTCCTCGCCGTCTTCGTCCTCGTACTCCTCGTCGCCCTCTTCCTCCTCCTCGCCTTCCTCGCCTTCCTCGTCCTCTTCCCACTCCTCCTCTTCTTCGCCCTCGTCCTCATCCTCGGACTCCTCGTCGTCGGAGTCCTCCTCCTCCTCATCCTCTTCGTACTCCTCGTCCTCCTCGCCTTCGTCCTCGTCCTCGGCGTCCTCGTCCTCCTCCTCCTCGAGGTCCTCGTCCGGGTCGTCGCGGTGCGCGGCGACGGCGACATTGGAGTCGTCGTCGACTTCTTCCTCATCCTCGGCGCTGTCGTCGGCTTCCGGCGCGTCGTCGGTGAGATCGAAGTCCTCGTCGCCGTCGTCGTCGGCGCCCATCACGGGGCCGGCGCCGTCGTCCTCGACATCGTCGTCGTAGTACTTGGGCGAGGGGCGCTCCTCGGGGGTGCGCGGGGCGAAGAGCGTGCCCTTGGTCGCCTCGGCGTCCTGCGCCGCCTGCGCCTTCATCGCGGCCCATTCCTCGGGCGAGATCATGACCTCGCGGGCCACGCTGCCCTTGTGCTCGCCGATGACGCCTGCGATGCCCATGAGCTCGATGAGCCGGCTCGCACGGGTGTAGCCGATGGCCAGCCGGCGCTGGAGCAGGGAGACGCTGCCGCGCCCGCTCTCGATGACGATCTCGACGGCGCGCTCGAACAGCGAGTCCTCCTGGGCGACCTTGTTCCAGTCGCGTCCCTCGCCGTCGGCGGCGA
>CALKYH010000160.1 GCA_938003595.1 uncultured bacterium
ATCGCCGGCCACTACGAGGGCATCGATGAGCGCGTTGTCGAGCGCCTCCCCCCCCGGGAGATCAGCGTCGGGGACTTTGTCCTCAGCGGCGGCGAGATTCCCGCCCTTGCGCTGATCGACGCTGTCGTCCGCCTCCTGCCCGGCGCCCTGGGCCACGAGGAATCGGCGGCGACCGATTCCTTCTCCCCGGCCGGGCCCGATCAGGCCCGCCTGCTCGACTGCCCGCACTACACCCGCCCCCGCGTCTGGGAGGGCCTCGAGGCCCCCGACATCCTGCTCAGCGGCGACCACGGCAAGGTGGAGGCCTGGCGCCTCGCCCAGCGTCTGGACCGCACCGCCCGGCGCCGGCCGGACCTGCTCCCCCCGCCCTGACCGCCCCGAATTGCCCGGGGGGCTCCACAAAGCCCCCCAACCTTCCTACACTGCTCCCCCCCCATACGACCCCGACCCCAGCCAGCAGAGAACGCCATGAGCACCCAGGCCCTCATCGAGAGCATCAACGCCGCCAACCTGAAGTCCGATCTGCCGCAGATGGACGTCGGCGACACGATCAATGTCCACTGCCGGATCGTGGAAGGCGACAAGGAGCGCATCCAGATCTTCCAGGGCGTGCTCATCGCTCGTCGAGGTCGCGGGATCGACGCCACGATGACGGTGCGTCGCATCGTGGACAACGAGGGCGTGGAGCGCATCTTCCCGGTGCACTCTCCCCGCATCGCGCAGTACGAGGTGGTCCGCAAGGCCGACGCCCGTCGCGCCAAGCTCTACTTCCTCCGCGAGCGCGTCGGCAAGAGCCGTCGTCTCCGCGACAAGCGCCGCGGCCTCGAGTCCGCCGTCGCGACCGAAACCAACTCCTGATCGGGCCGCCGGCCCTGCCCCGCCGCGGACGCGTGCTCATCCACGCGAGCGATATCATGCGCCCATGGGATCCCGCATCCCCATCCGGGCCCTCATCCTCAGCGCGACGCTCGCGGCCTGCGCCGCCGCTTCCCCGCACCGAGCGGCCGAGCCGCGGGACTCCAGCGTCCAGAACCTGATCGAATGGACCGACGGCGTCCTGTCCGGCGCTGCGCCGCAGGGTGAGCCGTCGTTCCAGCGCCTGCGCGAACTCGGCGTCGTCACCGTGATCTCCGTCGATGGAGGCCGGCCGCAGGTGGAGATCGCCGAGCGCTACGGCATGCGCTATGTCCACATCCCGATCCGCTACAACGGGATCGACCCGGACGACCGCGCGTCGCTCGCCGCGGCGCTGCGCGATCTGCCCCGCCCCATCTACATCCACTGCCACCACGGCAAGCACCGCGGACCGGCGGCGACCGCGCTCGCGCTGACCCTGCTCGGCGAACTGACCGTTGACGAGGCCGTCGACGGCATGCGGACCGCCGGCACGGCGCCGTCGTACCCGGGGCTGTACCGCTGCGTCAGCGAGGCCGTCGCGCTGCCCGAGGGCGCCATCGGATTGCGCGGCGAAGACCTGCCCTCCGTCGCGCCCGTCGAGGGCTTCGTGGACGCCATGGTGATCATGGAGATCACGCACGATCACCTGCGGAGCATCCAGGGCGCGGGCTGGGCCGCGCCCGAGGATCACCCCGACCTGGTGCCCGCGGCGGAGGCCGGCCTGCTCCACGACGCCGTTCGTGCCGCGCACACAGACGCCGTCACCGCTCGCCAGCCCGAGGACTTCCGGCGCTGGATGGCCCAGACCCTCGAGGACACCCTCGCGCTCGAGTCCATCCTCGCGGCGCCAGTCATCGACGCCCCCTCCGCCGACCGCCTGCTCGAGACGATCGACGCCAACTGCAAGGCCTGCCATGTCATGTATCGCAACGAGTAGCGCCGCGGCGCTGTTGCTCGCCCTTGTCGCGCCCCTCGGCGCCCAGGACGCCGCGCCAACGGCCACGGAGCCCTTCCCGGGCGTGCGCGTCGACCTCGGCGCCGGCACGGTGGAGTTCGACGGCTTCGTCCCCATCGATGCGCACAACGACGACACGCCCACGGTTTACCTTGAGCAGATCATCTGCTCACCCGACACGCGGGAGCACGAGACCCTCGTCGTGACGAAGGCGAAGCCCTCGCACATCCACGCGGGCCTGCTCATGATCGGCCTGCAGCCGGGCAAGCCGGGCGCCTGGGCGTTCGACGGCGACCTCGCGAAGTTCCAGCCGCCCGAGGGCGACGCCGTGCGCGTGGAGTTTCTCTGGACCGATCCGCAGGGCGTAGCGCACGCCGACGACCCCGCCTCATGGGTGAAGCACGCGACGACCGGCGCGCCGCTCCCGGCGCGCGAGTTCCTCTTCGCCGGATCGAGGTTCGTCCGGCGGGGCGGCGCCGAGGTCTACGACGCCGACGGCGCGGGCACGATCGCCGGGCTCGCGACCTTCGGTTCGGAGCTGCTCGCCTGGCCGACGGGCATCAACCCCGAGGCCGCGATCGATGAGCCCGTGTGGATCGCCGATCGCGCGACGACGCCGCTGGCCGGGACGGAGGTCACCGTCCGGCTGAGCGCGCCGAAGAAGAACTAGCGCTCAGGGCGCCACGATCTCAAGCTGGCGGACCTCGCCGTCCTCGGCGATCACCACGACCGGCGCCGAGCCGCGGCGCATGTCGGCGATCACGCTGTAGATCGCCTGCGGGTCCACCACCTCGGCGCCGCGGATCTTCGTAATGATCTGCCCGGTGCGGAAGCCCTGCTCGAAGGCGGGCGAGTTGGCGCGGACCATGGAGATCAGCGCGCCGCGATCGTCGGGGATCAGACCGACGATGCCGAACCGCGAGAGTCGCTGGTTGGCCAGCTCGAAGCGCGCCATCTCGGGGTCGACCCGCTCGGGATTCTCGGGATCGACGGGAACCATCTGGCGGTCCGTCGTCAGCGTCGCCGCGCCGATGGAGACGGGCACCTCCAGCCGGGCGCCGTCGCGCCAGACCGTCATCTGCACGACCTCGCCCGGCCGGCGGGCGCTGATGCGTCCGCGCAGCACCGCCAGGCTCGGCGTGGATTCCCCGTCGATCTCCGTGACGATGTCGTTGGCTCGAAGCCCGGCTCGGGCCGCGGGCTGATCCTCCATCACGGCGCCGATGCGCACGCCCGGCTCGCGCCGGCCGTCGGGCAGGGTGACGACGGCGGGGCGATCCGCCAGCGACACGCCCAGGTACCCGCGCAGCACCGAGCCGCGCTCGATGAACTGCGACGCGACGGACTCGATCGTTTCGAGCGGAATGGCGAAGCCGATGCCCGCTGACTGGCTCTTCACATCGGTCCGAGCCTGCGGGTTCTCGCCCGTCACGATCGCGGTGTTCATGCCCACGACTCGCCCGTTCACATCCACCAGCGG
>CALKYH010000161.1 GCA_938003595.1 uncultured bacterium
CCTGGTTCAGGTCGTACTCGGGGTTGAAGCCGTCGTCGCCCAGGCTCTTGTTGAAAGAGGCGAGCAGGCCGTCGAGATCAGCGCCGGTGAAGACGCGCGGATCGGTCTGCTGGGCGGGCTGGCTGAGGAGGGCGTTGAGATCGGAGAAGCCGATCACGCCGTCGCCGTCGAGGTCGAACTTCTCGTTGTAGCGGTTGTCGCCCTTGTTGGCGCCGTAGGACTCGAGGAACGCCGCCATCCGGGAGTCGTGGGACTGGGTCGGGGGCGTCGTGGGGACGGCGGGGGCGTCCGCGGAGGGACGGGGGCTGTCGAGGTTGTGGGCGGGCGGCTGCGCAGATAGCGCCGCGGCCTGCCGGTGTTGCGCCTTGAGGGCGCCGGGCGTGCGCCCCAGCTCGACGGGCTTGGCGGCGTTGAGGGCGGCCTTGCCGAGTTCGGCGGCGTCGAAGTGGGCCTTCTTCTTGGCGACCGTCAGGCGTTGGGCCGTCGGGGCCTGCTCGGCCTGGAGCTGCTTGGCGGGGCTGTTGAGGGCGCCGCTGATGGCGGCGGGATCGATGCGCATGGCGATCTCCTTTTCGCGTGTCCCCGGCGGCGCGGGAGCGGCGCCGGTGCGGAGGGGATCGCAAAGGGCTTGCCAATCGGGGCCGGCTCAGGCGATGTGGATCACCAGATGGCGGTCGGAGGGGCGGGCGCGGTGCTCCCAGAGGTAGATCCCCTGCCATGTCCCCAGGGCGAGCCGGCCTCGGAGGATGGGGATCGAGAGCGAGGTCTGCGTGAGCGCGGCCTTGATGTGCGAGGGCATGTCGTCCGGTCCCTCGTCGGTGTGGGTGTAGAGCGGGTCGCCCTCGGGGACGAGTCGGTTCAGCCAGCGTTCGAGGTCCTGGCGCGCGGAGGGGTCGGCGTTCTCCTGGATGATCAAGCTGGCGGAGGTGTGGCGGATGAAGATTGTGCAGAGCCCCTCGTCGAGGCCGGAATCGGCGACGACGGCGTGGACCTGCGCGGTGCACTCGTGCAGGCCCTGACGCGGGGCGCGGACATGGATCTCGCGGACCATGGCGCGAGTGTACGCGCGGGCGCGGACAAGAAAAAACGCCCGGCCGATCGGCCGGGCGTTGGAGATGGTCACGATGGGAGCGAGGCGATCAGTTCGGGCAGGAGGCGCCGTAGTTGCCCAGGAGGTTGTTCAGATCCTCGAACTGGTAGGTCGTGCCGTACTCGCCGAGGAGCGTGTTGAGGTCGGCGAACTCGACGATGCCGTTGAAGTCCAGGTCGCCGTCGAGGGGGCCCTCGTTGGACATGATCTTGTAGATGATGCCGGTGGAGTAGCCCAGGAGATAGAGCTGGCCGGTGCTGTCGCGCCCGAAGCCGGAGATGTTGGGCAACGAGGCGCCGTTGAGCAGGTCGCTGGTGTGCTCGATGACATCGGTGGCGGTCCCGGCGGGGGTGAGCTCGAAGGACCAGACGCGCCGGTTCACATAGTCCGCGAAGAAGTAGCGCCCGCTGTAGGAGCACATGCGTGAGCCGCGGGCCATGAAGCCGCCGGAGATGGAGAAGCCGACGGAGTGGGTGTAGGTGTGGATGGGGCCGGTATGGGGCTCATAGGCGAGGACGGTCGTGCTGAAGAGGTTGTTGCCCTCGAAGCGCTTCCAGCCGTAGTTTTCGCCGCCGGCCATCGAGGCGACATAGTTGACCTCTTCGACGGCGTTCTGGCCGACATCGGCGATGATCAGGCCGTCGGTGGCGTTGTGGCCGAAATCATCGAAGGACCACTTCCAGGGGTTGCGGACGCCGAAGGCCCAGATCTGGTCGAGGGCGTTGACGGGGATGTTGTCCACGAACGGGTTGCTGGCGGGGATGTCGTAGCCCTCGGCGTCGGAGTCGGGCACGTTCACATTGAGGCGGAGCATCTTGCCGAGGAAGGAGTTGGGGTTCTGGGCGTTGTTGTTGGGGTCGCCCGCGCTGCCGCCGTCGCCCATGCCGATGTAGAGCATGCCGTCGGGGCCGAACATGATGTTGCCGCCGTTGTGGTTCGTGAACGGCTGGTCGATGAAGGCGGTGGCGCCGAAGACGAAGTCCTTGCGGGTGGTCATGTCGGCGACCAGCGGGTTGCCGGCGCTGGTCTGGAACCGGGCGATGACGGTCTCGCCGGCGGGGTTGGTGAAGTTGACATAGAAGCGACGGTTGGTCGCGTAGTTGGGGTCGAACGCCATGCCGAGGAAGCCGCGCTCGCCGCCGGAGCTGGCCTGGCCGACGAGGGACATGAAGTTGGTCGCCTGCACGGAGCCGTTGACGATCACGCGCGCGACCAGGTTCTGCTGGACGACGATGAAGGTGTTGGGCTCGGTCGGGTGCTGGACCATGGTCACCGGCTGGCCGAGGCCGGAGGCGTACACGGTCATGTCCAGGCCGGGGAGGACGCCGGCGAGGGCGGGGGAGACGACAGACGCGGCGGCGAAGGCCGCGGCGGCGAGCAGATGGCGCATGGGTTCGGGCTCCTCAGGTGGGTTCGTGGGAATGAATCGGCGATGCAGAGGTCGCTCTGGGGGCGAAGTCTCCGGACAACTGTGGACGGCGTGCCCGGTCGGGCCCCAGAGCGTCGTGGTGATGGATTCTCGGTCTCTCCTCGGGGATCGCGGCCCGCCACGGCGGGGGGCGGCGCGGGACTACTAGAGGAATGTACGGGCGACTCGGGGGTCGGACAAGGAAAAAACGGTCCCCGGGCCCGTTCCGACGCTCAGCGGGCCGATAACGCCCCCAACGCCGGGGACTTCCCCCCTGGGGCGTCGCCCGAGCGGACGGCTTAGCATCGGATTCGACGAGCTTCGTCGGGGCGAGCAAGGACGCATGGCCAGCCAGACCACAGATCGATGCGGCGGATCATCCGGCCCAGCGGGGCGCGGGGATGTGTCGTTGCCGGTGGTGCAGGCTGCGCCGGTCGATCACCGGCCCCGGAAGTCGCGGAACGGGCCCCGGCGCGCGATCGTGCTGGGGCTGGTGTATGTCGCGATGGGGGCGCACCTGCTGCAGTGGTGGCTGATGGGGCGCACGGTCTCGCCGGTGGAGCCGAGCGAGTCGATGGCGACGCTCGAGACCGGCGCGGTGAACGCGGGGTTCATCTTCTTCGCGGTCGCGATCCTCTCGACGCTGATCTTCGGACGCTTCTTCTGCGGGTGGGGCTGCCACATCGTGGCGCTGCAGGACCTGTGCGGGTGGATGCTCAAGAAGGTGGGCGTGCGGCCTCGGGCGTTCCGGTCGCGGCTGCTGATCTATGTGCCGCTGATCTTCGCCCTGTACATGTTCGTGTGGCCGACGCTCAAGCGGGTGGCGATCCTGCCGGCGGCGGCGAAGTGGTGGCCCGAGGCGCTGGCCTGGCTGCGGCCCGCGGCGCCGTTCCCCGGCTTCCACAACGACCTGGTGGTCACGGACTTCTGGGCGACCTTCCCGACGATCGCGGTGGCGATCCCCTTCCTGTTCGTGTGCGGGTTCGCGTGCGTGTACTTCCTGGGGGCCAAGGGCTTCTGCACCTACGGGTGCCCCTACGGCGGGTTCTTCGCCCCGGCGGACACGCTCTCGCCGGGGCGCATCCTCGTGGACCACGACAAGTGCGAGAGCTGCGGGCACTGCACGGCGGCGTGCACCTCCAATGTGCGGGTGCACGAGGAGATCCGCGACTTCGGCATGGTGGTCGATCCGGGCTGCATGAAGTGCCTGGACTGCGTTAGCGTCTGCCCGAACGACGCGCTGCGGTTCGGGATGGGGGCGCCGCCGATCCTCAAGAGCACGAAGCGCGGGCGGCCCGGCGCCAGGGAGCGGGTCGCGGCGGCGAAGACGAAGAAGCACGATCTGTCGTGGGGCGAGGAGATCGCGCTGGCGGCGGTGTTCGCGGCGTCGTTCTTCGCGTGGCGCAGCGTGTACGGGATGGTGCCGATGCTCATGGCGATCGGCGTCGCCGGGTGCGTGGTGTACATCGTCTTCACCGCCTGGCGGATGCTGGCGCGGCGCAACGCGCGGCTGCACAACTTTCAGCTGCGGCTGAACGGGCGGATCAAGCTCGCGGGCTGGGCGTTCCTGCTGCTGGCGCTGCTGACGGTCGCGGCGACGGCGCAGAGCGGCGCGGTGCGCTGGGCGGAGAAGAAGGCGGACCGGCTCGATGCGCAGGTGCTCGTCCCGCCGGAGCTGATCCTGGGCGGCCGCGCGGACCAGGCGCCGGCGGAGCAGCAGGCGCTGGCGCGCGAGGCGATCGGCTGGTACACGAGGGCGTCGGGGATCGGCATGGGCGGCTGGGGGCTGACGACCCGCGCGGAGAACCTGTTCCGCATCGCGTGGCTGCACGCGGTGGCGGGGGACTACGCCGCCGCGGAGAGCGCGATGCGCCGGGCGCTGGAGCGGGGCGAGGCGACGGAGGAGGCGACGGTGCAGCTGTCGAACCTGCTGACGGCGCAGGGCAAGCTGGCGGAGGCGGAGGCCGAGGTCCGCGCGTGGATCGAGCGCGAGGGCCCGGGCGAGGCGTCGGTCAGCGAAGTGGCGAAGCTGCT
>CALKYH010000162.1 GCA_938003595.1 uncultured bacterium
CCTCGGTGAAGGGCTTGGTCGCGGTCGCGCGCTGCTGGGACTTGGCGAACTTGCTCGTGGCGATCATCTGCATCGTCTTGGTGATGCGACGGATGTTCGCGACGGCCTTGATTCTCTTCTTGATTTCGCGTGTCTTGGCCATGGGGGGCGGGAGTATAGCGGGCTTGGGGGCGGGTCTCCCGGTCGGCGATCGGGCCTTGAAGTGGGTCGGCGGCGGGGACTAGGAAGGCCCCAGGATCAGCCCGTCGTAGGCCAGGCGGACGCCCTCGGGCAGGGTCGGGTCCACCTCGGCGTGCCGGACCTCGTGGGACATGTGGACGAACCAGGTCTGGCGGGCTCCGATGCGGCCCGCGGCCTCGAGGGCCTGGTTCAGCGTGAAGTGGGTCGGGTGGTGGCGGAAACGAAGGGCGCCGAGGGCGAGGGTCTGGACGCCGTCGAGCAGGGGCCAGGCCTCCGGCGGGATCCCGGAGACATCGGTGCAGTAGGCCAGGGGGAAGAGGTCATCCCCGGATGGGTTCGGGGAGGTCCCGGGGGCTTGCTCGATGCGCCAGCCGAGGACGGGGAGCCGCCCGTGGAGGAGGGGGATGGGGGTGAAGCGGAGGCCGTGGAGGTGGAAGGGGCGCGCGGGGTGGGCCTGGTTGGGGATGAGGCGGGCGACGAAGGAGGCGTTGGCGTTCTTCTCGGGTTCGAAGACATGGCGGTAGACGCGCCGGAGGGAGTCGAGGGTGTGGGCGTCGGCGTAGATGTCGATGGGGGCCTGCATGACGGCGTTGAAGCGGCGCACCTCGTCGAGGCCGAAGGTGTGATCGACATGGTTGTGGGTGAAGAGGATGGCGTCGCAGCGGCGGAGGTTGTGCCGCAGGACCTGGGCGCGGAGGTCGGGCGTGGCGTCGATCAGCAGGGCGCGGGGCTTGCCGTCGGGGTCGGTCCATTCCAGGGCGGCGCCGGTGCGGAGTCGGGCGTCGCGCGGGTCGTCGCTGGTGCAGGTGGGGCAGTCGCAGGCGATGACGGGGATGCCGGAGGAGGTGCCGGTGCCGAGGAAGGTGAAGCGTGGGGAGGGCACGGGGGAGGGTAGGGCGGGGAGGGGGAGATGAACGCAGAGGTCGCAGAGGTCGCAGAGGGCGCGGAGGGGAGCGGAGGGGTTGGGAAGGGGATGGGAGAGCTTCGGGCAGGGTTTGCTTCGGGCGTGGCGGTTGGGGTTGTGGTGTGCTGTTGCGAAGGCGCCGCGCGGGGTGAACCCCGCGGCTCTGAACGGAGGGCGGAGTCGGCGTTGGCGCACTGGGCCCTCTCGTGGAGGCGGATGAGGGCGGAGGCGGCCTTGCGCCGGGTCTCGGGATGGGCGCGGTCGTCGTCGAGGGTGGCGACGAGGCGCTCGATGGCGTGGGGGAGGATGGTGTCGAGCGTGAAGGCGGCACGCCTGGCGGCGATGGCGCGTGCGGCCTCGATCTCGGCGAGCGCCTCTGGCGTGTCGAGCAGCGCATCGAGCTGGCGGAAGGAGAGGGAGTGCTTCTCCGCGAGCTGGTCGAGGGGGAGGGAGAGGCAGCAGTAGTCGAAGACGATGTGCTGGATCTTGGAGAGGGGTGGGACGGTTGAGGATGGAGGCGGGGTAGGGGCGGGGAGGGCGGTCATGCCGGCATTTTGACGCGCGGCGATAGAGAGGCCAGCGGGAGGGGGCTGAGGGGCGCGATGTTGCGCACAGAAACGGTTATCGCGATGGATATCGCACTGGTCTTCCGCGGCGCGGAGATACGGTTGCCGGCGCGGGCCGCGGGATTCAGTCCTCCTGCGGGTCGTCGTCGTCGGCCTCGTACTCCTCGATCGCCTCCGCCAGCTCGTCGGCGAAGTCGTCGCCGGCCAGGGCGCGGGCGATGCCGACGGGGTCGCCTTTGACGCGGTGGAGCATGACGGCGGCGTCGAGGACGCGGTCGTCGTCTTCGAGGCCGGCCTGCAGGAGCGAGCGGAGGGATTCCTCGAACGCCGCGCGGGCCTCGTCGGAGCGGCCGAGCATGAGCAGGACGATGCCGATGGCGTTGAGCGTGCCGCCGAGCGCGCCGTCCTCGTCGTCGGGCGTGAGGCGGTCGATGGCCTCCGTGCGGCGGAGGGTGGCGAGGGCATCCTCGAGATGGCCGGCGTCGCGCTGGGCGCGGCCGAGGGCCAGGAGGGCGTCGGCCATGTCCGTGTCGCGTTCGCCACAGGTCTTCGTGCGGATGTCGACCGCTTCCTGGGCGCAGCGGACGGCGTCTGCGTGCTGCTTCGTTCCGGTGAGGGAGTACGAGAGCAGGACGAGATTGTCGGTGTAGCGAGAATCGGGGTCGTCGGCGGTGGGGCGGTCGATGTCCGCGGCCCGGCGGAGGGCGTCGACGGCCTGCTCGTCGTCGTCGAGTTCCTGGAGGAGTTCGCCGATGGAGCGCAGGTCGCGGGCGACATCGGGGTGGTTGTCGCCGAGGGTGAGGCGGTCGATGCGTTCGACTTCGGCGAACACCGAGAGCGCGCCCTCAAGGCTGTCCATCTCCCACATGCGGAAGCCGATGGCCGCGAGCGTGGGGACGAGGCGGGCGTCGTCGGGGCCGTAGGCCTTTTCCTGGATCTTGAGGGCGCTGGAGTATTGGACGAAGGCTTCGCGGGTTGTGCCCTGTGCCTGGTGCAGCATGCCCATCGCGATCAGGTCTTCGGCGACCTCGGGGTGGTTCTTGCCGAGGGTCTCGCGGTGGCGGCGCTCGAGGGATTGCAGAAGCTTGAGCGCGGCTTTGAACTCGCCGCGTTCGCAGAGGAGGAGCGCTTCTTCGCGTTGGGTGTTGGCGTCGGGCATGGTCGGGCTTCGATGCGTGGGTGCGGGGGCGCACAGGGCCCGTCGCTTGCGCTCCGGGTTCTGCAGGAGGTGCGTGCGCGCGGGCGTCAGCCGACGCGTTCGGCTTTCGGCTCGCGGCTCATCAGCCCCGCGATCGCGTTGATGGGGTCGAGGCCCTCGAACAGCACCGCGTGGACGGCGCGGGCGATGGGCATGTCCACGCCGTGGCGCTTGGCGAGTTCGACGACGCCCTTGGTGGTCTCGACGCCTTCGACGACGGACTGCGTGCGGGCGAGGTAGGCGGCGAGGGTTTCGCCGCGGCCGAGGGCTTCGCCGCAGGAGCGGTTGCGGCCCTCGGGGCTGAAGCAGGTGGTGGCGAGGTCGCCGACGCCGGCGACGCCGAAGAAGGTCTCGGGCTTGGCGCCCATGGCGGCGCCGAGGCGTGCGATCTCGGCGAGGCCGCGGGCGAGCAGGGCGCTCTTGGCGTTGTAGCCGGCCTGGAGGCCGTCGAGGACGCCCGCCGCGATGGCGATGACATTCTTGGTGGCGCCGGCGAGTTCGACGCCCATGAGGTCGGTGTTGGTGTAGACGCGCATCCAGCGGGTGGTGAAGGCGCTCTGGATGGTTTCGGCGAAGCGCTCGTTCTCGCTGGCGGCGACCATGGTGGCGGGCATGCAGCGGGACAGTTCCGCGGCGATGGTGGGTCCGGAGAGCGCGGCGACGGGGCGGTCGGGGTTCTCGAGGGCGTCGAGGATGACCTCGCTGGGGCGGAGGAGGGTGTCCTTCTCGATGCCCTTGGCGACGCTGACGACGCCGGCGTCGCCGGGGATGTAGTCCACGAGGCGCCGGAAGACATTGCGGGCGTGCTGGCTGGGGACGGCGGCGATGAGAAGGTCGGCGTTGCGGAGGGCCTCGAGGTCGTCGGGGACGACGCGGACGGACTCGGGCAGGGTGAAGGCGGACAGGCGCGCCGAGGTTCGGGTTCGGGCGAGGGAGCCGACCTCGCGGGCGTGGTGGCCCCAGAGGGTGACGGTGGGCGTTCCCCCGGCGTCGCCGGGGAAAGCGCTGGCGGGCTGTTCGGCGAGGAGGGCGGCGCAGACGAGGCCCATCTGGCCGTCGCCGAGGACCGTGATCCGTTCGATGGGGGTCATGGGTGGTCCTCGTGGGGCGTTGAAGGGGGTTGGATGAGGCCGCGGGGCGTTTCCCGGCGAACAGAGGGGGTCGTCCGGTCGTTGATCTACTATAAGGACCGGACTCCGCGGCCCGTCACAGGGGCCTTTGACCGTCAGAGCAGCCAGGCAAGGGACTTCTGCACATGGCCAACGCCGCCGCCCACGGGCACGACCACTCGCACGACCACGGTCCGCACGACCACCACGAGCACGCGTACAGCGGGAATCAGCCGCAGCTGCAGATGGGCGGGGAGTGCTGCTCGCACCATGAGATCGAGCTGGAGCGTTGGATCGTCGTCTACCTGGTGGGCGGGATGCTGGTGCTGACGACCTCGGTGGCGCGGTTCCTGGGGGCGGCCTCGGAGATCGCGCTGATCCCGGCGGGCGTCGGGGCGCTGCTGCTGGGGTTCCCGCTGTTCCTGGCGTCGTTCCAGGAGCTCAAGCGCGGGCGGCCGACCTCCTCGACGCTGGCCTCGCTGGCGATCATCGCGGCGCTGGCGACGGGGCGGTACGAGACGGCGGGGTTCCTGGCGTTCATCCTGCTCATCGCGGACCAGGTGGTCCGGCGGACGGCGTGGGGCGCGCAGCGGGCGATCGAGCAGCTGGTCGGGCTGACGCCGGACACGGCGCGGATCGTGGACGCCAACGGCGTCGAGCGCGACGCGGGGCTGGGCGAGGTGCAGGTGGGCATGACCGTGCGCGTGCGCCCCGGCGAGAATCTGCCGGTGGACGGCGTGGTCATCAAGGGTGAGTCCTCGATCAACCAGGCGTCGCTGACGGGCGAGGCGGTGCCGGCGGAGGTGGACGCGGGCAAGCCGGTGTTCGCGGGCACGACGAACCTGACGGGCACGCTGGACATCCGCGCGACGAATGTCGGGTCCGACACGACGATCGGCAAGGTCACGCAGCTCATCCGGGAGGCGGAGTCCTCGAGGACGCCGCGGCAGCTGCTCATCGAGCAGGTGGCGGCGTACTTCGTGCCGGTGGCGATCTCCACGGCTGGGCTGGTGTGGTACCTCATGAGCCAGTCGGACGACCCGCTCATGCGCGACCGCGCGACGGTGACGGCGATCACGATCCTGGTGGTGGTGTGCCCCTCGGCGCTGCTGCTGGCGAGCCCGACGGCGATGGTCGCGAGCTTCGCGGCGGCGGCGCGGCTGGGGATCATGATCAAGCAGGCGAGCTACCTGGAGGCCGCGGCGAACATCGACACCGTGGTGTTCGACAAGACCGGCACCATCACGACGGGCGTGTTCGCGGTCGGTCGGCTGGCGCCGGCGAGCGGGGTCGAGGGCGTGGACCTGCTGCAGAGCGCGGCGGACGCGGAGCAGCAGTCGAACCACCCGTTGGCGAGGTCGATCCTCACGACGGCGCGCCAGGCGCGGGTCGAGCCGGCGAGCGTGGACAAGTATGTCGAGGTGCACGGTCGCGGCGTGAAGGCGACGGTCGGCGGGGAGGAGATCCTCGCGGGCCGCTCGGCGTGGCTGCTGGAGATGCGCCCGGATCTCAAGGGCGAGATCGAGGCGGTCGAGGGCAAGATCGAGGGCATGACCGGCGTGCATGTCATGCGCAGCGGTCGCTACCTGGGCGCCGTGGGGCTGGAGGACCGCATCCGCCCGAACGCGCGAACGGTGGTGGAGCGCGTGCGCGAGCTGGGCTGCCGCCAGGTGGCGCTGTTCACGGGCGACCGCTTCGGCGTGGCCAAACGGGTCGGCCAGGTGGTGGGCGTGGACCGGGTGGAGGCCGAGTGCCTGCCGGAAGAGAAGCACGACCTGATCCTGCGGCTGCGCGAGAGCGGGCGGCGGGTGATGATGGTCGGCGACGGCATCAACGACGGACCGTCGCTGGCGGCGTCGGATGTGGGCGTGGCGATGGGGGCCGGCGGCTCGGACATCGCGACGAACTCGGCGGGCGTGGCGCTGATGCGGGACGACCTGAGCCGCATCCCGTTCCTGATCGAGCTGGCGCGGCGGACGCGGGCGGTCATCGCGCAGAACATCGTCGCGTCGATCGTGATCGCGATTATCGGCCTGATCCTGGCGGCCACGGGCTCGCTGGCGATCGGCTTCGCCGTCGTCTACCACTTCGTGGGCGACATCTTCGTGATCGGCAACTCGTTCCGCCTGGTGCGGTTCGGCGAGAA
>CALKYH010000163.1 GCA_938003595.1 uncultured bacterium
AGGCGCTCGTTGATCTCCTCGGTGATGCAGGCGTTGACGCGCCGGCGCTCGATGGGGGGCATGTCGTTGCCGTCGAGCGACTTGAGGTAGCGGGAGCCGCTGATGACATCGAACCCGCCGGCGGCGGCGGCCTCGACGAACTGGGGGATGGCGGCGGGCTCGTGCTGCTCGTCGGCGTCCATGGTGATGACCCAGTCGAAGCCGTCGACCTGGGCCCATCGGAAGGCGTCGAGCATGGAGCGGCCGTAGCCCCGGTTGGTCGCGTGGCGGATGACCTCGACGGGGTACTCCGGGAGGATGCAGGGCGTGCAGTCGGTGGAGCCGTCGTCGATGATCAGGACATGCTCGGCGAACTCCAGCACGCGTGAGAGGACGGACCGGGCGTACTTCGCTTCGTTGTAGGTGGGGATCGCGACGAGCCAGCGCATGGGGCCTCCGGTGCCTTCTGGGACCATGGCGATCCTAGGTCGCCCGACCGCGTGAGTTGTCGGGGAGCTATCGCGGGATTGTGATGGGCCCGGCTCGGTCGACCTTGATGTCGTCCGTGTTGAGGTCCCAGGTGATGGCGCCGGCGGTCTGGGTGGCGGCGCGGGTCTCGTCGAAATAGGTCACGACATTGTCCTCGCGGCCCTCGAGCCGGGCGACGCCGGAGAGGGCGTCGTAGAGCATGTGGTCGGCGGTGACCTGGCGGGCGCGGTGGCGGACATACACGGCGCCGTTGGCCTCGGCGCGGAGCAGGCGCTGGGCGACCTCGGAGAAGACGGCTTCGAGGGACTCGCAGTCCATCTCGGCGACCTCGGCCGCGCCCGGCGGGCGCTGGCGGAGGCGGACGGAGCGGTCCATCACGCCGACGCCGGTGCGGCGGTTGAGTTCGAGGGAGCCGTCCCACTCGAAGAGCGTGGTGCCCTTGGCCGCGGGATTCCCACCGCCGCCGCCGGCGTTCTCGCGACGATCCTCGATGAGCAGGCGCCCTGCGCCGGGGACGATCATGGTTTCCTGATCGGCCTGCACAAGGATGCGGGAGCCGGCGAGATACACCATGGTCTCGAGCTTGCGGCCGGTGACCTCGCCGGGGTCGGCGATGTAGCGCCGGCCCTCGATCTCGGCGGCGGCGCCGCCTTCGATCTCCTCGACGGCTCCGAAGAGCGTGGCGTTCACGACGCGCGCCGGGCCGTTGGCCTCGTCGGTGGCGCCAGGTGTGAAGTCGATGACGACGCGGTCGGCGCGGGCGGTGTCCACCACGGCCTCGCCCTTCTCGCCGATGACGACGACATCGCCGACGCACTCGGTGCGCCCGGCCTGGTCGTCGAAGGTCATGGAGCGGCCCCAGTCCACGCGCACATGGTCGTAGCCCAGGACATCGCCGCCGGGGGGCGCGGTCTGCTCGGCGCCGCCGGCGCCGAAGACGGTGAGCCGGCGCGGGCCGCCCTCCAGGCGCATCGACGGGGCGCGGACCTGGGCGAGGCCTCGCTTGATCAGGGCGGGCTCGCCGCTGAGTTCGACGATCTCGTCCAGCGGTGTGGCGCGGAGGTGGTCGGCGCGGGCCTCGATGGCCTCGGCCCCGGCGCCGATCTCGACGACGACGCCGAGATTGGCGGTGAGCAGCGTGACCTGCGGGTCGCCCTGGTCGTCGGGGGTGAGCGTGGCCTCGAGCAGGTCGGCGCGGAGCCGGAGGTCGTCGCGCTGGGCGACGACGGCGCCGGTGGCGGTGGCGAGCGAGGGGACGGGGTCGGCGCCGGGAGAGGGCGCGTCGAAGACGACATCCAGCCGGTTGCCGGTGACGACGCCGTCGGCGCCGGCGTCCACGCGGGCGGCGCCCTCGAGCGTGATCTGGGAGAACGCCGGCGCGCCGTCCGGGCCGGGCGTGAAGCGCGCCGTCATCGAATCGCCGGTGGCGCTGGTGTCGCCGTCGCGGGCGATGGCCTGATCGACGAAGCGGGCGCTCTCGATCGTGACATCGCCGCCGGCCGTGGTCGCGAGCTGAATCTCGCTGTGCCCGCGCCAGGACAGGTCGCGGGGCGGGGGCTGGCCGCTCTCGTCGCGCTTGGAGCGGTCCAGCCCGGCGCCGATGCCCCGGATGACGCCGGGGCCTGGCGCGCTGATGAGGCCGAGGCCGACATCGAACTCCAGGCGCTGGGTCAGCGCTTCCACTCGGTCGTTCAAACGGGCGACGACGCCCTGCGGCCCCAGGCCGGTGAAGGAGAGCAGACGCGAAGTGGCGCCGTACTCGAGCGTCGCGCCGGAGAGCGTGGCGTCAAGGGCAGGGTCGGCCAGGCGGACGAGGCCGTCCTGCGGCGCGGTCAGCTGGACATAGAGGTCGTCGAGATTCAGCTCGCGGGGCGCGCCCTGCAGCGGGCGGACCTCCAGCGGGCCGGACCAGGTGATGCGGATGGGCTCGTCGGAAGAAGCGTCGCCCCCGGCGTTGGGGTCGACCGGTTCAGCTGGATCTGATGCGGCGCCGGCGGTGCGCCACTCGATCGGCGCGATGGCGTCCGGGCGCAGCCGGCCGTCGAGGAGGCGCGCCCAGACGGCCAGCCGCTCCGACTGCATGGTGCGCTGCCCCGAGGACACCAGCACCGGGCCGGTGAAGTCGGCGCGGTAGAAGTCCTCGCGCGGCGGGGCGTCGAGGGGCGGGGCGGGCTCATCGTCGGCGCGCGCCGAGGAGGAGCCGCCCGAGTCATCGCCGCCCATGTCCTTCGGATCGATCACGATGCCGCTGCTGCGGGCCAGGCGCAGGTACAGGAGCCGACGGTCGCGTTCGCTGAAGACGATGGTCACGCCCTCGCCGTCGAACTTCACGCCGCGGGCCTCGACGCGGACGGTGTCGTCCATGCGGATCTCGCCGACGACGGAGTCGAAGTCGAGGGCGGAGGTGAACATCGAGAGGGTGGGCGCGGGGCGCCAGTCGGGATCGTCCAGGAGCGTCTCGGTGAGCTGGACATCGAGCAGGTGCAGCTCGACATGGCCCTTGAAGCGCCCGGCCTCGGGCTCGCGGTTGGACTGGCGGCGGACGAAGTCGGCCTCGTCGGCGCTGATCTCGATGGTGCGCCCGTCGTTCATGCGCAGGAGCGCGCGGGGCTTTTCGAGATGAAAGCGACCGCCCTGCTGGGGCTCGAATCGGCCGTAGGACAGCACCTGCCCGAGCTCGCCCGTCTCGGTGTAGAGGGGGACGCGCCCCTCCTCGCTGGTCTCGAGCAGGTCGATGACATCGCCTCTGCCCACTTCGGGCGCGGGGCCCGCGAGCGCCTGCGGGTTCTCGAGGTCGCCCAGCGCCCCCCGGTCGGTCCGGGCGGCGGTCTGACGGCTGTTCCACACGCCGAAGGCGACGAGCGCGGCGACCGCCATCGCCATCAACCCCGCGAGGATCAGGCCGATCCTGCGTGTCGCGTAGCCGGGCGCGGAGGCGGTCGTTCGCCGTGGATTCATGCGGTGGGGTGGCTCGCGGAGGGGAGGTCAGTCCTGGATGGCGCGGATGGCGACGAGGTCCTGGATGTCGAGGATGCCCAGCGGCTTGCCGGCCTCGTCCACGACGGGGATCTCGTCCTGGCGGAACTCCCGGAACATGCGGACGGCGTCCTTCACGACGCTGGTGTGCGGCAGAGTTCGGGGCGCGCGGGTCATGACCTCGCGCATGGGGCGGCGCATGGCCTGATCCATCGGCTCCTGCGCGAGGACGAGGCGGCGCAGATCGCCGTCGGTGAACAGGCCGGCGAGCACGCCGTCGTGATCCACAAGGATGAGCGCGCCGGGTCGCCGACCGGCGGTCTGCGCCTGGCGCAGGGCCTCGCCGACGGTCAGTTCCTCGTGCAGAACGGGCAGGTTGCGCCCGACGACGAAACGCAGCAGGTCGGTCACGGGGCGGAGCAGCCCACCCAGCCCGCCGCCGGGGTGGCGCTTGTGGAAGTCCTCGGAGGTGAACGATCGCCGGCGGCTCGCGGCCAGCGCCACGGCGTCGCCCAGTGCGAGCATGGCGGTGGTGGAGGAGGTCGGGGCCAGCGTGAGGTTGCAGGCCTCCTCGACGGCGCCGATCCAGAGGTTGACGGTCGCGGCGCGGGCCAGCGCCGAGCGGGGGCCGTTCTCGCCGCCGGTCATGGCGATCACCGCGGCGCCGTCGGCGCGGACCATGGAGGCCAGGGCCACGACCTCGTCGGTCTCGCCTGAATAGGAGAGCGCCAGCAGGCAGTCGCGCCGGTTCACGCGTCCGAGGTCGCCGTGGGCGGCGTCGGCCGGGTGCAGGTCGTGCGAGGGGATGCCCAGGCTGGCGAGGGTCGCGGAGATTTTCTTGCCGATGAGGCCGGACTTGCCCAGCCCGGCCACGATGACGCTGCCGCCGGCGTCGGCGGTGGAGGCGATCAGCTCGACGGCCTTATGAACCTCGGGGCCGAGCCGATCCAGCAGCAGGCGCAGCGCGTCGGCCTCGGCGCGGATGACCGAGGCGATGAACTCCCGCTCCTGCGCGGGGGTCTGTGTCGAGGGCTGGGTCTGGGGCTGGGAGGAGGTCTGCGGCACGGCTGCTAGGATAGCCCGGGACTGGCCCGCACCGTCCGGAATCGACCCGAGAACGCTCTGATATGCCGACCGACGACTACATCGTTCGCCTGGACCGGTTCGAGGGGCCCATGGACCTGCTCCTGCACCTGATCCGCAAGGCCGAGGTGGACATCCACGACATCCCGATCGCCGCGATCGCGGACCAGTACATGCGCCACCTGCAGGGCATCGAGTCCATCGACATCGAGCAGGCGGGCGAGTTCCTGGTCACGGCGGCGACGCTGATGGAGATCAAGTCCAAGATGATCTCCCCGCCGGAGCGCCCGGAGGCGGACGCCGAGGGCGAAGGGGGCGAGGGCAGGCCGGCGGCCGTGCTGGACCCGCGCGCCGAGCTGGTGCAGCAGCTGCTGGCCTACAAGCGCTTCCGCGACGCGGCCGACGCGTTGGAGACGGCGCGTCACGACTGGGAGCGTCGCTACGCCGCGGGGCCGATCGGGGCCTCCGAGGCGCAGGACGAGAGCGACGCCGACGACGCGCCGATGGAGCTGGACGACCTGCAGCTGTTCGACCTGGTGGAGGCGTTCGCGCGGATCATCGCCACGGTGGACCTGGATCGCGCGATCCGCGGCTCGCACGAGGTCGCCTACGACGACACGCCGATCGAGCTGCACGCCGAGGATCTGCTTGATCGATTGAAGCGGGCGGAGTCCTCGCACGGCGCGGGCGCGAAGATCGGCCTGCGCGAGACGCTCTCGGGCGCGAACCGGGGCGAGGCGATCGGCCTGTTCCTGGCGCTGCTGGAGCTGATCCGTCGTCGCGCCGTCAAGGTGCGTGCGGACCGCGAGCGCGATGATGTCGAGGTGACGCTGATGCCGGTGGATCAGGCCGGGGCGGTCGGATCGGCGTCGGGCGGCGCTTCGGTCTGAGGCGCGGCCTGCGGCGACTCGTGCTCCGGATCAATCAGGCTGTTCTTCTGCTGCTGCAGCCGTTCCATGGCACGCGTGGCCTCGTTGACGGCGTTGGCCAGACCGGTGCGGATGACATCGGTCTGCGAGCGGAGGGCGGCGAGCTGCGCGGACGAGGCCGCGGCGGCGGTGCGGACCTTCTCGCCGCGGTTCACCAGGTCGGCGAGCGTGCCGGGGACCGGGTCCACGCCGGGTTTCTGGTCGCCGACGATGGACTCGGCCTTCTTGAGCGACAGCTCGAAACGGCGCTGGCGCTCGTCGGCGCGCCGTTCCAGCTCGGCGGTGGATTCCGCGGCCTTGCGCTCGATCTCGGCGATCGCGGCGCGGAGGTTGTCGGCGGCCTGATCGGCGTCCGCCGCGGCGGCGTCGGCGGCGGCCCGGGCCGAGGCGGCGCGCTGCTCGTGCTCGGCGATGAGGCTCTGGATCTGCTCCTCGATGCGTGCGGCCAGCGCGTCTGCGGCGTTGCCGGTGCGCTCGGCGACGGCGGCGTCGAGCCGGGCGGCGAGCAACTCGCCCGCGCGGGCGGCGTCGGCCTGGGCGGCGCGGGCGGCCTCGGCGGCCTGATCGGCGCCGGCGACGGCTTCGAACGCCCGCTCAGCGGCGCGCGCGGCCTCGTGGATGCCTTCCTCGAGCGTCTCGTTCAGGCGTGAGCGGGCCTCCTCGTGCGCCTCCTTTGACCGGCGCTGCAGGTCTTCGAGACCTCGCCGGGCGTCGGCCAGGCGTGCGTCGGCGGTGGACAGCAAGGTGGCGGAAGCGGCGAGCGTGGCGTCGAGGCCGGTCCGGACGCTCGCCGCGGCGTGCTCGGCGGCGGCTTCGATGCGGGCCTCGGCGGCCTCGATGGCGCCGGCGACGGCGTCGGCGGCCTGGCGCTCGGTCTCGCGGATGCGGCTGGTGGCGTCCGCGACGGAGCCCAGGGCTTCGCCCGCCTCGGCAGACAGGCGGTTCATGGATTCATCGATGCGCCGCGTGGCGCCGGCCTCGAGCGCCGCCAGGCGCTTCTCGGCGTCGGCGGCGACGGATTCGACCCGCGCCACGATGTTGCGCAGCGTCTGGCCCAGGCCCTCGGCGGCGCGTCGCTCGGCGGCCTCGACACGCTCCAGCGCCGTGCCGAGCTGCTCGCCGGCGCGGACGGCCTCCGCGGCGCCGGCGCGGGCGGTCTCGGCGATGCGCTTGCGGGATTCCTCCTCGGCGAAGGCCAGGCGGGACTCGCTCTCGCGAAGGGCGGCGCCAAGGGCGTCGATCGATCGCTTGCGCTCGGCGGCGAGGGCGCCGGCGGTCTCGGCGACGCGGTCCAGCGAGCGTGAGGTTTCCTGATCGATCTTGCGGGCGTTGGCCTCGGCGTGGCTCGCGGCTTCGGCGAGGCGCTCGAGAGAGGACTGGAGCCGGGACTCGATGCGCTGGACGGTCTCACGCTCGACGGCGCCGATGCGCTCGCCGACGGACTGTTCGAGGGCGGCGAGTCGACGCTCGAAGCCCGCCTGCATGTCGTTGAAGCGTCGCTCGATGCGGTCGAGCGACTGGGTGATCGGCGCCGAGAAATCCTGCTGGGATACCTGGGCCTGCTCGACGGCCTCGGTCAGGCGGCGGACGCCGGCCTCGATGGATTCGTCCGTGCGCCGCTCGGCGTCGGCGAGGCGCTCGATGGCGCGGGTCTCGATGGAGGAGGCGCTGGCGAGCAGCGCCGCGAGTTTCTGCGCGGCGTCCTCGCGGGCGTCGCCCAGCGCCTCGGCCCAGGCGCTGTGGAGCGCGGCGAGGCGCTTCTCGAAGGCCTCGCGCTGCTGGTCGATCGCGGCCTGGGCCTCTTCGGCGCCGAGCGCCTTGTCGAGCACGGCGTGGGCTTCGCGCAGGCGTCGGTCGACATCGGCGGCGAGAGTCTGGATGGATTCGAGCCGGCGCCACTGCTCGCCGTGCCCCGTCCATTCGGTGCGCAGGAGTTCGTACGCCCGGCGGGCTTCGTCCGCGGCCTCAACGAGGGACGCCCGGGCCTCGTCGGACTCGGTGACCAGTTCGCGCAGGCGGCGCGAGAAGGCGAGGAAGGCATCGTGATCGACCACACGCGGCGAGAGGAAGACCTCTTCAACGACCGACTGGGACGGTCCGGGGGACGGGGCTGATCGGGTCGGTTGGCTCATGGAGGGGGCGGCTCGAGCGGTCGATGGGTGGGCAGGATCTGCCAAGGAGATCGGCGAGGGGGGCCTCGGCGGGCCAATCACGGCCATGCTGGGCGGGCCGGCGCCCTAGAGTCCGGGCTTCATGGCCGGCCGCAGAACCAATCCGACGAACGATCCGCTGCGGGACGCCTCGCGCCCGGGGGCCGACCGGCTCCAGCGGGTCATGGCGGACCTGGGCGTCGCGTCGCGCCGGGCCTGCGAGGATCTGATCCGCGAAGGGCAGGTCGAGGTCAACGGCGAGCTGGTGACCGACCTGCCGGCCTGGGCGACGCCTGAG
Source organism: uncultured bacterium (assembly GCA_938003595.1). Taxonomy (GTDB): domain Bacteria; phylum Planctomycetota; class Phycisphaerae; order Phycisphaerales; family UBA1924; genus JACVCK01. The sequence goes on from CALKYH010000163.1 coordinate 7,905, forward strand.
GATGAGATCCGGGTGTCGGGGCGGATCGTGGCCCGACCCACGAGCCGCGGGCGGGGTGAGACGCCGACGACCGAGCCGGCGAAGCTGGTCTATGTGATGCTGCACAAGCCCCGCGACACCGTGACGACGGCGTCCGACCCCGAGGGCCGTCGGACGGCGGTGGAACTGGTGCGTCACCCGTCGGGGGCGCGGCTGTTCCCGATCGGGCGGCTGGACTTCGACTCGCAGGGCCTGCTCCTCATGACCAACGACGGGGAGCTGGCCAACCGGCTGACGCATCCGCGCTACGGGGTCAAGAAGACCTACCGCGCGCTGGTGAAGGGCCGGCCGACCGAGGAGGCGCTGCGGCAGTTGGAGAAGGGCGTCTATCTGGCGTACCGGAAGGAAGGCAAGACCGACGGCGCCGAGCGCGCGGCGCCGGTGGCGCTGAGGGTCATCAGTTCCGACCGCGACCGGTCCGTGGTGGAGATCACGCTGGCCGAAGGGCGCAACCGGCAGGTGCGGCGCATGCTGGCGGGCGTGGGTTGTCCCGTGAAGCGGCTGGTGCGGGTATCGATGGGGCCTCTGTCGCTGCGCGGGCTCGCGGTGGGGCAGTGGCGGGACCTGACGCGCGACGAGGTGCGTTTGATCCGGAACATGGCGTCGGGCAAGCTGGCGGGGGCCGACCCGCGACGGCCGAGCCGCGTGCTGTCCACGCCCGGCCCGGGCCGCGTGATGGCGCCGGTCAAGTCGAGCGCCAAGGCGCGGCGCAGCTCGGTGGAGAGCGAACCGGCGCCGACGAAAGAGACGCCGACCGCCAAGCCGCGCGGGTCGAAGGCGCCGAGCGCCGGACGGCCCGGCGTCACGCCGAAGGCCAAGCCGAAGGGCAAGGCCGGGCCGAGGGCGCAGCCCAAGCCGCAGGCCAAACCGCAGCCCAAGCAGCAGGCGGGGAAGAAAACGATCCGACGCGGCGGCGGTGGTCAGCGCGGGGGCTAGGGCGCGCCGATACTCTCTGGCCGTGATCGTTCATCTCAACGGGAAACTCGTGCCGGCGGCGGAGGCGAAGGTCTCGCCGTTCGACCGCGCCTTCATGTTCGGCGACGGCGTGTACGAGGGTCTGCGCGCGGTGGGGGGCGTGGTCGCTGGGCTGGGCGCGCACGAGGAACGCATGGCCGCGGGGCTGGCGGAGTCGAGGATCGACGGCTTCGACCCGGCGTCGCTTGGGGAGATCGCGGGCGGGCTCCTGCACGCCAATGGTCTGAAGGACGCGTTCATCTATGTACAGGCCTCGCGCGGGGCGCCCCGGCTGGACGGGGCGGGCACGGCGGAGCTGCGCGCCCGAGCGCCGCGGCGCGGGGCGCTGACGCCCACGGTGTTCGGATTCGCCTCTGCGCTGCCGGCGGTCTCGACCTACACGGTCCCCAAGCCGCGGAGCGCGGCGGTGCGCCCGGACACCCGGTGGCTGCGCGGGCACATCAAGGCGATCTCGCTCATGGGCGGGGTGCTCGCGGCGTACGAGGCGATCGAGGCGGGCGCCGAGGAACCCATCCTGGAGCGCGATGGATTCCTGACCGAGGGCGTGGCGACGAATGTCCTGGTCAACCTCGGAGGCGAGGTCGTGACGCCGCCGGTCGCGGGCGGGACGATTCTCAGCGGCGTCACGCGTCGTCTGCTGCTGGAGGCGGAGCCCTCGATCCGGGTGCGTCCGGTGTCGGTGGAGGAACTGCGTCGGGCGGACGAGGTCATGCTGCTGGGCACGGCGACGATGGTGGTGTCGATCGTGGAGCTGGACGGGGCGCCGGTCGGGGCTGGCGCTCCCGGGCCTGTGGCCTCCCGGCTGCTGCGCCGTTTGGTGGAGGCGCTGGAGCAGGATGTCGCCTCGGCCGGCGTCCGGCGCTGAATTCCCCGGGGGTGGTGGACATACACTCGCCCATGAACGACGCGGCCCCGTCCGTCCTGGCGATCAATGTCGGCAACTCCCGCACCGGGTTCGCGGTCTTCCGCGACTGGAAACGGGACACGCTCTCGATCCTGCCCAATGACAACTTCGAAGCGCTGTCCGGCGCGATCCGGGACGCCGCGGCGACGCTGGCGGGCGAGGACTGCGACGGCGTGATCGTGATCGCCTCGGTGAACGAGCCGCTGGCGGCGCGGATCGAGGAGGCGCTGGCCGACGCGAGCGCCGAGCTGTTCCGAGTGGGTCGCGATCTGCAGATCCCCATTCTGCACGCGCTGGACGCCAGCGGCGCCAGGACAGTCGGGCAGGACCGCCTGCTCGCGGCGCTGGCGGCGTTCGACACGGCGCAGCAGGCGTGCGTGGTGGTGGACGCGGGCACGGCGATCACGGTGGACTTCGTGGACGGCGAGGGCGTGTTCCAGGGCGGCGCCATCGCCCCCGGCGCGCGGCTGATGCTGCGGAGTCTGCACGAACACACGGCGGCGCTGCCGGATGTGGCGCTGGCGCGACCCCTTTCGGCCGGAAGCGAGGACGCGGACGCCTTCGGACGCAACACGCCCGAGGCCATGCTCAACGGCGCCTTCCACGGCGCCCGCGGCCTGGTGCGGGCGCTGGTCGAGCGCTACGCCGTGGCCTATCAGGCCTATCCCAAGATCATCGCCACCGGCGGCGACGCGGAGTTGCTGTTCGAGGGCGACGACCTCATCGAACACATCCTGCCGGACCTGACGCTCCGGGGCATCGCGCTGACCTGCCGCGCAGCGCTGACCGACGAGGATGGCGATGCGCCCGGCTCCACCCCCGGCGGCTGCGCCCACGAGGGCTGCGGGTGCCGCCCCGTCCGCCACACCAGGCACGAGCGCCGCCCGTGAACCGCGCGGACCAGCGCCAGCTGGGGGAGCCGCCCTCGGCGCAGCAGGCGATCCGGACAGGGCAACTCATCACCGCGGCGCTGGCGTTCGGGCAGATGATCTTCGCGATGGTGATCGCGTCGATGCACGGCGGCGCGGTCTTTGTCCCTTCGACGAAGGGCTCGGGCCCGCTGGGGCTGGACCAGCCCACGCTGATGCTCGCCCTGGTCGGAGCGGGGTTGATGGTCGTGTCGCTGCCGATCGGCCTGCTCATGCGCCGGCGTGTCTTCCGGGCGGCGATGGACCAAGGCCAGAGCTCGGCGATGGCGCTGCTGCCGGCGACCATCGTCGCCGCGGCGATGTTCGAGGGCTTCGGCCTGCTGGGGCTGGTGGTCAGTCTGCTCGCGGGCTCGTTCATTCCCGGCGGCTTCTACGCGCTGGTCTCGATCGGCTCGATCATCGCGATCATCCCGCGAGGGTCGATGCTCGGGCAGTTGGAGGCCGCGCCGGACCCCGACGAGGTCAAAGGATTCGAGGAGCCGCAGAAGTGGCGGTGAGCGCCCGGAGCGCGGCGGCGACTTTCCGGTTTGAAACCGCGCCTTCGTCGCGCGGGGCCATCGGGGCGGTGTCGCTGCGGGGCGATGTGGATGGGACGCTGCGGGCGCTGGGCGCGGCGCCGGTCGAGGTCGGCTCGGCGCGCGTGCGGTGGATCGAGGGTGTGGACGAGCTGCTCGTCGCCCGCTGGGCGAAGGACGCCGCGCACCTGTTCCCGCACGGCGGCCACGCGGTCGCGGCGGCGCTGGCGGAGCGGCTGGAGGGCATCGGCGCTCGGCGCGAGCCTGCGGACGCCCTCGGACTGTGGCCCGAGGCCGCGGACGAGTTCGAGGCCTTGATGCTGGCGACGCTCGCCCGGGCCGCGAGCCCGCTCGCGGTGGACCTGCTGCTGGAGCAGCCGCGGCGCTGGCGGGCCTGGTTGGTTGGGGCGCCATCCGATCGCGGGGCGCCGGAGGAGATCAGACGACACAGCGCCCACCTGGACAGGCTCGTCACCCCGCCGCTGGTCGCGGCGATCGGCGCGAGCAACATCGGCAAGAGCTCGCTCCTCAATGCGCTGGCGCGCCGGGAGGCGTCGCTGGTGGCGGACGAGCCCGGGACCACGCGAGACTATGTCGGGGCCGCGCTGGATCTGGGCGGGCTGGTCGTGAACTGGATCGATTGCCCCGGCGTGCGCGAGGGAGCCAGCGCGGTCGAGCACGAGGCCCGGGCGCAGGCCGAGCAGGCGCTGCCCCACGCGGCGCTGGTGGTCTCCTGCGCCGATGCCGAGCACGGCTGGCTGGCCGATCCGCCGGGGGTCGAGGTTCTGCGGGTCGGCACGAGAGCGGACCTTGGACGGAGGGCTGGGGCCGAGCTGTCTGTTTCGGTGAGGACCGGCGAGGGCCTGGACGAGCTGGTCGGCGCCCTGCTGGAGCGGCTGGTTCCGGTCGAGGCCCGGGGCTACCCGGGGCCGTGGGCGTTCCATACCGGCCTCCCTCTTCCGCCGGGTTTCGCCTAGCATGGCCTTCCCCCTCTGACGGGACCGCATCTGACCCGAAGGACCTATGGACGAACGCCAATCAAAGATCGTCGCCGGCGCCGGGCTCGAAGAGAGCCGGCTGAACACCGACTTCATCGACTTCCTCAAGAAGTGGGGATCGCACGCCCTGCTGGTCGTCGCCGGCGTGGCCGCGGCGTACACGGCGCTGGGGTGGTGGGAGCGCCAGAAGGCAGCGCAGCTGGACGAGGCCTATGCGCAGCTGAGCGCGGCCCAGATCGCCGGCCAGCCGGACAACCTGCTGCGCGTGGCGGAGGAGTACTCCAAGCAGGGCGCGGTGAGCGAGCTGGCGACCATCGCCGCGGGCAATGCGTTCCTGACGGCCGGCTGGTCCGGCGTGGCTCCGGGCGGCGACCCGATGTCGGAGGATGATCGACTGTCCGACGAGGAGCGCGTCGCCAACTACCAGCGCGCCAAGGACCTGTTCGCCGAGGTCGTCGCGAAGGTGTCCGGCAAGCCGAAGTACGCGCTGCACTTGCTCGATGCGAAGTTCGGCTACGCCGCGGCGTGCGCGAGCCTGGGCGAGGTCGACACGGCCGAGGCGACGCTGCAGGAGACCGCCACCATCGCGCGTGAGCGCCAGTACCCGGCGCTGGCGGACATGGCGGAGGAGAAGATCCTGGCGCTGGCGCTGGTCTCGTCGATGCCCCCGCTGTACTCGGACGAGCAGGTGAAGGACTCGGTCCGGCGCAGCTCGACCGAGGTGGACCTGTCGTTCCCGATGCCGGTGGGCCCCGCTGTCCCCGGCGTCGACGCGCCCCAGCCGCCGGCAGAGCCCGAGCCTGCGGCCAGCCCGACCGACGGCGGAGAGCCCGCTCCGGGATGAGCGGCGCCCCGACCACCCGAGGCGGACCAGACGAAGACCCGGCGGACCTGACTCCCGGCCTGCTGCAGCCCGGCGGCAAGGTGGACCCGGACGCGGTGCGCGCCGCCAGCGGCGCCGAGGGCGAGGACGACGCGCCGACGCGCGTGGCGTTTCGCGTGGGGCGAGACCTCAAGAAGCGGCTGGATAAGTACCTGACGGACCGCATCCCGTTCATGAGCCGCACGCAGCTGCAGCGGCTCATCGACAACGAGGCGGTGACGGTGAACGGCCGCCTGGGCAAGGCGTCCACGACGCTGCGTCAGGCGGACCTGGTCGAGGTCATGCTGCCGCCGCCGCCGTCGAGCGAGATCCAGCCGGAGCAGATCCCGCTGGTCGTGCTCTACGAGGACGAGGACCTGATCGTCCTGAACAAGGCGCCGGACATCATCGTGCACCCGGCGCGGAGCCACCTTTCGGGAACGATGATCAACGCGCTGGCCTGGCACTTCCGGCATCGCTCGGCGCACGGCGGGGCGCTGTCGGGCGTGGGGGAGGAGTTCGCGCGCCCGGGCGTGGTGCACCGGCTGGACCGGCACACCTCCGGCGTGATCGTGTTCGCGAAGCGCGACGAGGCGCACTGGCGGCTGGGTCACCAGTTCGAGCGTCGGCAGGTGGACAAGCGCTACCTGGCGCTCGTGCACGGCGAGATGGAGACGCTGGCGGATGTGCTGGAGTTCCCCATCGGGCCCCATCCGAGCCGCGAGAAGGGCTACCGCGAGAAGTATGTCGTGCGCCACGACGAGCTGGGCAAGCACTCCGTGACGATCTTCCGGGTGCGCGAGCGGTACAAGGGGTACACGCTCGTCGAGCTGGAGCTCAAGACCGGGCGCACGCACCAGATCCGCGTGCACCTGAGCCACATCGGGCACCCGATCGTCGGCGACGACATGTACGGCGGCAGGGCGCTGGCGCTCAGCGACATCGTGCCGCCCCACGAGGCGCCGCCCGGGGGCGAACCCATTCTCGCGCGGCAGGCGCTGCACGCCACCGTGCTGGCGTTCACCCACCCCGTAAGCGCCGAGCCCATGCGGTTCATCGCGCCGCTGCCCCCGGACATGGCCGCGGCGGTGCGGGCGCTGCGCCGCTATCGACCGGGCGAGGGGCCGGTGACGATCGCCGGCGCCACAGTGGACCTGGACGCGGTGGCCCCGTCGGGCTGAAGGGCCGGCGCCGGCGCAGTACCATCCCCGCTCGCACGCCCCCAACCTCAGCAGCGGAGAAGCATCGACATGGCCCAGCGGAAACTCGTGCAGAGCGCCCTCGTTGTCATCGGCGGCGCCGCGTTGTCGGCGCTGAGCGGCTGCGCCTCGGGTGGGGCCTCCTCGGCCAACCCTGCGGGGAGCGCCATCGTGGTCGTCTCCGACGGGGACATGGTCGGCACGGTGTTCGCGGACGGGCTGCTCTACGGGCGGAACGGGAGCGAGGCGGATCAGGCGCCGGACCTGCTGACCGTGGTGGCGCTGCCGCTGCCGGAGCCGGGAGACGAGGGCGCCACGGCGCGGTTCACGCAGATCGAGGTCCCGAACTGCGTGCTCGGGGCGCCGCGGTCCGTCGTGTTGAACAGCGCCGGCGACACGGCGATCGTGCTGGCGACGCGCGGACGGGCCGGCGCGGGCGCCCGCGAGCTGCGCGACCTGCCGGGCGCGGGCCTGATCTCGCTGGTCGACCTGAGCGACCCCATGTCTCCCCGGATCACCGGCCAGCTGGACCTGGGGCGCGGCGTGACGACGATCTCGCTGCACCCGTCCGACGAACTGCTCGCGGCGCTGCGCAACACGCCGGGCGGGCTCGCCGTGGACTTCGTGGACATCAGGGGCTCGGCGCCGACGCTGGTGGCGACGATCCCGCTCAACAACATCGAAGCCGGGCCGTCGATCGGTGGAGGGACCATCGCGTTCTCACCCGCGGGCGACGCGCTCGCCGTCACGGTGATCGGGCACGACACCGTCGCGTTCTACAACGTGGAGCGCACCGCCGAGGGCGTGGCGCTGTGGCCTTCGGGCGAGCCCGTGAAGGTCGGCAATTTCCCGTACACCGGGTCGTGGACGCCCAACGGCTGGTACTTCGTCACGGCGGACCTCATGTGGGGCGACGCCACGACGCACGACATCGAGAACGCGCCGGAGGGCTCGGTCAGCGTGGTGCGCTACGGCGGCGCGAGCGGCGGGCACGGCCATGTCGTCTCGGCGTTCGTCGGCCAGAGCCCCGAGGGCCTGACCATCAGCCCACGGGGCGACCTGATCGCCACCGGCAACATCGAGATGTCGTTCCTCTACGAGGACGACGCCCGATACACGCGGGGCGGCACCATCACGCTGCTGACGCTCAACCCCGAGACCGGCGAGCTGGCTCGCGTGGACGATGTGCCGACCGGCGCCGGGCCCCAGGGCCTGGTGTTCGACGCGACGGGCGAGCATCTGCTGGTCAACGACTTCGAGAGCGGCGCCGTGCAGATCTGGGAGGTCCGGGACGGGAGTCGGCCGTCGCTGAAGTTCACGGGCGTGCGCGTCGGCGCGGGGCGCGGCGCCCACGCGACGCTGCTGTTGCCCTGAGCGGCGGGTCCGGTCGGTTCAGGCCAGGCCCGTGCCCAGGCGGCGGGCGTCGGCGGCGTTGTCGATCGCGTTCTCCGCCAGCTCGGCGTAGCCCACGGCGATGACCTCGCCCAGCAGCAGCGCGAACTCGCGTCGCGCGGCGCTGATGCGGTTCTCGCAGGCCTCGGCGTCGCCCCGGGCGCCGATGCGGGTCTCGAACTCAACAAATCGACCGAGGGCGCCGAGGTCGTCGATGTTGATGCGCAGCCCGTCGCGCCACCAGGTGCGCCGGCGCTTCTGGACCGTCACCCAGCGGGGCATGGGCGCGGCGCCGAAGCGCTCTCGCGCGGCGATCTCGCTGTAGCAGGTGGCGGAGCAGACGCGCGGGCGGGCGACATGGCGTCGCGAGAAGAACAGCCACTCGGGCGGGCCGTCGGGGCACTCGCGCCGGAGCAGGCGGGCGTCGGGGACACGGAAGTAGGCGTCCTGCTGCGCGAGGTCGGCGATGAAGGTGGCGCCGCGCCGACGGAGAAGGGCCTCCAGCAGCGCCGGGTCGCGGACCTCGCACTTGCACTCGACGGTCTTCATGGGCCCCCAAGTGTGTGCCGGAAGCGGGGCGCGGCAAGGACGAATGTGCACATGCGCGCGGGGGCGACGGTGGGGGCGTCGTGGTCAAGGCCTTATCGGGCCGGGCGCTGGTTCGGGGGGAGCGCCTTCAGGAGCGTCGCCTCGTCCCATACCTCGATGTCCAGCTCGCGGGCCTTGTCGAGCTTGGAGCCGGCGCTCTCTCCGGCGATGACCAGATCGGTCTTCTTCGAGACGGACCCGGTGACCTTGGCGCCGAGGGATTCGAGAACCTCCTTCAGCGCCTCGCGCTCGAAGGACTCGAGCGTGCCGGTCAGCACGATGGTCTTGCCGGTGAAAGGGCCCGCCTCCGCGCTGGGCGCGGCGTACTCGCGGGAAGTGAGATCGACGCCGACCTTGCGCAGCGCGGCGAAGGCGGCCCGCCCGGCGTCGCTGCGCAGGTACTCGCGGACGACATGGGCGCGAACCTCGCCGAAGCCCTCGACCTCGGCGAGCTGCTCCTCGGTGGCGGCGGTGAGGGCGTCGATGTCGGGGAAGGCGCGCGCGAGATTCTTGGCGTTGGAGGCGCCCAGGTGCCGGATGCCCATGGAACCGATGACGCGCGCCAGGCCCCGGGTCCGCGCGGCCTCGGCGCCGGCGAGCAGGTTGTCCACCTTTTTCTCGCCCATGCGCTCGAGCTTGAGCAGCTCGTCACGGTGGTTCTTGAGAAGGAAGATGTCGGCGAAGCGGGCGAGGGGAATGTCGGACTCGGCGCGGATCTGGTCGATCGTCTTCTCGCCGAGGCCGTCGATGTCCATCTGCGTGCGTCCGGCGAACCAGACGAGCTTCTCGCGGATCTGCGCCGGGCACTCGGGGTTCACGCAGCGGCGCGCGGTCTCGCGACCGGATTCCTCCTCGATCTCGACGGGCCCCTTGCAGATCGGGCATTTGCCGGGGGGAACCAGGGGCTTGGAGCCCTTCGCCCGCTTGTTGTCGGGCGCCGGTCCGAGCACCTGCGGGATGATCTCGCCGGCCTTCTCGACGATCACCAGATCGCCGACGCGGATGTCGCGCTCGGCGACGAGGCCGAAGTTGTGCAGGCTCGCATGGCGCACGGTGGTGCCGGCGAGCAGCACGGGCTCCATCACGGCGCGGGGGGTGATCTTGCCGGTCTTGCCGACCATGACATCGACGCTCAGCAGGCGTGTGGCCTTGCGCTCCGCCGGGTACTTGTACGCGATGCACCAGCGCGGGCTCTTGGAGGTCTGGCCCAGCGCCGCCTGCAGGTCGTAGCGGTCCACGCGCACGACGACGCCGTCCACCGCGTAGGGCAGCGCGGCGCGGCGTCGGTCGAACTCGGCGATGTAGGCCAGCGCCTTGTCCGCGTCGGCGCAGCGCGCCCAGCCCTCGTTGGTGGGCAGGCCCAGCGCCGGGAGGCGCTCCATGAACTCGCTGTGGCTCTTCGCCCAGCCGGCGGGCTCGACCTGGCCCCGGCCGTGGGCCACGAAGCCCAGCCGCCGCGGCGCGACCTTGCGCGGATCCAGTTGCTTGAGCGTGCCCGCGCAGGCGTTGCGCGGATTCATGAAGGGCTCCTCGTCCGCCGCCTCGCGCTCGGCGTTGATTCGCTCGAACTCCTTCGTCGGCAGGAAGACCTCGCCCCGCACCTCCAGCACGGCGGGCACGCCCTTGCCGGTCAGCCGGAGCGGCAGCGCGCGGATGGTCTTCGCGTTCTCGGTGATGTCGTCGCCCTTCTCGCCGTCGCCTCGGGTCAGGGCGTGGACCAGTTCGCCCTTCTCGTAGCGGACGGACACGGCCACGCCGTCGATCTTGGGGTCGCAGACAAAGCCGGCGCCGGAGGCCGCGTTGGCCGCGAAGAGTTCGCCCGACTCGGCGGCCGCTGCCTTCTCGATGCGGGCGGCCCAGGCGCGGACATCCTCGGCGCTGTAGGAGTTGTCGA
>CALKYH010000164.1 GCA_938003595.1 uncultured bacterium
TGGCGGCTGCTGCTCTGGACGATGCTGGGCGCGACGGTCGGCACGCCGCTGGGCCTGGCGATCCTGGCGCCGATCGTGCCCGGCGCCTTCGTCAAGATCCTCTTCGCCGTCATCTGGGCGTCGTTCGGGGTGATGACCTTCGTCAAGGTCTTCGAGTTCTCGAAGGTGCAGGGCATCACGCCGGTCAGCGCGGCGTTCGATCGGGTCTGGGGCCTTACGGTCGGACTGGCGGGCGGCGCGCTGATCGCGTCGCTCACCGGGGTCGGCATCGACATGCTGCTCTACACGGCGCTCGTGCTGGTGCGGCGCTCGGACCTGAAGATCGCGATCCCCACGAGCGTCATGATCATGTCGTACACCTCCCTGATCGGTCTGGCGTCGAGCGTGCTTCTCGAGCGGGCCGACGCCCAGACCTACGCCATCAGCCAGGAGGTCTACTTCAACTGGATGGCCGCGGCGCCGATCGTCGCGCTCGGCGCCCCGTTCGGCGCCTTCATCGTGAGCATCGTTTCGCGCGTGCCGACGCTGATCTTCGTCTCGGTCCTCTGCGTGGGGCAGTTCGTGTGGACCTGCATCGACCTGCGCCTGGGCTGGGGGACTGTGCTGTGGGCGGTCGGCGGCGTGGTGGTCGCCAACGCCGCGTTCCACGGGCTCTATGTCCTGGGCAAGCGGCTCAGCGACGGCGCATCGTCGGCGGCAGCAGCCCGATGAGCACGCACATGGCGCCGCCGGCCGTGAGCCAGAGGCGCGTGCGGTCGTTGGTGGTCCAGCGCTGCAGCGCAGTGTCCGGGGGCACGAGCATCACCTGCGCGGGGGCCGGGGGCTCGAGCGCCGGGAAGGGGTTGGCGTCGGAGCGGTCGTTGGGCAGCGCCATGACGGCGCGGCCCTCGGGGGCGAGGTTCAGGTGGGTGGCCGCGAGGGACATGGCCAGGGGCTCGTCGCCACGGCGGAGCGCGTCCAGATAGGTCGCGTAGTTCTCCAGCCGCTTGGCCGAATGGGCCTCGGCGATGAGGGTCTTCTCCCGGGCGAGCTCGGCCTCATAGAGGTCGTTCTGCGCCGGGACCATGACGGTCGCCGCGAGGATGACCAGGCCGGGCAATAGGAACAGCCAGCCGGGGTCGAGCCAACCGGCGGCGCGCTGGAGCACGGGCTGGGGGGAGGGTTCGGTCATCGCGCGTCAGCCATGATCGGCACAACCTGCGCTGGATTCGGAAAGATCGCGTCCGTTCGGGGACGGTCCGGTGTCAGGGGGCCTCCAGGACTTGGAACTGGCGCACATTCCGAACCGTCAGGCCGAGCGCCTTGGCGATCTCCTCCGACCGATTCGCGACGAGGCCCGGGTCCTTCTTCCGCGTCGCGAACCAGAGGTCCGAGGTCTTCTCGACCTTGGCGACGCCCAGGTCGGCGGTGAAGAGGACATGCACCCGCCGAGACGGGATCGGACCCATCGGCGTCTGGACGACCTGGTCGGACTCAAGCGTCAACTCCTGCGTGACCGGACCCTGGTCGCGGACATGGTCCGGGTCGTCGATGGGGTAGATGCGGATGGTGGTCGTCTGGCGGTGGGTCTGGTGCGGCTCGAGCCGGTCCGGCATGACGATGAGCCCCGGCGAGAACCAGGAGATCACACGCTCCCCGTGGTCGGTGGACCTGACCAGGACCACATCGCCCTTGGGGTTCTTGACATAGAGGTTCTCGGTGATCGGTTTGCCGTCGCGCGAGTCGGTGACCAGCCACGACCCGGGGTCCTGCGCGGGCTCGGCGACGCGCTGGAAGTCGCCGGCGCCGGCCCGGTCGGACCAGGCGCTCGTGACCTTCCGGCTCGGGACGGGGTAGGCCTCGGCGGCGGTGAGGGGCTCGGCCGCGGGGCGCTCGCTGCCCAGCAGCTCGGCGGTGTCCACGCGGTGTCCGACGGAGCAGCCGGCCAGGGCCGCGGCGGCGGTCAGGAGCAGCGCGCGGGCGAGCCGGGGCACGATGGAGATGGGAGGGGTCATGGAAGGGAAGTTGTATACTCGACCGCGATGAAGCGACTCGTCATCGCGGTCTCGATCGCCGCTGCGGCCTCGTTTGGGGCCTTGCTCGCCGGTTGCGGCGACAAGGACACCACCGGCATGCCCGGCGAGAGCATCTTCGAGATCTGGTCGCCGCCCACGCCGGCGGAGGCCGTCGCGTGGGCTGTCGATCCGTACGACGCCGAGAAACGCTACCGGGGCCTGCTGCTGCTGGCGAACGCGCCGTTCGGCGGCGAGCCGCCCTATGTCGAGATGTACCGCCTGGCGACGACCGATGAAGACCCTGGCGTGCGGGCGATGGCCATCCGCGCCCTGGCGATGCACGGCAGCGCGCCGGACGCGACCTACGCGATCGACGGCCTGCCCTCCGAGGACAAACTCGTGCGGTGGGAGTCGGCGCGGGCGCTGGAGCGGTTCTATGCGCCGGAAGCGGTGGTGCCGTTGCTGATCCGGCTCGATCCCGAAGAGGAAGAGGATGCGCAGATCCGCGCCTCAGCGGCTCGGGCGCTGGGGCAATACGCCGAGCCCCGCGTGGTGCAGGGCCTGATCCGATCGCTCAACGACCGCGACCTGGTGGTCAACGAGCAGGCGCGGTACTCGCTGCGCACCCTGACCGGACAGGACTTCGTGTTCGACGCCCGGACCTGGCTCAACTGGACGCGCGGCAACGACGACCTCTTCGCCGATCGCGGGACCTACGAGTACCCGGTCTTTCACCGCGACGAGACCTTCGGCGAGATGCTGATGTTCTGGACCTCGCCGCCCAACGAGGTGCAGGGCCGACCGATCGGCGCGCCGGCGCCCGGCGAAGAAACGCGGGGCGGCTGAGGTGCGCGCGCTGCGGTTCGACGGCGCCCGGGCGACGCTGGATCGCGCCGCGCCGGAGCCGGCGCCGCCCCAGGGCGCGGGCGGCGTGTGGGCCGTCCTCCGACCGACGCGACTGGCGATCAGCGAGCAGGACCTCGACATCCTGCGCGGCGGGACAGGGTTCACCGGGACGCTCGGACGCGAATGGGCGGGCGTGGTCGAGTCGCTGATCGGAGACGGGGCGACCGCGGCGGATTCGAAGAGGTGGGCGGGCAAGCGCGTCTCCGGCGGGGCGTGGTTCGCCTGCGGCGGGTGCGACCTGTGCCGGGGAGGGCTGGCGACGCATTGCCGCAACGGGCGCATCATGGGCCTGCGCGGCGCCGAGGGCTGCTTCGCGGAGCGATTCGTCGCGCCGCTGACGAGCCTGGTGGAGACCCCGCGCGATGTCGACGACGACGGCGCGGTGTTCACCGACCTGCTGTCGCGGTCGATCCACGCGGCCCAGCAGGCGCGGGCCGACGCGCGGGCGATGCCGACGGTGGTGGGCGACGGCGCGCTCGCGCTGCTCGCGGCGCAGGCGATGGCGCCCCACTGCGAGAAGGTGCGGGTGGTGGGCTGGCGAGAGCCGAACATCGCCCTGTGCGAGCGCTGGGGCATCAAGCATCGCTTGGCGCAGGATGCGGGCAGACGGGCCGATCAGACGGCGGTCGTGGAGTGCTCCGGCACGGGCGAGGGGTTGCTGCTGGCGGCGGGCATGGCAAGGCCGCGCGGCCGGCTGGTGATGGCCGCGGCCCCTTCGGAGCGCGACGACGCCGGGCGCGGCAAAGTGGTTGATGCGCTGCGGCTGGCGCACGAGCGCGAGCTGGAGGTCGTGGGCAGCCGGGGCGGGTCGGCGCCGGAGGCGATGGGGCTGCTGCAGAAGGGCGGCGTGGATGTGGTCAGCCTCATCACGAGGCGGATGAAATTCGCGGATGCGCCCGATGCGCTGGCCGTCGCGTCGCGACCGGAGCAGATCCGCGTGCTGCTGGAGGTCTGAGCGTCGCTCAGCCGAGCTGCACGAGGCCGGAGAACAGCAGCGCGCCCATCACGAGGGCCAGCGCCACGCGGTACCAGCCGAAGGCGCCGAGCCCATGGCGGGACAGGAAGGCGACGAGCCACCGGATCGCCAGCGCCGCGGAGATCATCGCGACGACCAGGCCGATCGCCACCTCGGCGCCGCCGAGCGCGTCGAAGAGGTTCGGCGCGCCCGTCTCGTGCGACTCGTACAGGTTCTTGGCGAGCTTGTAGAGGCACGCCGCGCCGAGCGTCGGCAGGCCGAGGAGGAAGGAGAACTCCGCGGCGTCCTTGGGGCGCAGGCCGAGCATCGTGCCGCCGGCGATGGTCATCATCGAACGGGAGGTTCCCGGCCACATGGCGACGCACTGGAACAGGCCGATGAGCAGCGCCTGCTTCGGGCGCATGGTGTCGATGGTGAGCGCCGGCGGCTGATCGCCCTCGGCGAGGCGCCGGGAACGCTTGTGGAGCCAGATCATCCACACGCCGCCCAGGAACAGCGCCGCGAGGACGGGGATGGGACGAAAGAGGTACGACTCGATCGGATCATCCAGCAGCAGACCGAGGACCGCGGCGGGGATGAACGCGACGACGAGGTTGATGAACAGGCGAAGGCCGATCGCGTCGCGCCCGATAAGGCCGCGGAGCATCTGGAGAATGCGCGGAAAGTAGAGCCCCGCGACGGCGAGGATGGCGCCGCCCTGGATGACGATGTTGAAGGCGTCCACGGCGCGCCGGGATTCCTCGTTGTCGTAGAGGCCCAGCAGCGACGACGCGAGGATGAGGTGCCCCGTCGAGGAGACAGGGAGGAACTCGGTGACGCCTTCGACAAGGCCGAGGATGATGGCTTGGAGGGGGGTCATGGGGCTGCCGCTGCGACGAGGGGCGAAGATCGAGCGAGGACTGTAGCGACCGAACGGCGCCGCGTATGAGCGGATCGTGAAGGCCGTTCAGCTACGCGCTGGACCGCGCACAAGGACAGCCCTGAACGCAGGGCTGTCCGGCGGTGTCATCGTCCGATTCGGCGGGCAGGTTCAGCCCGGCAGCGGCAGCGTGATGGTCGCTTCCGGCCAGAGCCAGGCGAACACGCCGGCCATCACGAGCGCGTACGCGAGGCCGTCGCCGACCTCCTTCATAATGACCGCGACGGGGGCGCCCTTCCACATCATCTGCGGCAGGACGCCCAAGCCGAAGGTCATGAACGCCGCGGCCCCGGCGACGCGGAAGACCGAGAGATAGGCGGCGCCGGCGGGCAGCGCGTGGGCCGCGATATAGGCGACGAAGGTCGAGACCACCAGCAGGTGCACGATCCACATCGCCAGCGACTTGCCCATGTTCGGCCAGCTGGCCAGGACGGTCATCACCGCCCACGGGCCTTCCTTGACCTTGGCCTGGAACTCGGGGTTCTTGGCGTCGCACTTGCCGTCCGGGCCGAGCATGGAGGGAATGCAGTACATGCCGGGCGCGGGGTTCTGCGCGCGGAGAGCGTCGCGGACCGGGTCCTCGTTGGAGAGGGCCTTGTAGTCCTTCTTGTGGTGGGGCAGGACCATCCACACGACGAACGAGGCGAAGAACACCACGACCGCGCTGACCACGATCGGCAGCCACAGAGACATGAGTTCGACCTGCATGGAGCGGGCTCCTGGTTGGGCTCCCGCCTCTCCTCCGCGCGTGCTCGACGGCGCGGGCGGACGCCGCCCGCGCAGGGGTTCTCCCGATCTATCGACCGATCGGCCGGCTCAGGCGTAGCGGATCCACTTCAGCAGCGTGCCGAAGGTGGGCGGCTTGCCGTACATGAGGACGCCGACACGGAAGATCTTCGCCGCGGCCCAGATGGCCACGAACACCGCCGCGAACCCGATCGCCGTGGCCAGAACGATCTGCCAGACGGGGATGGGCTCGGAGGTCTGGGCGAGGCGGAGGATCATGACAAAGGGCGTCATGGGGGGGATCATGGAGGCGACGACGGCGAAGGTGGAGTTGGGCTGGCGGATGATCATGGACCACAGGAACAGCGGGATCATCAGCACGATCATGACCACGCCCATGAGCGACTGCGCTTCGCGGAGTTCGTTCACGGCCGAGCCGATGGCCGCCATCATCGCGCCGATGAGGAAGTACGCCATGACGAAGTAGATGACGAGCCACGGCAGCTTGTCGGTGGGGACGAGCGAGAGCACATTGAACTGGTTGGCGGCGGCGAGGCCAAGCCCGCCGTAGATGGCCAGAATCGTCAGGCCGACCAGAGCCTGGCCGAGGATCTTGCCGGCCATGAGCTGCATCGGGGAGACGGCCGAGAGCAACAGCTCCATGACGCGCGTGGACTTCTCCTCGATGGTCGTGGTGAGCAGGTAGTTGCCGCTGGTGAACGCCGCGATCCAGAGGAGCATCATGAAGGCCATGGGCAGCATGAACTGGGCGAGCTCGCCGCCCTGGGTCTTGCCCTTCTCGGTGACGACGGCGGAGTTGGTGATGGGCGGGGCGGAGAGCTTGCGGACCTGCGCGGGATCGAGGCCGGCCTGCTCGATGCGGGTGTCGATGATGGCGCGGTCGACCACTCTGGCCAGATCGCCCGAGAGTTCGATGTCCAGGGCGCGACCGCGGAGCAGCTCGTAGGCCCCGTTGTCCCCGAGCGCCTCGGGACGCACGGCGACAATCGCCAGGTAATCGCCCGAGACGACCTTCTTCTCCTCAACGGAGATGTCGGCGCCGTCCGGGAGGCGCTCGATCGAGACGATGTGCGGGCCTTCCGGCAGCTTCTTCAGCGACTTCGCGGCGACAGCCCGATCCGGGATCGGCGTGTCCTCCGACGCGACCTTGGCCTCGAGCGCGGCCTTCTTCTGGTCGTACTCGGCCTGCAGACGGTCGGCGTCGAAGTAGCGCTCCAGCGCCGTGGCGACGGGGCGGTCCTGGCCGGCGAGGTCGAGGACGCCGATCGTGCCCTCCAGCCGCTTGTCGGGGCTGTCGAACAGGGGAACGACCACCGCGATGACCACCCAGATGATCATCGGGAACAGCACCACGCCGAAGAAGAAGGCGCGGTTCATCGCGGTGGCGCGGTACTCACGCCGGGCGACATCGAAGACCTTCAGGACCGGATTACGCATCGGCGCCGACCTCCAGGGGTTCATCGGCGCTGATGGCGCGCCGCAGGTTGTCCTCGCTGTCGCCGGGCTTCACGAGGCGGATGAAGATGTCCTCGAGCGTGACGGACTGGATCTCGACGCGGCGCATCGGGGCGTCGGGGATCGAGGCCGCGGCCCGCATCACGGCGCCGGCGTCCGCGTGGTCCGCCAGACGCAGGATCATGGCGCCTCTTCCGCGCCCGCCGGCGGCGACCGAATCGACGCCGGGGATCGAGGCGAGCTGGCGCTCGCCGACGCCCGGGGTCATCGGCTCGGCGATGACATTGCGGGGGTCATGGCTGGCGCGGATCTCGTCCATCGAGCCGTCCAGCACCTTCTCGCCCTGATTGATCATGAACACGCGGTCGCACAGCTGCTCGGCGGAGAACAGCACATGCGTCGAGAACAGGATCGTCTTGCCCGCGGCGCTCTGTTCAAGGATCAGGTCGCGCAGGATGTGGGCGTTCACGGGGTCGAGGCCGGAGAAGGGCTCGTCGAGGATGATCAGGTCCGGGTCGTGGATGACCGTCGCGGCGAACTGCACCTTCTGCTGCATGCCCTTGGACAGCTCCTGGCACTTCTTCTTGCGGACGCCGGGGAGGGCCAGCTTCTCGAGCCAGTCGTCGATCTTCTGCGTCAGGCCGCGCGCGTCGACGCCCTTGAGCTTGGCGATGTACGAGAGGAAGTCGCCGACCGTCATGGTGCGGTAGACGCCTCGCTCCTCGGGGAGGTAGCCGATGCGGTCCTTGGACTCGACGGCGGACCGCTTGCCCAGGACGGAGATCGTGCCCTCATCCGGGAGGATGATGGACATGATCATGCGAATGGAGGTGGTCTTGCCGGCGCCGTTGGGGCCGAGCACGCCGCAGACCGAGCCGCGCGGAACGGTCAGGTGCAGGTCGTTGACGGCGGTCTTGGATCCGAAGCGCTTGCTGACGCCCTCGAGCCGAATGGCCTCGTCCGACGATGCATGGTTGGTCATGGTGGAGGGGGTGGGCTGGGGGCCGCGCTGGGCGGCGGGCTGGATGAGGGAAGGAATCTGGCCGGGTCGGGAGGTTATAGGGAGGGTCCCCTGCCCGGTTTCGGTCATGCCAGCCGCTCTGCTGGAAACTGGGTATTCTCGGACCGAGCAAATCATCCATTCATCCGGATAAACGGATATCATCTGGGCAACTCAGGGTCGGTGGCTCGAGAGGAGCGGCGTCGATGGCGAGCAGGTTCGAGGAGGCGGTGCGGTCGCGGGTGCTGGTCTTCGACGGCGCCATGGGCACCTCCATCCACAAGTGCGACTGCGACCTGCACCGCGACTACCTCGGGCGCGAGAACTGCTCCGAGGCGCTGCTGCTCACGCGCCCCGAGCTGATCCGCGAGATCCACGAGTCCTTCCTCGA
>CALKYH010000165.1 GCA_938003595.1 uncultured bacterium
TGCGCCTCGGGCAGGGGGTAGGTGCCCTCCTGCTCGATCGGGTTCTGCGTGGCCAGCACGAAGAACGGCTCGGGCAGCCGGTGCTGCACGCCGCCGGCGGTCACCTGGTGCTCCTGCATCGCTTCGAGCAGGGCCGCCTGGGTCTTGGGCGGGGTGCGGTTGATCTCGTCCGCCAGGATCACATTCGCGAACACCGGGCCCCGCACGAACCGCAGCTCGCGCTGGCCGGTCGAGCGGTCCTGCTCGATGACCTCCGTCCCCGTGATGTCCGAGGGCATCAGGTCCGGCGTGAACTGGATGCGGCTGAACCCCAGGCTCAGCGACCGCGCCATCGTCGAGATCAGCAGCGTCTTGGCCAGCCCCGGAACCCCCACCACCAGCGCGTGACCGTTGCACAGCAGGCAGGTCAGCAGCTGGTCCACCACCTCATCCTGTCCGACGATGACCTTGTGGACGCTCGTCTGGAGCCGCTCGTAGGCGTTGCGGACCTCGGCGACCGCTTTCGCGGCGTCCTCGGGGCTGATCGGACCGGGAGTTTGACCAAGGTCGGACATGCACTTGCCTCCGTGCGGCGCGGCGGAATGGCCGCGATCCATGGTAGGGATCGGACGCGGACAGGTTCCGATCGGTTTCTTGAGCCCGGGCCATGACCTTTCCCGCCCTATGGGGGGTGGAGCGCGTCCTAGGATCGCGGCCTATGCCCGAACTCCCGGAGGTCGAAACCGTTCGCCGCACTCTTGAATCGCGGATCCTGGGCGCTCTCGTCGAGCGAGCCCAGGTCCGCCGGCGCGATGTCGTCGAGGGCCCCGCCAGCGCCCGCGCCCTGCTCGAGGGCGACGAGATCACCGCCCTGCGCCGGCGCGGCAAGCAGCTCGCGCTTGTCGGCTCCTCCGGACGCGTGGCGCTCGTGCACCTGGGCATGACCGGCAGCATGGTCGTCTCCGACAACGAGCCCGTGCCCGATGAGCCTCATGTCCACGCCGTGTGGCGCCTGCGCCAGGCGCGCATGGGGCTCCTGTGGATGCGCTTCCGCGACCCGCGCCGCTTCGGCGGGCTCTGGACGCTCAGCGGAATCCCCGCCCTGGAGAAGCGTTGGGCTGGGCTCGGTCGCGATGGCCTGGAGGTGACCGGCGCCGATCTACGCGATGCGCTCGGCTCATCGAAGCGCGCCGTGAAGGCGGGCCTGCTCGATCAGGCGGCGGTGGCCGGCGTTGGGAACATCTACGCCGACGAGGCCCTGTTCCTCGCCGGGGTAAACCCTCTGCGGAAGTGCCGCGCGATCAAGCCGGCGGAGTGGGACCGACTGTCCGACGCCATCCGCGGCGTGCTGAAGGCGTCCATCGATTCCGGCGGCTCGACCCTGCGCGACTTCGTGGACGGCGAGGGCCGTGGCGGGGGCTACCAGGCCCGCCGGCTGGTCTACGGCCGCAAGGGCGAGCCCTGCCTGGCCTGCTCCGGCAAGCTCGTCAGCCGGGTCGTAGGGGGCCGCACGACGGTGTACTGCCCGGCCTGCCAACCCAGCCGATCCCGAGGGGTATCCGGGCCTGTTATCCACCGCTCGTTCACGGCCGTGGAGGGTCAAGTTGTGACCGTGGTTCCCGGGGCCTCGCTCCCCGGGGTCGGCGCCCGTTCCGGATCTCTTGCTTCTAGATAGAGAAAGAGATCTCTCGTCGTCGTAGCAGTAAGCGCTGGCGCATTGGGGACAATCCACCAGCTGCGTCGGAAACACCTGTCCGGCAACGCGTTGCGGCGGGCGACGCCACGGGACAACCTGTCGGCCAAAGGTCGGTGGTGATCGGGGAGATCGGTCGAATGTCGGGCCCGCGGCGTCGCGCCAGGTTACCCACGGTCGGGGGCCCGGTTTGAGCGGCGCGGTGCGCCAGCGGTGCGCCGGTTTTTCCACGGCGGACGCACATCCCGGAACGCGCGCACCGACAGGCCTTTACGAATGTCGGTTCGCCGGTTGTTGGGGGGCCATTCCGATGATCCGCGGCGGTGTTCAGCTGCCGACCGGCGGCGGGCGGAGGAGGCGGTCCTCCAGCGTGCGGATCTGGTCCGCGAGCTGGGTGTTCATGCGGATGCGTTCCTCGATGGTCCGGACGGCGTGCATGACCGTGGTGTGGTCGCGCCCGCCGAAGTAGCCGCCGATCTCCTCGAGGGACAGGGAGGTGTACTTGCGCCCGAAGAACATGCAGACCTGGCGGGGCTGGGCGACGGATTTCTGCCGGCGCTTGCCCTGCAGGTCGGAGAGCTTGAGCGAGTAGAAGTCGGCGACGGCCTCCATGATGACGGAGATGGTCAGCTGGGGGGCGGAGCGGGCCGGGGCGTCGCGCAGGATGCGTTCGGCCATGTCGCGGTTGATCGGGGTGGACTCCACCTGGCTGAGCATCTGGGCGCGGATGATGGCGCCCTCCAGCTCGCGGATGTTGGAGTCGATCCGCTGGGCGATGATCTCGGCGACGGCGTCGGGCATCTCGACGCCGCGGAGCGCGGCCTTCTTCTTGACGATCGCCACGCGGGTCTCGTAGCCGGGGCGCTCGACCTCGGCGACCAGGCCCCACTTGAAGCGGGAGACAAGGCGCTCCTCGAGGTCGGGGATCTGATCGGGCGGTGCGTCAGAGGACAACACGATCTGTTTGTGCGACTGGAAGAGCGCGTTGAAGGTGTGGAAGAACTCTTCCTGGGTGCGGTCGCGCTGGGCGAGGAAGTGGATGTCGTCGATCACGAGGACATCGACATCGCGGAAGCGGTGCCGGAACGAGGCCATCTGGCCGTTCTGGACCGACTCCATGAACTGCGTGATGAACGCCTCGCACGAGACATAGTGGATGGAGGCGTCCGGCTGGCGCTCGAGGATGCGGCTGCAGATGGCCTGCAGCAGGTGCGTCTTGCCCAGGCCCACGCCGCCGTGGAGGAAGACGGGGTTGTACGCGCGCCCGGGGTTCTCGGAGACGGCGATCGCCGCGGCGTGGGCGAGGCGGTTCTCGGGGCCGGTGATGAAGTTGTCGAAGGTGAAGTCGGGGCTGATGACGAGGGTGTCGTCGCTGTTGCGTCGCTGGGGCGGGAGGACGGCGCCGACGGGCTGGCGCGGCGCGGGCTTGGCCTCGGCGATGGCCGCGGCCTCGCCGTTGTGGGCGTGGCGGGCGGGAGCGGCGTCGTTCGGGAGTTCTTCGGGCGCCGCGACGGCGCGGGCGGCGGGTCGCTGCGCGCTGGGGCGTTCGGCCTCGTCGCCGATGAAACGGACGGACAGGAGATGTCCTGTGACATTCTGCGCCGCTTCGGCGAAGGCGTCGGCGCACTCGCGTTCGAGGTACTGCCTGCGGGCGTTCTGCGGCACGCGGAGCCAGAGCGCGCCGGCCTCCACACCGAGACTCTCGATCTCGTCGAACCAGCGGCGGCACAGGCCGATATGGCGCCTGCGCACATCCGCGAGAATATCATCCCAGATCGCGCGATCGGGAGCGCTCATGAGCGGTCTCTCCGCCGGCGGCGCCGGCGATGTGGCAACTTGTTTGGACGCCCTTCACACCCTTTGGCCTCGGCCTTGCGCCCCGGAAACTCCGGGGTTTGGAGCGTCGGCACACCCGCCTGGGCGCCTACGAAACAGCGGGGGCAAAGTTAAGCGTCGTCCTCGCCCGTGTCAACAGCCGAGGCGCGCGAAGAATCGATTCTCTGCGCTTCGGCGTGCTCCGCCTCCGCGAGCTGGCGATCAAACCGCAGCTTGTTCGCGCGGTGGTCCATCAGGAACTCCACACGCGACGCCTTTTCGCGGCCCACCAGCTCCACCAGGCGCTTGCGGGCGAACGCCATGTTCGTGCGCCGCGACAGGTGCGTGAGCACCAGCGTACGGCATTCCAGCACACGCAGCCATTCGACGATGTCGTCCAGGTGCAGGTGCTTGCCGATCCCCGCCCGCTGGCGGTGCTCCGGCTCCACAAACGTGCACTCGCACACCACGATCTGCGCCGTGCGCACATCGTTGCGGATCAGCCACGGCCCCGGCGAGGTGTCGCCCAGATAGGCCACCAGCGGCGCCTCCAGCCGGCGCGTGATCTCGACGCCCGAGGCCTTCAATTCCCGCAGTTTTTCCTGCGGCATATCGACATACTCGGGCTTGAGCTTGCTGCGCTTCTCCAGCACCACATAGCCGAACGCCGGGCAGGTGTGCTCGACCTCGAAGGCGCGCAGCGAGATGTTGTTCTTGATCTCGATTTCCTGCTCGGGCTGCATCGCGACGAGGTTGTACGGCGTCACCTGCATCTCGAGGTCGACAAAGCCCTCCATCATCCGGCGGATCGGCCGCTCCAGTCGCGTGTCGCACACGATCGTGCCCGGGCCCATGCCCTGGAACACCCGCTGTGAACACCAATACGCCAGACCGCCGATGTGGTCCATGTGTCCGTGGCTGACGGCGACGAATTTGCTCGCCAGCATCGGTCGCGGGCACGAGCCCATGTCGAAGCAGACATCCAGCTCGGGCGCCTGCACGCAGGTGGCTTCGCCGGCGACGCTCGTGCCCTGCACGCGGAACGGCGGGCTGTAGATGAAGCCGAGGGACCCCTCGCGAGGGGGTGGCTTAGGGAGCATCGCGAAACCTCCGAGGACGGGCTTTCGCCCGGGCCGGTTCGGGTGACAACAACGGGCCGATCCTAGCCGCCGCGCGGGGCCCGCGGAGACCCGCGCCGGGCAGGCGCCGGTACATTTCGTCCCATGCCCGATCCGCAGACGCCGCAGAACCAGACGCTTTCATCCGAAAAGGCCCCGCTGCCCGCGCCGGGCGCCCCCCGGACGGCCTCGGAGATCGCGATCCAGGCCGCGAAGGACCTGGGCCATGTCAGCGTGCTCGCGGCGATCTGCGCCACGCTCCCCGCGCTGGGCGGGTTCCTGCTGCTGGGCACGATGGCCGGGCTCAAGCCCAGGATCGAGACCCTCGGCGGCGGCGCGCCGTTCCTCTACGCCGGCGCCTTCGCCGTGGCCTGCGGTTTCGCGCTCATGCCGACCTATGCGATGAGCATCGCCGCGGGCGTCTTCTTCGGGTTCCTGCCCGGCGGCCTGGCGGCGGTGGCGGGCGTGACGCTGGGCGCTGCGATCGGCTACGCCTGGTCGGCGCTGCTGGCGCGGAAGAAGGCGATGTCCGTCATCGACCAGGACAAGCGCGCCCGCGCCGTGCGCGATGCGCTGGCGGACCGGGGTCACATCGGGACGGTGGGCGTCGTCGCGCTGCTGCGGGTGCCGCCGAACTCGCCCTTCGCGATCACCAACCTGGTGATGTCGGCGACACATGTGAAGTTCGCGCCGTTCATCATCGGCACGGCGATCGGCATGGCGCCGCGGACGCTGCTCGCGGCGTGGATCGGTTCGGGCATCGGCGACCTGGTGGACGCGGTCAAGGGCGGCGCGGGCCCCTGGAAGCTCAACGGCATTGGCGTGTCGATCGCGGTGGCGCTGGCGGTGTTCTGGCTGTTCGGGCGATGGTCCAAGCAGGCGCTGGCGCGCCTGCAGGAGGCCGAGGGCGTTTCGGCGCGCTGAGCCCGCCCGCGGATCAGGCGCCCTGGTTGAAGTGGCTCAGCACGAGATTCAGGTCGGCGAAGTCCACATGGCCGTCGCCGTTGACATCGCCGAGAAGGTCCTCGCCGGTGGCGTTCCACTGGCCCAGGACGATGTTCAGGTCGGCGAAGTCCACGACTCCGTCGCCGTTGGCGTCGCCCGGGAGCGGTTGGGGCGGGTAGGCGGGGTTGTAGGAGAACATCACGCGCCCGTCGTCGGCGTCCACGATCTGCACGGTGAACTCGCCCTTGATCTCGTCGACGATCACGCGCCCGGCCATGTGCGCGTAGCCCGGGGGCTGCAGCACGGGCGGGAACTGGGCGCCGTCGGTGGAGCAGAAGAGGACGTCGGGGAGCAGGGCGTCGGTCGGGCTGTACTGCGCGAACACATTGTTGCTCGCGGGGCCGGCGCAGGCCTCGAAGAGCATCTTGGGCGAGTCCAGTCGCGTGTGGACGAGCGAGCAGTGCCGGTCGCCCGACAGCACGATCACGCGCTGAATGAAGGGCGAGTCGTCGATTGCCTGCTCGAGCATGGCGCGCTCGGCGTGGAAGGCGGTGTGGAACCCGCCGCCCTCCCAGTTGTCGCGGAAGTCCTGCACATCGCCCCAGACGCTCGGGG
>CALKYH010000166.1 GCA_938003595.1 uncultured bacterium
TGCCGGCGCGCCACCAGCAGCGCGGCCTGCAGGCCCGTGGGGGTCAGCAGGCGCGAGCGCTCCACGCCCGCGGCGTCGCCCGCCTCCAGCGTGCGACGGGCCATCGGCTCTTCCACCTCGCGGTACCGCGACAGCAGCTCCGGGTTCGACAGCAGCGCCTCGTGCACACGGTCGCGCACGGCGCCGAAGAGGTCTTCATCGTTGGAGGACGCCAGCACCCGGTCGGCCTCTTCATCGAGCAGACGCTGCAGCACGCGCGCCGCCTCGGTGAGGTTGCCGGAGCGCGCCAGTTCGCCGGATCGGACCAGCCCCTCGGCCGCGGCCGGGGAGTCGTCCAGGAACACCGGGGCCGTGACCGACTGCCGCCCGGTCGCCGCCGGGCAGAGGACCGACAGCGCCGCCGCGGCGAGCGCCCATGCCAGGGCGCGGCGGATCGCGCGTTGCGGCTCTCTTACGGACATGCGGTCTGAGAACTCCCTTCCATCAATACCGTTCGAGCGGCACGGGGTTCGGTTCCGCGATCGGGGGCCGGCCACCCGTCCATGGGGGCTTGGGGGCGGCTTTGGGGGAATCTGGGGAAGGCGGGCAAGCGCTGTCGGATGCCCGGCCCGGCGGGCCAGTCGGCGAAGGGTAGGGTCGGCCCCGCGCCGGTGCGGATTCAGTCGGTCCCCCGATCGGCCGATCCAGACCGTCCGGATGGCCCTCGCAGACCTTGCAGTTGTGACGCCGTGCCTGACCGCCCAGGGGGCGGGAAGTTCCGTCGTCGCCGGGGAAGCTGTCCTTAACACGGGCAATGGAACCGACTTAGGGTCCGGGGCGCATCGTGGCAAGATGCTCCGCGCCCGCCGCACCACGCTGCTGCTGCTCGCCATGTTCCTCATGGGGCTCTCGGACCTGCTCTGCACGCTGGCCTACATGCGGACCAGCGGCATGGTGGAGCTGAACCCGTTGGCGCGCTGGATCGCGACCGAGGGCGGCGCCGCGGGATTGGTGGCTTTCAAGCTCGGCACGCTCGCGATGAGCGCCGGGATCCTCTTCGGCCTGCGCTACCGGCCCATCGCCGAGCGCTGCGCCTGGGGCGGCGTGGTGTGCATGCTCGCGCTCACGCTGCACTGGGTCCACTACAACGCGAACATCCCCGGCATGACGCCCCTGCTCAACGAGCTCGCGGCGTCGTCGCCGCCGGAGTGGGTGCGGTTGCCGAACTGACTCGGCTTCTTCAGACCTGCACCAGCGTCGCCGCGAGTTCGAGCGCGCGACGCATCGAGCGCGGGTCGGCGAGGTTCTTGCCCGCGATGTCGTAGGCCGTGCCGTGGTCCGGGCTGGTGCGCGGCGCCGGGAGGCCCACCGTCACATTCACCGCCTCGTCGCGGAAGAAGGTCTTCACGGGGATCAGCCCCTGATCGTGGTACATCGCCACCACCACATCGAATTTGCCCGACAGGGCGCGCTCGAACACGGTGTCGCCGGGGTGCGGGCCGGTGGCGTCCAGGCCCTGCTCGCGCGCCAGGCGGATAGCCGGCTCGATCACGCGCCGCTCGTCGTCGCCGAGCAGGCCGTCCTCGCCCGCGTGCGGGTTCAGGCCGCAGACCGCCACGCGCGGGCGTGCGATCCCCAGCCGCCGGCACGCCTCGTCGGCCAGCTCGATCTTCTCCAGCACGCGCCCGAGCGTCAGCTCCCCGGCGACCTGGCCCAGGGGGATGTGCGTGGTCGCCAGCAGCACGCGCAGTCGAGGGGAGACGAACATCATCGCCGTGCGCTTGGCATGGAAACGAGCGGCGAACAGCTCGGTGTGCCCGGGCCACTGGCCGTGCCCGGCGAGGGACCAGGCCTTCTTGCTGATCGGCGCCGTCGCGACGGCGTCGGCGTGCAGGGCGTGCCCGGCCGGGGATCGGGTCGCGGCGATGGCGTCCTCCACGAAGCGGAACGAGGCGTCGCCGCCCTCCCGGGTCGGGGCGCGCTCGCGCGGGTTGGCGAAGGCGTCCGCCGGGGTGCGGGTGTCGTCCACGAGGATCACCTCGTGCGGCGCCGTGGCGGCGGCGACCGGCTCCGGGGCGCCGCGCGCGATCCGCCACCAGAACGGCTCGATCCCCGCGCTCTCCGCGGCGTCGAGCATGGGCTGGTGCGTGCCGAAGACCAGGAAGCGAGCCCGCCGGCGCAGGATCGGGTCCCCCAGCGCCTTGACGAGCACCTCGGGCCCGATCCCCAGCGGATCGCCCATCGAGACCGCCACCACAGGCTTTCGGGCCGGGTCCATGGCCCGATCCTAAGCCCCCGAAACCCCGGGGGTGGAAACCCGAATCAGCCCATGACGACGCCTCCTCCATGACCTCCAGCCGAGCGCGCCATGCCCCGCAGCCCCTTCCAACCCGCTCCCATCGATCCGAACGCGGACAGCAGCCAGCGCAACTGGTCGCAGTGGACGCATCTGGTCGGGCTGCTGTCGGCGTTCCCGTGGGTGACCTTCGTGGGGCTCATCGGCACGGCCGGGCTGTGGCTGGTGCGCCGGAACCAGAGCGAGTTCATCGACGACCACGGGCGCGAGGCGCTGAACTTCCAGATCTCGATCCTCCTCTACAGCTCCGCCGGCACGCTGGCGTCGATGTTCGCCGGCGGGTCCGTGGGGGCGCTGGCGGCCGTCGCCGTCGGGGCGCTGACGATCTACGGCGGCATCCGCGGCGCGACGGCCGCGGGCCGAGGCGAGTACTTCCGCTACCCCATGTGCCTGCGGTTCATCCACGACGGGGACGAGATCCTCGGGCGGCGGGCCGCCCGTCACGCGGCGCCGTACTAGCGCCGAGATCGAAGGAGCGCCAAGATGCACGCGTACGCCCCTGCCCAGGACCGCCCGTTCACTCCCCGAGGATCCGCCATGTACGACCCTCGCGCCGTTGATGCGAACGCCACCCCCGAGGAGCGCACCTGGGCGACCTTCCAGCACCTGGGCGGCCTCATGGCGTGGTTCGTGATCGGGCCGTTCTGCGTGCTCGTGCCGCTGGTGATGTGGCTGATCAAGAAGGACGAGTCCGAGTACCTGGACGACCACGGGCGCGAGGCGCTGAACTTCGAGCTGTCGCTGCTGCTCTACGCGCTCCTGCTGATTCCCGTGGCGATCCTGACGCTGGGCCTGGGCGCGCTGCTGTACATCCCCTGGGCGGCGCTGGGGCTGATCGGGCCGATCGTCGGTTCGGTCGCCGCCAACAAGGGGCGGTACTTCCGCTACCCCGCGACCATCCGCTTCATCGCGCCGCGTTATTGACGACCGGCTCCGCCTCGGGCGCCCCGGGCTGCTCCGGACGGATAATGAAGGTGAAGCGCTGCTCCGGAGTCCAGACGGCGCGGAACGCCTCGTGCACCTGCTCGCGCGTGACGGCGTTCAGCCGGGCCGCGGCGTCGGCGACATCGTTCAGGTCTCTGCCCCGGTAGGTCTGGTCGGCCAGCGTCCTGGCCCAGTACTGCGGCTCGCGGAGCTTCTCGTCCATCGTGTTGAGCAGCTGCGCCCGGGCGACCTGCACCTCCTCCTCGGTCGGACCCTCCGCCGCGAACCCGGCGAACTGCTCCGTCAGCTGCGCCGTCAGCTCGTCGGCCTGGGCCGGCTCGGTGGTGCTCGCGGCGTAGAAGAGCCCGAATCCCGGGTAGGCCTCCGCCGGCGTGTGCATGGCGCGGATGGAGTGCACCAGCTGCTCGTCGTCGCGGAGCGTGCGGAGCAGGCGGGTCGTCAGGATCTGCGCCGCCAGGTCGAGCGCGCGCACGGCCTCGCTGTCGGCCGCGTCCGCGCCGGACATGCCCACCAGCGCGACCGCCTGGGGCGTGACCGTCTCCACGCCGACATCGCGCAGGATCGGTCCGGGCGAGCGCTCGATGCGACGGCGCTCCGCGAACACGCCGGGCGAGATGCGCTCGCGGTTCGGGATCGAACCCAGGTAGCGCTCGATCAGCCCCAAGGCGCTGGCGCGATCGATGTCCCCCACCACCGCGACCTCCACCGGGCCGGTCGCGACCATGCGGTCGAGCCAGGCCTGCGCCCGGGCCGCGTCCACCGCCTCGACCTCCGGCGCCTCGACGAGGCGAGCCCCGGCGGCGCTTTCGGGATAGAGCGCGTCGATCGCGACCTCCGACAGCAGACGCACGGGCTGGGTCTTGCGCGCGGCGATGGCCTGCAGCGTGGACTCGCGCCACTGCTCCAGCGCCGCGGCCTCGACTTTCGGCTCGGTCAGCAGCAGATGCGCCACCTGCAGCGCGGCCTCGAGGTCGCGCGGGCTGGCGGTGATGGTCAGGGTGAGCGCGTCGCGCCCCATGTCGACGCCGAGCTTCACATCGCGCCCGGTCAGCAGCGAGCGGATGTCGGCGCCGGAGACCGAGCGTGCGGCGGGCCGCTCCCAGGCGGTCGCCGCGGCGGAGGAAAGCCCACGATCGGACGCGGTCTCTTCGATCCAGCCGCCCGCCAGCGTGATCGCGACGGAGACGGTGTTGCGCTTGTAGTCGGTGGACCGGTGGTGCGCGCGCACGCCGTTGCTCAACCACGCCGAGAGCGCCCCGGCGCCGGGGTGCATCTCGATCTCCACCACGCGTCCCGGCTCGGGCGGCGACTTGAGAATCGCGTCCGGGCGCGCCTTCTCGACCTCCGCCGCGAGTTCGCCCGCCATCACGCCCAGGCTGGCGGCGAGGACCTCCTTCTCGGTCGGCGCGTCGACGCCCTCGCGCTGCGGCATGGTCAGGAGGCGCACGGCGCGCGCGGTGTCGAATCGGTCCGCGAAGGCGCCGGAGACCTCGTCGGGCGTGATCGTCGAGAGAATCGCCGCGGTCAGGTTCGCGCGCTGGCGCGAGGACGGCACGGGCTCGTTGTGCTCCGCGGCCTGGGCGATCTGCCGGGCCAGCGAGACCGACGAGGCCGACGCCTCCCGCGCCGCCTCCGCCTCCGCCCGGGCGATCAGCTCGCGACGCGCATCGTCGATCTCCCGCGCCCGGAACCCGTGCCGGCGCGCCCGCTCCATCTCGCGCGACAGCTGTGTGACGATCTCACGCCAGCGCGAGGGCTCGCCCCAGGCCGCGGCCGTCGCCTTCGAGGCCCCGCCCGCCAGATCGTCCACGCTCACCTCGGCGCGACGGAAGACGGCCTCGCCCGTGTCGATCTTGCCCTCCAGCCGGCGCTGGAACGCCCACGCGCCCATCTGGTCCAGCAGCGAGCGGCGCAGGTCCAGCTCGGTCCGCACGGCGAGCGAGCCGGGCTTGACCACCGACAGCTGGGCCTCGCACATCGTCAGTTCAGGGTCGGTGACCACCGCGGCGCGCGCTTCGAGTTCGGGCGCGATCCGCAGGCTCGGGCGGGACCGCGCGCCGTCGCGCGCCTCGAGGCCGCCCAGCTCGTCGGCGATCAGCGCCGCGAGATGCTCGGCCGACGCGTCGCCCACGGCGATCACGGTGATGTTCCAGGGCCGGTGCCAGGCGTCGTAGTACGCGCGGAGCTGATCGATGTCGGCGCGCAGCAGCGCGGCCTCGTCGCCCATCGGCAGGCGCCGGCCGACGATCGAGCCCGGGACCAGCCGCGCCAGCGCCTTGTCCCTGGCCCGCTGCTCCGGGCCGCTGAAGCGGCGGAACTCCTCCAGCACGATGCGCTTCTCGTCCTCGAACTGCTCGTCCTGCAGCAGCAGCCCGCCGGCGACATCCGCGAAGAACCGCAGCCCGGCGCGGATCGTGTCGTCATCGGCGCGGGGCAGCTCCAGCGAGTACTCCGACGCGCCGAACGACAGCCGCCCGGACTGGTGCCGGCCGAAGGTCAGGCCCAGGGACTCGAAGTACGGCGCCAGCTCGCCCGGGGGAAAGCGCTCGGAGCCGGCGAACGCCATGTGCTCGAGCAGGTGCGCGACGCCGCGCTGGGCGTCGGTCTCGTGCAGCGAGCCGGCGTGCACCACCATCTGCAGCGCCACACGCCCGGGGGGCGTGGGGTTGTGCAGCGCGACGACGCTCAGGCCGTTGGGCAGCGTGCGCCGGAGCAGGTCCGGCCGGTCCGGGACCGGATCGAGCGGCGCCGCCGCGAGGCGCACGCAGGCGAACACCAGCGCCAGCACGGCGACAAAGCAACGCGGGATGTCGGCGGCGGATCGCAGCGTCACGGCTCCCCTTCCACACCTTCGAGAGATTCTAAAGCCGACACCCCGAGCGGTTGCCGAACAGCGACCCCCGGGATCCGGGCCCGGGCCCTCGGGATCGCCGGTGCATGAGCTGGCGATGTCCCCAGAAGGGCTTTCGGGGGAGATACCATGAGGCGAGGGCATCGGCATACCTTATATAGAGGAAGGAGGCGGCAATATGGCGAGCAAGGCACGATCCGTAGTGGCCGCCGAGGAGCCGGTCGCCCTGCCGCGCGAGCAGCAGTTCGTCCACCTGCACCTGCACACCGAGTACTCCCTCCTCGACGGCGCCAACCGCATCGACCGGCTGATCGCCCGGGTGAAGGAACTGGGCATGACGGCGGTGGCCGTCACCGACCACGGCAACCTCTTCGGGGCGATGTCCTTCTACCAGCAGGCGAAGAACGCCGGAGTGAAGCCCATCCTCGGCTGCGAGGCCTATGTCGCCCCCGGCGACCGGCGCGACCGCACGCACACCGGCGTGATGGACGGCGGCTTCCACCTCGTCCTGCTGTGCGAGAACGAGGCCGGCTGGCGGAACCTGCTGTACCTGGCGTCGGAGGCCTATCTCACCGGCTTCTACTACAAGCCGCGCATGGACAAGGAGATCCTGGAGCGCCACGCCGACGGCCTGATCGCCATCAGCGGGCACCTGGGCTCCGAGCTGGCGTTCCACCTGCAGGAGTTCGAGAAGACCAGGGACGACGCCCACTGGAACCGCGCGCTGGACGCGGCGCGCTGGCACGCGCAGACCTTCGGCGTCTCGCCCGGCGGCGAGCCGCGCTTCTATGTCGAGCTGCAGCGCCATGTGCCCGAGCAGGAAGCGATCAACCCGCACCTGATCCGCCTGGCGCGGGAGCTGAACCTGCCGCTGGTCTGCGACAACGACTCGCACTTCCTCCGGGCGGAGGACTGGGACGCGCACGACTCGCTCTGCTGCATCTCGATGGGCAAGACCAAGGCCGAGCCCAACCGGCTGAAGTACCCGCCGGACCTGTATGTGAAGTCGCCGCAGGAGATGCGCGAGCTGTTCCGCGAGATCCCCGAGGCGGTGGACAACACCGTCGCGATCGCCGAGCGCTGCGAGGTGGACCTGCAGTTCGGCAACCATGCGCCGGTGGTGCGCGTGGTCCGCCCCGAGTCGCCCCGGCCCTACGACGGCGCGAGCGATGTGACCGCGTGGTTCAAGGCGTTCTGCGACGACTACCGCATCGAGCCCTTCGCCGACGACGGCTCCGGCGAAGGCGCCGCGGACCTCAAGGCCGAGGGCGACCGGGCCCTGCGCGAACTGTGCGAAGCCGGTCTGGTCTGGCGCTACGGCCCCGGCGCGCTCGACACGAACGACGCCCGCTTCGACGACATCCGCGCGCGGCTCGACCGCGAGCTGCGCATCCTCGCGGACAAGAACATCTCCGCGTACTTCCTGATCGTCTGGGACTTCGTGAACTGGGGCCGGCAGCGCGGCGTGCCGGCGATGGCCAGAGGCTCGGGCGTCGGCACCATGGTCGGCTACACGCTGGGCCTGTCCAACGCCTGCCCGGTGCGCTACGGCCTGCTGTTCGAGCGCTTCACCGACCCCGACCGCTCCGAGTACCCCGATATCGACATCGACCTCTGCCAGGACCGGCGGGGCGATGTCATCAACCATGTCCGCCAGAAGTACGGGCATGTGGCGCAGATCATCACCTTCGGGACGCTCAAGGCCAAGGCCGCGATCCGCGACGTGGGGCGCGTCATGGGCGTGCCGCTGGCCGATGTGGACAAGATCGCCAAGCTCGTGCCCGAGGCGCTGGGGATGACGCTGGATGTCGCGCTCGAGCAGGAGCCCGAGCTCAAGCGGCTCTACGAGGCCGACGACGATGCGCGGCGGATCATCGACACGGCGCGCACGCTCGAGGGCCAGGCGCGCCACGCGTCGGTCCACGCGGCGGGCGTCATCGTCGCCACGCGCCCGCTGCACGAGATCGTGCCGCTGTACAAGCAGTCCGGCTCGGAGGACATCGTCACCCAGTGGGACGGGCCGACCTGCGAGAAGATCGGCCTGCTGAAGATGGACTTCCTGGGCCTGCGCACGCTCAGCGTGGTCGAGCGCGCCAAGGAGCTGATCCGCGCCACGCTCGGCGAGCAGGAGATCCGGCGCGCCGTCGGCTGGGCGGACGATCGCGCCGGCGACCCGCTGGACCTGGACCGCGTCCCCATGGACGACCAGCGCGTCTACGACATCTTCCGGCGCGCCGACACCACGGGCGTGTTCCAGTTTGAATCCGGCGGCATGCGCCGGTTGCTGCTGGACATGAAGCCCGACCGCCTCGAGGACCTCATCGCCGCGAACGCCCTGTTCCGACCGGGCCCGATGGACCTGATCCCCGACTACTGCAAGCGCAAGCACGGCCAGGCGGAGATCCCGAAGGTCCACGAGATCGTGGACCGGCACACCGCCGAGACCTACGGCGTGATGGTCTACCAGGAGCAGGTCATGCAGATCTGCCACGAGCTGGGCGACACGCCGCTGCGCCAGGCCTACACGCTCATCAAGGCGATCAGCAAGAAGAAGCAGAAGACCATCGACGAGGCGCGCCCGGGGTTCATCGAGGGCGCCGTGAAGAAGGGCCTGGAGCGCAGGGCCGCGGGCGAGCTGTTCGACCTCATCCTCAAGTTCGCGGGCTACGGCTTCAACAAGAGCCACTCCACGGCCTACGCGATCCTCGCGTACCAGACGGCCTACCTCAAGACCTACTTCCCCAACCAGTACATGGCGGCGTTCCTCACCTATGAGTCGAGCGCGCTGAAGGTCGAGGAGTGGATCGCCTACCTCGACGACTGCAAGAACACGCGCTTCACCGGCGGCAAGGTCGGCGTCGATGTCCACCCGCCCGATGTGAACCGCTCCGACTCGGACTTCTCCGTCGTCTTCGAGAAGGACGAGCCCCGCACCGCGCAGCACGGCCATGTCCGCTTCGGCCTGCGCGCCATCAAGGGCGTCGGCGCCAAGGCCATCGAGTCCATCGTCGCCGAACGCGACAAGGCCGGCCCGTTCCGCGGCATCCAGGAGTTCTGCGAGCGCATCCCCCCCGGCGCCGTGAACAAGGCCACGATCGAGGCGCTCATCAACTGCGGCGCCTTCGACTCCGTCCACGGCCGCGAGAACCGCGCCGCCATGGCCGCCGCCGTCGAGCCCGCCATCGCCGCGGGCCAGACGCTCGCGCGCGACCGCGCCGCCGGCCAGTCCGCGCTCTTCGGCTTCGACGACACCCCCGAGACCGCGCCCGTCCTGGCGCTGCCCAATGTCGAGCCCTGGGACGAGGCCGAGACCCTCGCCCGCGAGAAGGCGTCGCTGGGCTTCTATGTCTCCAGCCACCCGCTCGAGGCCTGGCGGGCCGCGATCCGCGCGTTCGCCACGACGGACTCGGCGCGCTTCAAGGACCTGCCCAACGATTCCGTCGCGACCATCGGCGGGATCATCAAGTCCATCCGCTCCATCACCACGCGCAAGAACGAGCGCATGGCGATCATCGTCGTCGAGGACCTGGTCGGCACGATGGAGGCGGTCCTGTTCCCCTCCGCCTTCGAAGACGCCCGCCGGCGCCTGGGCGACCGCTTCGCCGTCGATTCGCTTCTCTACTTCACCGGGCAGTGCGATCACTCTCGCGGCCAGCCGCAGATGATCGTGGACTCGGTCGTCCCCATCGAGGACGGCGCCACGCGCCTGGCCCAGCGGCTGACGCTCTTCGTCAACGAGTCCCGACTCAACGGCGCCGCCGAAGAGACCCTGCGCAATGTCCTGGGCGCCGTGCGCTCCCGGCCCGCCACCCCGACCAACGGCGAGGGCGTGCCGCTGGAGATCGTCGTATGCCTGGGCGACCGGCGCGTCGTGCTGGACGCCTCCAGCCCGCGCGTCGTGCCGCGCAAGGAAGTCATCGAGCGACTCGAGAGCGCGCTCGGCCCTGAGAATGTCGTGCTTCTCGCGGCGCCGCCGCGGCTCACCGGCAAGGGACAGCGCAACGGCCGCGGCCCATGGAAGGGCGGCGGGGGCTCGGGCGGCTCGGACGAGTAACTCTCAGCGCGAGTACTTCGGCCGCCACGCGCGGACCGCGTCGACAAACGCCTTCTCGCGCTCCGGGGCCCCGAAGTGGCCGATGCTGCACTCGTAGACCACGCGCGAGTCCCACGGCTCGGCCCACAGCTCCGGCACGGTGACGAGCAATTCGGCGGGCTCGTCCTGCGCGCTGAGCAGGACCCAGCGGCGCCGCGTCGGGCTCTCGATCAGGCGCTCCACCACAGCCAGCTCGCTGCCCATCAGCGCGCTGCTGATCGCGGCGTCGTAGTCCCGCCAGGGTGCGTTGTCGACGGTGGCGTACCCGGCGACCACCTGCCCCGCCCCGCTCGCGCGGCCGCCGGACCCGCTGCCGCACCCCGCCAGGCCCGCCCCGCCCACGGCCAGGCAAACAAACACCGACCGAGCCAGCGGCCCGGCCTTGGTGGTCCGAGTAGAATCGCTTGAAGTCATCGGCGCCGTTCCCCGATGCGAGGCATGGGCGGTTTCAGGACCCGCAGCGGACGAGCGACCCCGGCCCCGTCGGGCGGGACGAGCGTTCAGGAGCATCGATCGCGTGAATGTCACCATTCGTGTGCCCCGTGGGGTGGACCGGGTCAGTCTGCTCGGAGCGGCGGACCGGAACCTGAAGATGATCCGTGAAGCCCTCGGCGTCAACATCGCCGCGCGCGACGATGTCGTGCACCTCAGCGGCGACGAGGAGTCCGTGCAGGCGGCCCGGCGCGTGCTCGAGCGTCTGGGCGATGTCGCCGGGCGCCAGCAGACCCTCTCCCGGCGCGAGGTGCTGGGCGTCATCGCCGATGTCGCCGGCGACGGCGCCGCCCTCGACGAGATGGCCGATGGCTTCGACCCCGACGGCCTGGCCGTGGCCGACGGCTCCGACTGGAACGGCCGGCTCAGCGTGTACAGCCCCGGACGCGGCGTGACCGCCCGCTCGCTCAACCAGCAGCATTACCTCGACGCCATCCGCGACAACGACCTGGTCTTCTGCACCGGCCCCGCCGGCGCGGGCAAGACCTACCTCGCCGTCGCCGCGGCCGTGCACCTGCTCCGCGCGGGTCGCGTCCGCAAGGTCGTGCTCACCCGCCCGGCCGTCGAGGCCGGCGAGAAGCTCGGCTTCCTCCCCGGCGACCTGCAGGCCAAGGTGAACCCCTACCTCCGCCCGCTGTTCGACGCCCTGTCCGACATGATGGACTACGGCACGCTCAAGCGATTCATCCTCAACGATGTCGTCGAAGTCGCGCCGCTCGCCTACATGCGCGGGCGCACGCTCAACAACGCCGTGATCATCCTCGACGAGGCCCAGAACACCTCGCGCGTGCAGATGAAGATGTTCCTGACCCGCATCGGCGAGCGCTCCCGCGCCATCGTCGTCGGCGACCCCACCCAGACCGACCTGCCCGACCCGCGCGACAGCGGCCTCATCGACGCGGTCCGACGCCTGAAGCGCACGCCCGGCATCGGCTTCGTCTCCCTCGAGAAGGTCGATATCGTTCGTCATCAGCTCGTGCAGCGGATCGTCGAGGCCTACGGCGACGACGACGCCTCGCCGCGCCAGGCCTGATCGTTCGACCCCACGGCGCCACCCATGGCCGACTCCTCCACCCCACGAACACGAACCGACAGCGGCCCGCGCGGCCCCGGGCGCACCGGCCCCGCGCGCCGGCGCGAGGCCTCGCGCAGGCTGCCGATCTTCGCCCAGGGGATGTGGAAGAAGTTCCTGCTCGAGCCCGCCGCGCCCCCGGCGCTGCTCACCGCGATCGCCTTCGTCCTCTGCCTGGTCGCCATCGCCGTCTGGGCGCAGGAGCGCTATATCCCCGCCGCCGGGCGCATCATGACCGACACGGCGCTCGTCCGCGAGGACTTCTCGCGCATCGACGAGGTCGCCACCGAGAAGGACCGCGAGGTCGCCCGCCAGGGCCAGCCCCGCGTGTATGTCGCCAACCAGCCCGTCTTCGCCGAGATCGAGGCCAGCCTCGCCAATCTCCCCGCCACCGTCGCCGACGCCGCGACCCTCGACGCCGTCGCCCCCGAGATCCGCGAGCGCTTCGGCCTCACGCAGACCGCGCTCGACGCCCTGCGCGCGATCGCGGCGAACCCCGACGCCCAGCGCGCCTGGCTCGCCAGCTCGCGCGAGTTTCTCGACCTGCTCCGGCGAAACCCCGTCCTCACCCCGGAGGACATCCAGAATCAGCGCCTCAGCGCCAGCGAGAACATGGAGCTGCGCACCACGGACGGCGCCAAGGCCCGTCAGCACCAGGAGCGGGCGATCAACGCCGGCGGCGATCGCGCCGTCGAGGAAATCGTCCGCCTCGCCCGCCTGTCGGGCTTCCCGCCCGGCCTGGGGCAGATCGCCGTCAGCGTGGTCACGCGCCCGACCCTCCGCCCCACCTTCACCTTCAACGAGGCCGCCTCCAACGAACTCCGCGAGGCCGCCGCCGCCGCCGTCAGCCCGCGCACCGTGGTCTACCACTGGGGCGATGTCCTGATCCGTCGCGGCGATCGGCTCGACGAGGCCCGGCGCGCCCTGCTGATCCGCGAGCGCGCCGCCGCGGCCAAGGCCGAGGACCTGGACTCCGTCTTCGGCCGGCGCGCGGGTCTGGCGATGTCGGTCATGATCCTCGCCGGCGGCATGGTGGCGTACCTGTTCGCCTTCTGCCGGCATGTCGTGGACCGCCCGCGCCGGATGGTGTGGATCGCCTCGTTCATCGTCGCGACCACCGCCGTCGCCTGCGCCGGATCGGTCTACAACGCCGAGTATGTGATGCTCCTGGCGACGGCGCCGACCGTGTTCCTCGCCTCGGCGCTGGTCATCGCCTTCGACCGACGCGTCGCCATGGCCATCGCCAGCATCCAGGCGGTGCTGGTCGCGGTGTCGCTGCAGCAGGGCCCGTGGCTGGTGCTGGTCTCCGTCACGGGCTCGGCGTCGGCCGTGTGGTGGCTGAACAATGTCCGCTCGCGCAATGTGGTGCTGTGGGCCGCGCTCTGGACCGGCGTGGGCATGGGCGTGGCGGGCCTGGCCGCGGGCCTGATCTCCAAGCCCATCGTTCCCGGCGTGTGGGACGATGTCTTCTACGACGCGGCCCAGGCGGCGATCGGCGGCCTGGCGGTCGTGGTGATGGTGCTCGGCCTGCTGCCGCTGATCGAGCGCGCCTTCGATGTCCTGACGCCCATGCGGCTCATCGAGCTGCGCGACCCCAAGCAGCCGCTGCTGCGCGAGATGGCCCAGCGCGCCCCGGGGTCGTACACGCACTCGATGTCCGTCGCCTCCATCGCCGAGGCCGCGGCCGACGCCATCGGCGCCAACGGCCTGCATGTCTACGCCGGCGCCCTCTACCACGACATCGGGAAGATGAACAAGCCGGAGTACTTCGTCGAGAACCAGTCCGGCGGCATCAACCCGCACGAGAAGCTGAGCCCGGCGATGTCGCTGCTGGTGATCGTCGGCCATGTGAAGGAAGGCCTCGAGCTCGCCCGCGAGCACAATGTGCCCCGATCGATCCGGCACTACATCGAGTCCCACCACGGCACCACGCTCGTCGAGTACTTCTTCGAGCGCGCCAAGCGCCAGGCCGGCGAGGCCGACGAGAACGAGCCCTTCGAGTTCGGCTACCGCTACCCCGGCCCCAAGCCCCAGACCCGCGAGGCCGCGATCCTCATGGTGTCCGACGCCGTCGAGGGCGCCGCCCGGACTCTGGCCGAGCCCACGCCCGCGCGCATCGAGTCGCTCGTGCATTCGATCGCCACCAAGCGCCTTGTGGACGGCCAGTTCGACGACTGCGACATGACCCTCCGCGAGCTTCACGAGATCGAGAAGTCGATCGTCAAGAGCCTCAACAGCATCTACCACGCGCGCATCGCCTACCCGGGACAGGACAACGCGAAGAAGGCGCGCCCCGCGCCGCCCACGCTCGCGACCCGCGGCGTGTCGGCCTGAGGCCGGCGATCAGCCGCTGCAGCCGATCGTGCTCGCGCTCTGCCCGTAGTACCCCAGGATCAGGTTGAGGTCGTTGAAGTCCACGAAGCCGTCGCCGGTGACATCCGCGCTCAGGCCGTGCCCGCTCTGGCCGAACTCATCCAGCACCAGGATCAGATCGCCGAAGCCGACGAACCCGTCGTCGTCCAGGTCCAGCGTCAGCTGGATCGCCCGGTTCTGATACCACACCAACCCCAGCGCGTCGCCGCCCGTGTTGTCGTGCTCGTCCGTCGCGACCACATCCAGATCGCCGTCGCCATCCACATCCAGCAGCGGCACCGCGTCGAACTTCTCGCCGTCCGGGCCGCTGATGTCGTACGGCGGCCACAGAGAGCTGATGGGGTTGCCGGGGTTCTGGAGCAGCGCGACGCCCCGCGCGCCGTCCGAGGCCTCCGCGAACGACACGACGATGTCCACCTGACCGTCGAGGTTCATGTCGCCCGCCGATGCGCCCTTGGGGATGCCCACATTGGTCGGGATATTGACCTGGTGCGCCTCCCACTTCAGCCCGCTGTTGTCCAGGCGCTCGAACCACCACAGTCCGTCTGGTCGGAACGGCGACACGATGTCCAGCAGTCCGTCGCCGTCGATGTCGCCCATCGAGCCGATCGTCGCCGGCATCAGCGACGAGACCCGGTGCGACATCCAGGGCAGATCCAGCGCCAACTGGTCCACGCCCGGGTGCTCCAGCCAGCGCACGCCGCGCTCGGGCCCCTGCCGATCAAAGACCACCAGGTCGACATCGCCGTCGCCATCCATGTCGTGCGCAATCAGCGCCGTCGCCCAGCCGGCGAGCCCGATGACATGGAAGGTCCACTGCGACAGTTGGCGGGCGTTTGCCGGCGCCTGCAGGTACGCGATCTCCACCAGGCCCTGCGCCGAGTCGCTCTTGGACGAAATGAAG
Organism: uncultured bacterium; assembly: GCA_938003595.1. Classification (GTDB taxonomy): domain Bacteria; phylum Planctomycetota; class Phycisphaerae; order Phycisphaerales; family UBA1924; genus JACVCK01. The sequence goes on from CALKYH010000166.1 coordinate 15,066, forward strand.
ACATCGGGGCCGTGCTCGCCGTCGATCTGCGCCGCCGCCGCGTACATCCAGAACCGGAGCGGAACCTGCGGGAACCGCTGCGTGGTCCACGAGTTGGTGTTCAGCAGCTCCGCATCCGTCGCCGGCGCCCAGTGCACATACACGCTTCGGTTCAACTGCTCCGAGCAGGTGAACAGGTCCTGCCGGCCGTCGCCGTCCAGGTCCGCGGCGAACGAGTCCTCGCACTGCGGCACGAGCGCCACCACGCCCGTCGGCCAGGTGGTCGTCGCCGCGCAGCCGCCGGGGTTCAGCGCGATCCGCACCTGGCCTGAGAATTCCCAAGCCGTGATGAGGTCCGGTCGGCCGTCGTTGTTGAGGTCCCCGAAGCGCACGCCGTCCGCTCCCAGCGCGCCGTTGTCGGCCTCGAATCGCGGCCAAGGCGCACCCCCGGGCAGCACACCCGACCACGCGGACGCCGCCAACGCCAGCGCCGCGCTTCCCGAAATGAACACCGGAACTCTGGGCATAAACGCTCTCTGAGAGATCGGCGATCAGGCCGCCCCGGCCTGCCCTGCGGCCGCGTCGGGGCCGCCCTCGCCGCCTTCCCTCCTGAATCGGGACCGACGCAGTCGTAGCGTACCCCATGCCGGAACGGATGGCAGCTTATTTTTCGCCTTCCGGCCCCTGTTCGGGACCCGAGACCTCGAAGACGAAGGACCTGCCCCTGACATCCACCGTCACCTGGCTGTTCTCGGACACTTCCCCGGC
>CALKYH010000167.1 GCA_938003595.1 uncultured bacterium
CGCCGGCGCGCCTGGCCCGGGCTGCACGCCCGCGCCGCGCAGCTCGCGGCGCCGCCCGACGAATCAACCCCCGAGAGCGCCCTCGCCGTGCGAACCGCGCTCGACAACCTCAGCCACGACCACGCCGTCGTCGTCGCCCTGCACTACGCCGAGGGGCTGGGCCTGGGCGAGATCGCCGCGGCGCTGGACATCCCCCTCGGCACCGTGAAATCCCGATTGCACCACGCCCGCGAGCGCCTCCGCGCCGCGCTGCCCGAAAGGATCGAGTCATGACCGACGACAAGGAAGCGAAGAAGATTCTCGACGCCCTGCTCAACGACGCGCTCGCCGACGACGCCGATGAGTCCGTGATCGCCATGGTCTCCGCGAGCTTCAGCGGCCGGCGCCGATGGCTGACCGCCGTCACCTGGACGATGAGCTTCATCTGGTTCGCCGTGGCCGTCTACTGCGCCGTCCGCTTCTTCGACGCCGCGGCCGCGCAGCAGCAGATCGCCTGGGCGACGGGGTTTCTGTTCTGCATGATGGCCGTCACCGCCCTGAAGATCTGGGCGTGGATGGACATGCTGCACACCTCGACGCGGCGCGACCTCAAGCGCATCGAGGCGGCGATGGTGCGGCTGGCGGAGGTGGTGGGGGGGAAGTGAGCCAGCCGGGGGCGGATCAGGTCTGCAGCACGCCCGTCTTGAACGGCCTGCTCCAGTCCCACCCGTCCGTCGCCTCCAGCGCCCGCGTCAGCTCGGCGCGGGTGTGCTGGGGCTGGATGATGCGGTCGATCCACCCCCGCGCGGCGCCGTGCCGGATGTCCTGCTGCTCGGTGTACGAATCGTGCACCGCCTTGAGGATCTGCTGGCGCGTCGCCTCGTCGATCTCCTCGCCCTTGCGCTCGCGGCTCTTCTGCTCGATCATCGCCAGCACCCCGGTCGCCTGGGCCGCGCCCATGACCGAGCACTTGCTCCCCGGCCAGGCCAGCGTCAGGAAGGGGTCGAACGCCCGCCCGCACATGGCGTAGTTCCCGGCGCCGTAGGACCCGCCGATGATGAGCGCGATCTTCGGCACCACGCAGTTGGCCATGGCGTTCACCATCTTGGCCCCGGCGCGGATGATGCCGTGCTGCTCGCTCTCCTTGCCCACCATGAAGCCCGTGGTGTCGTGCACGAAGACGATGGGCAGCTTCTTCTGGTTGCAGTCCATGATGAACCGCGCCGCCTTGTCCGCCGAGTCGTGGTAGATCACCCCGCCGATCTGGATGCCGCCCTCGGCGGGCTTGATCGCCTTCTTCTGGTTCGCCACGATCCCGCACGCCCGCCCGCCGATCCGCGCGTAGGCGCACACCACCGTCCCGCCGTACTCCGCGCGGTACTCGTCCATCGACCCCGCGTCCACGATGCAGCGCAGGATCTCGACGATGTCGTACTGCCCGCCCAGCTTGTCCGTGAAGATCGAGAACACATCCTCCGGGTCGCGCTCGGGCTTGGCGCCTTCCGGAGCGCCGGCCGCCGGCGCGACGGCCCGGTTCTTCGCCATGAGGGAGCGGATCCGCGTGATCGCGTCCTCATCGGTCTTCTCGCGGAAGTCCACCGTCCCCGAGACGCTGGCGTGCATGAGCGCGCCGCCCAGGTCCTCGTCGGTCACGCTCTGGCCGATCGCCGCCTTCACCAGCGCCGGGCCCGCCAGGTACAGCCCGCTGCCCTCGGTCATGAGCAGCGTGTCGCACAGCACCGGCAGGTAGGCGCCGCCCGCGACGCAGAAGCCCATGATCGCCGCGATCTGCGAGACGCCCTCGGCGCTGAGCACCGCGTTGTTGCGGAAGATGCGCCCGAAATCGTCCGTATCCGGGAACACATCCTCCTGCAGGGGCAGGAACACGCCGGCGGAGTCCACCAGGTAGATCAGCGGCAGCCGCGCCATCTGCGCGACGACCTGCGCGCGGATGATCTTCTTGCAGGTCATCGGGAAGAACGCGCCGGCCTTCACCGTCGCATCGTTGGCGATGATCATGCTCGGCCGGCCCTCGACGGCGCCGATCCCGGTGACCACGCCCGCCGCGGGCGCGCCGCCGTGCTCCTCGTACATCTTCCAGGCGGCCCACGCGCCGATCTCGAAGAACTTCTTCGGATCATCCACCAGCCGGTCGATGCGCTCGCGCGCCGTGAGCCGGCCCTTCTCGTGCTGGCGCTCGATCGCCTTGAGCCCCCCGCCCAGGCGGATCTGCTTCTCCTGCTGCTGCAGCTCCTCGTTGAGCTCCCGAAGCCGGTTGATCGTCACGCCGCCCGATGCTGATGCTGCAGTTCTGCTCACGCCGTTGGCTCGCTTGCTCGGAGGTGCCCACCCAATCGCCCGCGGCGGACCTCGCACGCGGCGCCCCACACTCTAACAGGAGGTCCGATCACGGCCGCCCCGGAATCCCGCCGGCTCGCCGCCCGCGCAACCGGAACCACGGGCCCCGCGCGGGGCCGCGCCCGCCGCGTTTATGCGACCCCGCTCGATAACCGCCGAGGGACCCGCGCCAGGCGCTGGCCCTGCGCGAGGCGTTTCGCACCCTTCATCCGTCGATCGCCACGGCGGGCCTTCTTGCAGGGGCCGCGGCCGCTCGGCGCCCCTGGCGGGGGCCATGCGCACGCCAGGGACTCCTTTGTTCGGTCGCCCCCACCCACGGAGTCATCGCAACCATGAACACCCTCGCCACCATCGTCGCTTCGGCCGGCGCGCTCGGCGCGGCGTCCAGCGCGCTCGGCGCCTTCGCCATCGGCGGCCCCGTCGTCATGCCCTACAAGGGCACGGTCTCGGTCGAGTTCGTCTCGCAGTCGGCCGGCGCCAAGGGCTCGCTGTACTTCCTCGGCTACGAGAACGACGGCGTCATCACCCAGGCCGCCTCGACCGACGCGAACAACCTCGGCCAGTTCCTCTTCTCCAACCACGGCACGCCCACGGGCTACACCGTCGACCTCGGCGGTGTGATGCCCGGCGAGTCCGTCCTGCACTTCGCCTACCTCATCACCAACGGCGTCTCGGTCGCGCCCACCGGCCAGATCACCCGCACCGACGACGCCAGCGGCGTCTGGTTCGGCGTCGGCCCGACGCAGA
>CALKYH010000168.1 GCA_938003595.1 uncultured bacterium
GACGAGGTGTACATGCAGGAGGTCTACAACTGGATTCTGACCGAGTCCGGCTACGACCCCAACGAGCGGTACTTCGCGGACGCCTCCTGGAACAGCGGCGCGAACGCCGTCGGCACGCCGACCGCGCGCACCTATTCCTTCCCGTCCGACACGCTCGGCGGCATCGGCGGCGGCTCCACGACGCAGAATGTGCTGAACTCGCGCTTCGTCACCTGGTTCGGCAGCGTCGCCGAGGGCCAGGACAAGGTGCGCCAGATGTTCAATCGCTGGCAGGCCCTCGCGGCGGTCAGCTACACGCTGGTCAACGACGACAACGCGTCCTGGGGCTCCTCGGGCGGCGCGAACCGCGGCGACATCCGCATCGTGTCGATCAACATCGACGGCCCGGGCGGCACGCTGGCGTTCAACTTCTTCCCGACCAACGGCGACATGGTCGTCGACTCCGCGGACAACTTCGGCTCCTCCGGCAACAACTTCCGGTTCTTCCGGAATGTCGTCGCCCACGAGAACGGCCACGGCATGGGCCTGGCCCATTCCTGCCCGCAGAACAGCACCAAGCTCATGGAGCCGGCCGCGAACACCAACTTCGACGGCCCCCAGCACGACGACATCCGCGGCATGCAGCGGATCTACGGCGACAACTTCGAGCCGAACGAGACGGTCGCGCAGGCGACGAACGTCGGCCAGGTCGGCGCGTCGCTCGTCGTCACTGACCGCTCGATCGACAACGGCGTCGGCAACTTCTTCCCGTCCGACACGGACTTCGTGAAGTTCCTCCTGCCGACCGCGGGCACGCTGGATATCCGCGTCATGCCCGTCGGCTTCACCTACAACAACGCCCCTCAGGGCGGCGGCTGCCCGACCGGGACGCCGATCAACTCGCTGACCGTGCATAACCTGGACTTCGAGCTGCGCGACACCAACGGCACGACCGTCCTGGCGACGGCGGACTCGGCCGCGGCTGGACAGACGGAGTCCATCGAGGACTTCGTGTTTGAGACGGGCGGGACCTACTACCTGCGGGTCTTCACGACTTCGTCCACCAGCGACATTCAGCTCTATCGCCTGGAGATGAACTTCGTCGGCGTCGGCTGCCCCGGCGACGCGAACGGCGACAATGTCGTGGACTTCTCCGACCTGAACATCGTGCTCTTCCAGTTCAACCAGGTCGGTCCGTCGCTCATCGGCGACCTGAACGAAGACGGCATCGTCGACTTCGGCGACCTGAACCTGGTGCTCTCCAACTACAACCAGGCCTGCTGACCCCGGCCTCGGCTGAGCGCCATCAAGCCGCATCCCACGACGCCGCCGGCCTTCCGGCGGCGTTTTCCTTGCGCCCCGACGGGCGGGGGAGGGGCCCGATACACTTGCGATGACCCGGAACCGCCCGTCCCCCGTTCCCCGAAGAAGGGAACCGCGGGGGGATCAGGCCCGAATCGTTCCCTGGCGGGAAGAGCGCCGCTGATCGCTCGCCCTCCAAACAGAGACCGACCATGCAGGAGACGCGTATGACCCGGGGCCACCGCCACCCCCACCCTTCGGCCGTTCGGACCGCTTTCACGCTCATCGAGCTGATGGTGGTGATCGGCATCATCGCGCTGGTGATCGGCATCCTGGTCCCCACGCTCGGCGCTGTTCGCGACGCCGCGCGCAAGACCGCCTCGACCGCCCTGGCCAACGATGTGGTCACGGCCTCCAGCTCGTTCATCACCGACCAGCGCCGGGCGCCGGGCTACTTCCCGCAGGCCCTGATGGGCGGCGAGAACAACGCCGACATGGTCGGCTTCACGAACTCCGAGAATGCGCTGCTCGACCTCGCGGGCGGCATCGTGACGGCCAGCGGCGCCAACAACCCCGACCCCGATCAGAACACCTTCGTCGATGTCGGGCCTGATTCCAGCAGCGGCGCCGAGGTGCGCGTGGACAACGCCCTGGTCGGCACCGGGCGCGCCGGGGGCGGGTACCTGACCCTCAAGGACGATGTGCTGATCGCCATCAGCGGCCAGGCCCACAGCGACCCGGAGGATGAGGACGGCACGGACATGGTCGACATCGTCGACTTCTTCGGCCAGCCGCTGCTTATCTGGACTCCGGACGCGACAGCCGTGCCGCCGACCTCCCGCTTCGGACTGAAATACGCCGGGGACACCGACCCGATCCCCCTGAACGAGCGAGCCCGGTTCTACTGGGGCTCGAACGCCGGCTACCTCGCGGCGGACCGGCTTGGTCAGCGAGGCATCGCCCAGAATGCGCTGGGCATCCTTCGGGCCAGCCAGACCGATGAGGACCTGGCCGCCTCTCTCGAGGGCATCCTCGGCAGCCCGGCCTACCCCGGGCCCGACCCCCAGAATCAGAACCGGACCATCCCCCTCCGCGCCCGTGGCAAGGTCGTCGTGATGTCCGCCGGCCCCGACCAGATCTACTTCGCCAGCAAGCAGGACCCCGGCAGCGAGACCGCCGGCGATACCTCGGCGATCGGGCGGGTCGTGGACTACGCCCCCCGGGCCGACTCCGGCTCGGCCGGCGACCCTCGCAACAACGAGGTGGATGCCTTCGACGACATCGTTCTGGGCAGCGGGGACTGACCCCGGGCGAGCCGGCACAATCGCCGCGGCCTGATCGCCACCGATGATTGTGAAGCCGGTATAAAGCCCTCTATGCCGAGCATCCTGCGTCGTGCCGGTGGGCGGTCCTTCGCCTTCGCCGCGCTTTCCACATCGCTGACCCTCGCCGCCGTCATCGGCGGCGCGTCGGCCCAACCGGCCCCCCCGAACGGGCCGCGGCCTGTCGATCCGCGCTGGCACGCCCTGACGGGCGCGACGGTGACGACCCGACCGGGCGAGACCATCGAGAACGCCACGATCGTCATCCGCGACGGCGTGATCGTGTCGGTGTCCTCGGGCGGCAAGGCGCCGGACGGGGCGCGGGTCTGGGACTACACGGGCCTGATGATCTACCCCGGTCTGATCGACGCGCATGTCGAGGTGGATGCGCCGGCGCCGGACGCCAAGGCGCCGGGCGCGCACTGGAACGACCGCGTGATCCCGCAGCGCTCGCCGCTGGCGGGCGCCGGGCTGGGCGCCAAGGACCGCGAGGCGCTCCGCAAGATGGGCTTCACCTCGGCGGCGATCGCGCCCAAGGGCGGCGTGTTCCGCGGCTCGGGCGCGCTGGTGACGCTGGGCG
>CALKYH010000169.1 GCA_938003595.1 uncultured bacterium
GAGAAGATGACCGGCCTGATCGAGGTCGGCCAGGCGTCGATCAACAAGCCCTGCCTGATCCGCATGGAGTACAAGCCCAAGGCCGGCGCCCGCGCCAAGGACCAGCCGCTGGTGCTCATCGGCAAGACCATGACCTACGACACCGGCGGCCTGTCGCTGAAGGTGAACAACGGCATGCGCGGCATGAAGGGCGACAAGGACGGCGGCTGCGCCGTCATGGGCGCGATGCACGCCATCGCCACCGTCGTCAAGCCCAAGCGGCGCGTGGTCGCGCTGCTGGCCGTCGCCGAGAACTCCGTCTCCGACAACGCCTACCGCCCCGACGACATCATCACCTTCCGCAACGGCGTGACGGTGGAGGTCACCAACACCGACGCGGAGGGCCGCCTGGTCCTCGCCGACGCCCTGTGCTGGGCCAAGGACAAGGAGAACCCGCTGGCGATCGTCGACATGGCGACCCTCACCGGCGGCGTGATCGTGGCGCTGGGCTCCACCTTCGCCGGCATGTTCTGCGAGGACGCGGCGCTGCGGGCCCGCGTGGAGGAGGCCTCCGCGATCACCGGCGAACGCGTCTGGCGTCTGCCGATGCACCAGGAGTACCGCGACATGATGAAGAGCCAGTGCGCGGACATCATCAACTCCAGCCCCGAGCGCAAGGCGCACCCGATCCAGGGCGCGGCGTTCCTCTCCTACTTCGTGGACGACAAGACCCCCTGGTGCCACCTCGACATCGCAGGCATGCATGTGGACGAGTCCGGCAAGGGCCCGCTCACCAAGGGCATGCCCAGCGGCTTCGGCGTGCGCCTGGTCGCGGAGCTTGCCTCCTCCATCTGATCGTCCGGCGCCTTAGCAATCGGTGTTGAACGCGCTGACGACGACATTGAGGTCGGAGAAGCCGACGAGCCCGTCCCCGTCGATGTCGCCCACCAGAGTCCCCGGCGGCCCCTGCTCGTTGAAGTGGCTGACGATCACATTCAGGTCGGCGAACCCGACGAACAGGTCCCCCGTGATGTCGCCCGGGCAGCTGCCGATCGCGTTGAGATTGTTCGGGTGATCGATGGTCCCCAGGTTGGTCAGCTCGCCGTAGAAGACGCGATGGGCGCCGACATTCAGGCTCCCGCCCGCCTCGATGCGCAGCTCGCCGGCGATGTACAGCGCCTCGGCCACGCCCTGGCCGTCGCCGTCGTTGTCGTGGGCGTCCGCCAGGTCCAGCGTCGCGCCGGCCTCGATGACCAGCGAGCCGATCGGGAACCGCCCGGGCAGCGACGGATCCAGCCCGGAGGCATCGGCCCCCGTGTTCGCGCTCATGACCTCGAAGGTGCGCGCCCCCGAGCCGACGATGCGGATCGCGCCGAGGAGAACCTCGAATCGCGCTGGGTCGTCGATCGCCAGGTCGAGGTTCGCGGGCGCCTCCAGCGTGGCGCCGGCGCCGATGCGCAGCGTTGCGCCGGTCCCCGCGGTCAGATTGCCCTGGACCGTCAGCCCGTCGAGCGCGCGCTCCGATTCGCTTGGGTCCGCCGACAGCGCCAGCTCGCCCTCGAGCGCCAGCGCCCCCTCGATCGTCAGCGCCGCGCCCGTCACGCGGATCGCGCCCGTCTCACCCACACTCGCTCCCCCCAGCAGCGCGCTGTCGCGCTCCACGGTCAGTTCGCCGCCGATCTCGAACGGCCCGCTCGCGAAGCCGGCCAGGTCCAGCGTCCCGCCCGCCTCGATCTCCACGCCCATCGGGCTCAGCAGCGAGCCCGCGACGACCATGTCCCCGGCGATCCGCAGCGCCGCCGCGCTGTCGATCTCGACGAAAGCTCCCGGCCCGGCCGTGAACATCCCGCCGCTCTCGAGCGTCACCTCCGCCGCCTCCAGCGTCACGCGCTGCAGCGCGCCCGCGCCCGTCTGTCCGCGCAGTGTCATCGCGGTCCCGGGGGCTGAAGCCAGTGTCGCCCGATCCGCCAGCGCGCACGAAGCGCCCGCGCTCTGCACGAACGGCTCCATCGTCTGCACCCGTGCGCGCCGCCCGGCGAAGTCGATCGAACGCTCCCGCGCCATCCAGCCCGGGCGCTCGACGGAGATCACATCGTTGTTCGCCGCCGCGGCGAGCGCCTCCGTCACGGTCTGAAAGCCCGCGCCGGAGTTCAGGTTGAACACCCGGGGCAGCGCGTTGTCGTGCAGCGTCACGCGGTCGTTGTTCTGCGAGCACGAGACCAGGTCGCGGTCGCCGTCGGCGTCCAGGTCGGCGCCGACCACCGCCCGTGGCGAGCCCTGCTGCGTCGCCACGATGTGCTTGATGAACGCCGGCGGGTCCTGCGGCAGGGCGCCCGGCGTCCGCTCGTGCCAGGCCACGGCGTTGCCGAAGAGCGAGGTCGAAAGGATGTCGAGGTCGCCGTCGGCGTCCAGGTCGTAGCTGGACACGCCCACGGGCCCGTTCGCCGCGCTGTCGATGGTCTGGGCGGCGAAGGTCGGCGGCCCCATGCCCGGTCCGGCGATCAGGTTCTCGTAGAGGCGCACGGTGTTGTCGCCGAAGCACGCCGCGACCAGGTCGGTGTCGCCGTCGCCGTCCAGGTCCGCCGCGTGCAGGCCGATGACGCCCGTCGCGCCGCTGGTGATCGTGCGTTCGATCCACACCGGCGGCGCCCCGGCGGCGCCCGGCGTGTTCTCGAGCCACACGACGCGGTTCGTGGTGTACGCCGCGGCGAGCAGGTCCACATCGCCGTCCAGGTCGATGTCCGCCGCGACGATCGCGCTCGCGCCGCTCACACCGGTGCTGATCGTGCGCGAGGTCCACATCGGCGGCTCGCCCGGCACGGGGACCTGCTGGTGCCAGGCGACCTTGTTGTCGCTGAACGACGCCGCGGCCACATCGAGCAAGCCGTCGCCGTTGAGGTCCGCCGCCGCCACGCCCTGCGCGCCGACGGCGTTGCTCGTGATCGTGCGCGGCGTGAAGGTGGGGGGCTGGTCGGCCGCGCCCGCGTTGTTCTGGTGCCACGACACCCGGTCGGCGCCGAACGCCGCGCTCACCGCGTCGAGCCGACCGTCGCCGTTGAGATCCACCGCGATCACCTGCTGCGCGCCGGTGGCGCTCCCGGTGATGAGCCGGTGCGTGAAGGTCGGCGGCGACAGGCCGTCGTTCTCGAGCCACGCCACGCGGTTGTCATTGGCGGACGCGACGAAGATGTCCAGGTCGCCGTCGCCGTCGATGTCCACGACCGCGATCGAGCGGGCGCCGTCGGCGCCGTTGTAGAGCGCCAGGTTCGTGAACGGGATGGGCGTCGGACCGGCCGCCGCCGCGCTCGTCAGGCACGCCGCGGCGATCGGTCGGGCTCTCTCTCCGATGCTCGCGAGCATGGGCGCAGTATGACCGGGCGCACGGTGCGGGGGCAAGGAGCGTTCGGGAGATTGTCCGCGCTTAGAAGCCGCCCTTGAGCGGGCCCTTGGCCTTCTGCTGCTGCATGAACTTCTCGCGCAGGCGCCGGAACTCGGGGGTCTGCTTCTTGATGTCGTCGATGGACCGGCTCTCGCCGCGCCCCGGGCGGCCCGCGGGGCCGGCCGGCGGCTCGGTGGTCTGCTTGAGCGAGAGGCTCACGCGCCGCTTGCCGGGATCGACCTCGAGGACCTTGACCTTGATGACCTGGTCCGGCCGCAGGACATCCGAGACCTTGTTCACACGCTTCCAGTCCAGCTCGGAGATGTGGATGAGGCCCTCCACGCCGGGCGCAACCTCGACGAACGCGCCGAACTCCATCAGCTTGGTCACCTTGCCGGAGACCTCGGCGCCGGGGGAGATCGCGCCCGCGGCCTTCTCGAAGGGGTCGCCCTCGATCTGCTTGAGACCCAGCGACAACCGCTTCTCGTCCCAGTTGATCTTCAGGATCTTGACGGTGAGCTTCTGTCCCTCCTTCACCACATCCTCGGGCCGGTTCACCCGCTCGTAGGACATGTCGGAGATGTGCAGCAGCCCGTCCACGCCGCCCAGGTCCACGAAGGCGCCGAAGGGCATCAGCTTCCGGACGACGCCCTCGCAGGTGTCGCCCTCCTTGAGCGAGTCCTTCATCTTCGCGGCCGACTCGGCCCGCTGCTGCTCGACGATGTTCCGCCGGGACAGCACGATGTTCCCACGCCCGGTGCGGTCGATCCGCTGCACCTCGCAGGCCATCTTCTGCCCGACATAGACGGACAGATCCGCGATGTGGTGGATGTCCACCTGCGAGGCGGGCATGAAGGCGCGATGGTTCGCGACTTCCAGCTCCAGCCCGCCCTTGTTCACGCCGGTGACGCGCGCCTCGACCACCTGGCCGGGCGTCAGCATCTCCCAGTCGGCCTTCTGCACCGTGCCGGGCGCGGAGCAGATGAACAGCGACTCGTCCGCCTCGAACCGGTCGATGACGACCTCGATCTCGTCGTTGACCGCCGGCAGCTTGTCCTCCGGCCAGTTGACGCGCGAGGCCACGCCCAGCTCCTTCGGGCCGAACTCGATGAAGATGTCCGACGGGCCGACCGAGACCACCTTGCCCTTGCGATGCTCACGCCCGCTCTGGATCACGCGCGGCCCGCGGATGCCCGGTTTGCCGGCGCCCGGGGCGGCGCCGGCCCGCGCCGGGGCGCGCTTGGGGCCGTCGTCCATCGCGGCGGCCATGTCGGCCATGGCGTCGGCGATTTCCCGCTCCAGATCGGCGCTCAGCGGGGCGCCGGTTTTCGAGGGTGCGGAGTGGGACGCGTGCGCGTCGGTCGAAGCGGACGGGGGGGTGGATTCCATGACGACGGATGCTCTGCGGGGGGGGTCGATAGCTCTCTGGTGGCTCGCGGCGCGAGCGGCGGGAGAACAAGTGTACCTCCCCTGCCTTCAAACGCGACGCCGATGTGCTCGGTTGACGGGGCGCGGATCCGCTGGTCGAATGACGCTTGAACCGGCGGCGAACCCCCGGCGTCGGACCTGGCAGGCGGGGACGCGCAGGCCCGCCCCGGAGAACCGTTCCCGCTCACCGGGCGTATAGGTCGGTCCCCGGAAGGATTCTGTCTGGATCTGCGCCCGCCGCGCCCCGCTTTGGCCGGGACGGGCCGTACACCACCCCCCTGGATAAGGGTGAAGAGAGCAACGCATGCCTTCATCGAATGTTTGCTGGGGTATCGAGATCGGATCGGGGGCCATCAAGGGCATCAAGCTCGAACGCGACGGCGCCGGCGCCCGCGTGACCGACTTCTTCATTGTCCCGCACAAGAAGCCCCTCTCGACGCCGGACCTGGACCAGGCCGACGCCATCCGCGTGGCCCTGGGCACTTTCCTGAGTCAGAAGGATGTCTCCGGCGCTTCGGTCGCGGTCTCCGTGCCCGGGCATATGGCCTTCGCCCGCTTCGCCAAGCTGCCGCCGGTCGAGCCCAAGAAGGTCCCGGACATCGTGAAGTTCGAGGCCGTGCAGCAGATTCCCTTCCCTATTGAGGAAGTGGAATGGGATTATCAGACCTTCACCAGCCCCGACTCTCCGGATGTCGAGGTCGGCATCTTCGCGATCACCCGCGAGAAGGTCATGGAGCGTCTGGCCCTCCTGGCCGAGACGGGCCTCGAGCCCGACATCGTCACCATCAGCCCGGTCGCGGTCTACAACGCCCTGGCCTACGACCTGGCCTTCACCGAGAAGACGCCCGGCACCATCATCGTGGACATCGGCACGGTCTCGACCGACCTGCTCGTCGCCGACGCCGGGCGCGTGTGGATCCGCACCTTCCCCATCGGCGGGCACAACTTCACCGAGGCCATCGGCTCGGCGTTCAAGCTCAACTACCCGCGTGCGGAGAAGCTCAAGCGCGAGATCGAGCAGAGCCAGCACAAGCGCCACATGTTCCAGGCCATGAAGGGGGTCTTCGAGGACCTCGCCCAGGACATCCAGCGCTCGCTGCAGTACTACCAGCAGCTCCACCCCGAGGCCAAGCTCGAGCGCCTCGTCGGCATCGGCTCCACCTGGGAGCTGCCCGGCCTGCGCAAGTTCATCAGCCAGCGCCTGCAGATCGATGTCGTCCGCCTCGAGCAGTTCTCCCGCATCAATGTCGAGGGCGCCGCCAGCGCCGAGTTCCAGTCCAGCGCCATCCGCCTGGCCACCGCCTACGGCTGCGCCCTGCAGGGCCTGGGGCTGACCCCCATCGACGCCAACCTGATCCCCGTCAGCGTCGTGCGCGAGGCCATGTGGAAGCGCAAGACCCCCTGGTTCGCGGCCGCCGCGGGCCTGTCGATCATCGCCGGCGCCGCCGCGTTCGTGCGCCCCATGCTCGACAAGCAGGCCATCACCCAGCCCCAGGCGCAGGCCGGCCCGCTGGTCAAGGCCGTCGCCGGCGAGGGCGACAAGCTCAAGCGCGAGTGGGAGGAGATCTCCCGCAGCGTCAAGGTCGGCTTCGCCGTGGCGAACATCAACCGTCTGCTCGAAGAGCGAGGCCTGGTCGCCGAGGTCATGGCCGATGTCGGCGAGATGCTCGCCTCCGCGAACCCCCAGCCGGAGTTCGCACGGGGCGGCGTGCCGTCCGAGTCGCCGGAGTCGTGGCGCCTCTTCGAGGTCAAGTCCGTCCAGATGAACCCATCGTTCGGCGCCGCGCCCGCCGCCGACAGCGGCTCGTCGCGCGGTCGAGGCCGCGGCGGCGCCATGGCCGAGGAGCCGTCCTCCTCCGGCGGCGCCCGCGCCACGATCGACATGTCGATCGTCGTCGAGACCTCCAACGCCAATCCCGGCTTCGTCAACTCGACGCTGGTGAAGTGGCTGACCGACAACAAGGCGCGCCCCGGCAAGGGCTACCGCCTCGTCCCGCCGGACCCGCAGACGATCTCCCGGACCGTCGCGTCCGAGCCCACTGCGCCGGCCGGCGCCGCGCCCAGCGCGCCGAGCGCCGCCCCCGCGCCGACCCCCGGCGGCGCCCCGACCTCGGCGGCCACGCTGGGCACGGGCCTCGAGGAGATGGCGCCGCTGCCCGTCGCCGCCACGACCTTCCCGCCGACCGCGCGGGTCTACCGCTATCAGATCAACTGGAAGATCGAGGTTCTGCCGCCCGGACAAACGATCCCGGAGCCCAAGCCGCAGGCCTCCGCCGAAGGGAAGGAGGGCTGATCCATGAAGAAAGTCCTCGGACTGGTGAAGAAGAACCTGGTCATCGTCATCAGCATGGTGATCGCGATCGTCGCGCTGCCGGCGATGTTCGTCGTCGGCCTCTCCATGTCGAACAAGACGACCAAGGCGGTGGAGCAGGAGGTCGGCAAGCAGCTCTCCGAGATCGCCCGCGTCAAGGTTGAATACGCCATGGAGCCGCTGACCCCCGGCGGCCAGCGCTTCGCCGCCTCCATGCCGCCCAACGCCGCGACCAACGAACGCATGAAGGAGCTGCTGCAGCGCAGCGCCGCGCAGGTCGCCGATGTCGCGCGCGTCGTCACGGAGTTCAACCAGGAAGGCAAGACGCAGATCGTCCCCGACCTTCTGCCCGACCCCGGCGATCCGATCTCGGCGCCTGAGAAGCTCTACAAGATGGCGCGCGATCGCAACGCGGCGTACGAGCCGCTGCTCCGCTCCGTCAACGCCGGCACGGCCCCCGACAACGACAGCGTCCTCCGTAAGCTCGACGATGTCCGCCTCCGCGAGGAGGAGACCCGGCGCGGCGGCCGCACCGAGGCGTCTCTGAGCCCCCAGGACATCCAGGAGATCCGCGAGCGCCTCTCCGAAGAGCGCATGCAGATCTACCTGAGCCGCGCCGCCAGCATCCGCTTCTACGCCGACACCTCGATCTTCCAGGGCGTGTCGCCGTGGACCGAGTCCGTGCCGCCCACGATCGAGCACGCCTGGGAGTGGCAGTGGCAGTACTGGGTCTACGAAGACCTGATCGAGGCCCTGGCCCTCGCGAACGAGGGCTTCTCCGCCCTGACCGGCGTGGTGAAGCGCATCGAGAGTCTCGATGTGGACCCCATCGCCTACAACCGCGCCGCCAGCGAGCAGGGCTCGTCCGACCCCACCGCCGAGGCGCCCCGCGACTTCGGCGCGACCCTCACCGGACGCATCGCCGCCCCCGCGGCGCCCAACTCGCTCTACGACATCCGCTACGCGACCGTCGTCGTCCTCATCGACGCCTCTCGCCTCTTCGAGCTGGTGAACGCCATCTCCGAGACGAACCTGATGACGGTCCTGGATCTGGACCTGACCTCCGTTGACAATCTCGGCGCCGACATGCGTCAGGGCTATGTCTACACCCGCGGCGGCGAGCGCATCATGCGCGCCACCCTCCGCGTCGAGACGCTCTGGCTCCGGTCATGGACCGCGCCCCTCATGCCGCCGACCGTCCAGTCCGCGCTCGGCGTCCCCGGCTCGGCCCGGGGCGAGGCCTCCGAGGACGGCGGCGGCCGCCCGCGCCGCCCGGCGCCCTCCGGTCCTCCCACCGGCAACAACCCCCCGCAGATCCGCTAAAGGTGCACGGCGTGAAACTCAAAGGCATCAACCCGCTCGAGCAGCATGTCGAGAAGATCGTTCTCGGCGTCTTCGTCGTCGCCGCGCTCGGCATGGTCGCGTTCCAATTCCTGCGCGACACCAGCGTCAAGGTCAACAACAAGCAGACCGCCATCGC
>CALKYH010000170.1 GCA_938003595.1 uncultured bacterium
GGCGTGGGGCTGTTCCCGCTGGGGCTGGGGGCGTCGGCGGACGGGCGGTTCCTGTACTTCGGCGGCGGCATCTCCAGCGGCGGGAACAAGGTCGGGGCGCTGACGGTGAGCCCGACCGGCGCGCTGGACCTGATCCCCGGGTCGCCGTTCGTGAGCCCCGGCAGCTCTCCCAAGCAGGTGGTGACGAGCACGGACACGAAGTTCGCGTTCGCGGCGCACGGGACGGACTCGACGATCCGGTCGTTCGACATCGATCCCTCGACCGGGGCGCTGACCTCCAACGGGTTCTCGTACGACATCGGGGCTCAGGGGTCGCTGGGATCGATCGCGGTGATGGGGAGCAATGTGCTGGCGCCGGACCGCGACACGATCAGCGACGGCGTGCGCGGGCTGCGCTCGCTGGCGATCGGGGCGGACGGCTCGCTCACGCCGAACGGGGCGATCGTCGATTCGCAGGGCACCGCGCCCAACGATGTGTCGCCGTGGAACAACTGCCCGGCCGACCTGAACGAGGACGGGAGCGTGGACTTCGTCGATCTGAACCGGCTGCTCGGCGAGTACAACAACTCGGGCACGCCGGGCGTGATGATCGGCGACCTGAACTTCGACGGCGTGATCGACTTCGGCGACCTGAACATCCTGCTCGGGGCGTACAACCTGCCCTGCTGAGCGGGGCGGTCAGACGAGCGAGGCGAGGTCGGTGAGGCCGATGGGCTCTTTGCTGTAGAAGGGCTCGGCCATGCCGATGACGCCGCGCGCGGGGTCGCCGGCGCCGATGCGGCTGCCGAAGTACACGCCGCCGGCGCGGATCCACTCGACGACATGGCCGTTGGCGCGGACGAACTGCGTCTCGTAGGCCTGGATGGCGCGGATCTTCTGCTCCTGGAAGCCGGTGATGTCGATGCAGAAGGTGGGGTTCGCGGGCCAGCGCAGGTGCGTGGCGTAGTAGTAGAAGAGCCACTTGGGATACAGCGGCGGGTCCTGGTCGTCGTCGGGCGGCTCGATGAAGGCGCTCGCGGCGTCGCGGTCGGCGCGGGGGACGTCCATCAGCTCGGCGGCTCGCCACTGGCCGGGCTCGCGCATGCGGCTGAGCTTGGCGTCGAAGCGGGCGTCCTCGGCGATGCGGGTGACGGCCTTGTGGTCGGGGTGGGCGTCCTCGAAGAAGGGGACGAACATGACCTGTGTTCGTCGCTGGCGGATGACCTTGGCGACGGCGTGGCGTGCGGCCAGGGAGTGTTCGACCACGCGGTTGGGCAGGCCGAGGCTCACGCGCGTGACGGGGGACTCGGGAGCGGAGAGGACCTTCGCGGCGGCGGCGGCTTCCTTCGCGCGGGTGACGGGGTCGCCCAGCGGCGTGGGTTCGCCGTTGGTCATGTCCAGGAGGGTGACGGCGTGGCCCTGCGCGGCGAGGCGGGCGATGGTTCCGCCCATGCCTGCCTCTTGGTCATCCGGATGCGGGCCGACGACAAGGATGTTCATGGCGGCAGCATAGCCGCGGGGGCGGGGTCGCCGGCCTCCTGCGAGAGACGGGCGCAGGCGGGGGCGAGGTAGGCGCGGATGTCCTGGGCGCGGCCGGCGTCTTCGCGCTGCTCGGCGTGCTCGAGCTCGATGGACCAGCGCGCCAGGGCGCCGAGGTCGTCGCGACGGGTGGCGAGCCAGGCGCGGGCCGAGGGCGGGATGGCCAGATCGGGCGCGCCGCCGAGGCCGGCGGACTCGGCCCAGACGACGCGCAGCGTGCGCTCGATGGCGGCGGCGGCGAGGACGGCGGACCAATCGGCGACGGCCTCCGAGGCGACGGCGGCGCGCTGGTCTTCGCGCTCGGCGAGGAAGCGCTGGGCGATGCGGCCCCACTGCCGCTCGCAGCGCGCGGCCTCGGCGCGGATGGACGGGCCGGCGCCGGCGAGGCCGGCCCAGCGCGCGATGGCGAGCGGATCGGGCGAGTTCGCGAGGAGCGCGGCGTCGGCGTGTAACGCGAGCAGCTGCGCGGCGGGGGCGAGGGCCTCGGCCTCGCCCGCGGGTTCGCCGTCGGCCCAGGCGGCGAGCCATGCGCTCTGGAGGCGGCGCGCTTCCTGAGCGAGTTGATCGTCGGAGCGCGGGCCGGGGGCGAGTTCGCCGTAGAGCAGCCACTGGTCTTCGAAGCGTGCGAGCTGGCGGACGGCCCAGGCGCGCTGGGCGTCGTCCAGGTGGGCGTCGACCATGAGGCGGACGCCGGCGGCGGCCTGGCGGGCGGGCTCGTCGCCCCGGGCGGCGAGCGCCGCGAGCAGCGGCGTGACGCGCTCGAGCCGGCGCAGGGCCTCGACCATCTCGCGGTGGTGGACGAGGGCGCTGACGACGGCGGGTCGGCGCATGGTGGTGGGATCGCGGAGCGCGGCGAGGATCTCGGCGGCGGCGGCCTCGTCGGCGGCGCGGACGACGGGCGCGAGCGCGCCCCAGGCGAGCTTGGTCTCGTCGCGGCTCCAGCCGTCGCGCCGGAGGCGAGGGCGCGACCAGGCGACGCGGTCGAGGTAGGCGCGGAGGGCGTTGGCGGCGCGGCGGTCGTCGTCGGTGAGGGCGTCGGCGGAGAGGCGGGCGGCGCAGGCGTCGAGCAGTTCGCGCAGGAGTCGCTCGTCGCCGCCCGCTTCCGCGGCGTCGGCTGTCGCGGCGGAGATCTCGGCCAGGAGGACGGCGGACTCGAGCCGGGCGCGGCCTTCGCGTCGGCGGGCGGGATCGGCGCAGAGCGCCGCGGCGGATTCGATGTCGGCGAGGATCGCGGCGGATTGCGGGCCCTCGAGCCAGACGCGCGAGGCGATCGCGGCGTGCGCCTGCGCGGCGCGTTCGAGCATGGTGAGGGCGTCTTCGGCGGCGGGGCGGAGCGCGGGCGCGATGTCGGCGCCGGCGAGCGAGGACAGGAGCGGGTCGATGGCGGCGATGGACTCTGTGGACCAGCCGGCCTCGGTGATGAGCGTGCGGACCTGTTCGGCGGAGGGCGGGGACGAGGCGCGGGGATCGAGCGGCCAGGCGCCGGGGCCTTCGCGGCCGTCGAGGAGGGCCTGCGCTTCGGCGAGTTCGCCGAAGAGGACGGCGAGGGAGACATCGAGCGTGGGCCAGTCCGGGACGCTGGAGGGATCGAAGCGCGCGGCGCGGGCGGTGAACGCGCGGAGGCGCACGGCGACGGCGGCGCGGACGGCCTCGGGCGTGGCGTCGTCGGTTGCGGCGTCGGCGAGGGCGTCGAGGCCGGGCAGGGCGTGGGCGATGCGGACGCCGCCGCTGATCGGGGCGTCGCCGCCGACGCCGGGCCGACCTGCGCCGGCCCGGAGGAGCGCAGCGGCGAGGCGGCGGAACGCGGCCTTGGCGGGCTCGCGCCGGTCGAGGGCGCGGGCTTCGTCGGCGAGGGAGGCGGCGAGGGCTTCGAGGGCGGAGTCCTCCTGCACGGCCGGGGGCGCGGGGGCGTCGAGGTTGAGCCACTGCGCGGGCGCGGCGGCGGCCGCGGCGAGGGCGAGCGCGCCGGCGGCGATGAGCGAGCGCGCGATCACTCTTCGGCCTCCGCCTGCTCGCGGGCGAGCAGCTCTTCCCAGGGTTTGCGCTGCGCGGGGACGAAGGGGGCGTCGGGGTTGAACGCCTCCTCGGGGTACTTGATCCACATGAGGCAGAGCCCCTGCGCGGGCGCGGTGGGCCCGGCGATGCGCCGGTCGCCGAGTTCGAGCGCGTCGCGGACATGCTCGATGGACTTCTTGCCCTTGCCGACCTCGATGAGCGTGCCGACGATGATGCGGACCATGTTGTAGAGGAAGCCGTCGCCGCTGACATCGATGGCGATGACGGATTCGTCCTCGCGGGTCACGGTGCAGCCGTGGACGCTGCGCACGGTGGAGAGGCGCTTGTGGCGCGCGGAGGCGAAGGCGACGAAGTCGTGCGTGCCTTCGATGAGCGCGGCGGCCCGCTGCATGGCGTCGAGGTCGAGGGGGTCGTAGACGCGGTGGACGAAGTGGCGATTCCAGAGGGGGCGGTCGTGGGAGGCGAAGACGCGGTAGCGGTAGCCCTTGGAGATGCAGTGGAAGACGGGGTGGAAGTCCAGGTGCGCGGGGCGGCAGTCGAGGACGACGATGTCGTCGGGCAGACGGCTGTTGAGGGCGCGGGCGATGCGGTCGCCGGCAGGGCCGTAGCGGTCGCGCGTGGTGTTGAACGCGGCGACCTGGGCCGCGGCGTGGACGCCGGAGTCGGTGCGGCTGGCGCCGATGAGGCTCACATGCTGATGCAGCGTGGAGATGACCACTTGTTCGAGGGTGTGCTGCACGGAGCGGAGGGCGCGCGCGGATTCGTCCACGGCGTCGCGGGCCTGCTTCTGCCAGCCGTTGAAGTCGGTTCCGTCGTACGCGATGGTGAGGGCGTAACGCCGCACTGCGTCTTACTTTACTGCGTTGGAACGGGGCGGGCGGGCGCGGGGCCCCCGATTATCGGGGTCGGGAAAACGGGTCGCGTTTTGGAACCATTCTTGCCTGGCGTGCGAATGGATGGTGGGGAGAGAAAGCCCCGCTCGAATCCAGGTGTGCTTGCGTAGGCAAAGCTCTTGCAGGGTCGCCACGGCGCACTTCGAAACGACAGGGGTGAAAGGGGCCCCGCTCGTCCCGGCGGACCGACCAGCGCCGGGGCGGGCGGGGCTCGTTACGCTTTTGGGCGGCGCGATTCTCGAAGCGATCGGCTCAGTGTCCGAAGAGGTTCGTCTCGGCGAACATGCCGGCGCGCTCGAAGTAGGTCATCGCCTCGTCCACGGTCGCGAAGATCTTCGTCGCCGTCTCGGTGATGAAGGGCGAGGGCGTCTTCTTCGGCTTCCAGACGACATAGACCTCTTTGGTGTGCTCGAACGCGTGGTGCAGCTCGCGCTCGACGCCGCTGGACAGGCCCGGGGAGCCGTTGGGCAGCTCCGGGATGTACGAGACGATCATGTCGGACTGGTCCACGAGCTTGAAGTCGCGCATGTAGATCTGGCCGTCGATGTCGCCGGCGATGTCGAGGACCTCGCGGACGGGCAGGCGGATCGGCGCGGAGCCCTTGCGGCCGCCGAAGGAGTGGGCGCCCATCTCGACGAAGTCGCGGCCCTCGCGGCTGGCGGCGATGGCTTTTTCCAGGAGGAGCTTCTCGTCCACATCGCCGGGATCGAAGGCGACGAAGCGCTCGCCGATGGCGGCGCGGAAGGCGTCGATCTCGCGGAGGACATCGGGCATGTCCACGACATGGCTCATGGGGAAGGAGGGGTAGACGCGGCGCATCTCGGGGCGGCAGACGAGGCGGAACATCGGGCGGACATTGTCCTGCTGGCGGCCTCGCGAGAAGATGTAGAACTTGCCGCCGGCGGCCTGGGACATGAGCTCGGTGGCGAGGATCTCCTCCTCGCGCCAGACCATGCAGTCCTTGAGCGTGGCGTCGATGACATGCTCGTTGTGGAGGCGGGCGTGGACGACCTCGATGTTGTCCACGAGGCAGGCGAAGATGTCGGGCTCGAAGGCGCGGATCTGGTCGAAGTCGAAGGCGCTGAACAGTCCGTGGCGCCAGCGGAAGGTGCCGTGGGTGTTCACGATGACATTGGGCTTGTCGCGCGACTGCGCGATGACATCCTTGAAGACGGCGCGGCGGAGGGAGTTCAGGCGGCTCAGCGGCAGGTCGAGGATGCGCCCGGGGCGCACATCGGGCGCCTCGCGGTACATCATGTCGCCGACATGGAACACCTCGATGGTCTCGCCCTGCTGGCCGGCGAACTGCTTCACCGCCTCGATGAAGGGCTTCTTGTCCATCCCGACCTGGCCCGTGACAATCGCTCGCATGGGCCGAGTATACGGGCTCAGGAGGGCCCGGCCGGCGACAGGACTGCGAGGGCGGCGGGCGCGGCGCTCACCTGCAGCGGGCCGGCGCCGGCCCCCACCGCTTCGCCGTCCATCTGCAGGGGCAGTGGCGAGGCGGGCTCGCCGGGTCCGAGCGCGATCCTGACATTCGCGGCGCGGGCGCGGACGGCCCGCGGGTGACGCGCCGCGCGGCGCAGGCGGGCGCGGAGCAGCCAGAGCGCGGCGCCTATTGCGGTCGAGCACGGCAGGAACACCACATCGAGCAGGCCGTCGGCGGGATCGGCGTCGGGCGCGGGGTCCACGCGGAGCGCGTACTGGCGGCAGTTGGCGATGAGCAGCAGGCCGCGGCGATCGGCGACAAGCGCGTCGCCGTCGGCCTCGACGCGGAGCGCGGGCAGCGCGGGGCGGAGCAGTTCGGCAAGGATGGGGCGGATGTAGGACGCGTGGGAAATGGCGCCGGTGCGCCGCTGCGCGAGGCGATGGATGACGGAGGCGTCGGGCCCGACGCTGAGCATGACGGCGAAGGGATGGCGGTCATCGCCGAGGCGCGCGACGCCCAGGTCCATGGGACGATGGGCGGCGCGCTGGATGGCCGCGGCGGCGGCTTCGGCGTCCGGCGTCATCCGGAGTTCGCGGGCGAGCAGGTTCTCGGTGCCGGTGGGAAGGATCCAGATGGGCGTGCGCGCGGCGGCGAGCGCGGGCAGCGCGTGGTGGACGGTGCCGTCGCCGCCGATGATCGCGGCGGCGCGCGCGTCGCGCAGGGCGGCGGGGAACTCGGGCGAGCCGGCCTCGACGGCGCGGGGCTCGAGGCCTCGGGCGCGGAGGGCGTCGGACAGGGCGGCAACGAGCGCGGCGGAGCGGCCCTTGCCGGAGCGCGGGTTGTGGAGGATGAGGGCGGTCATCCGGGGCCGAACGGTACCTCAGGGCCGGGCCTTTGTGGCAATAGGGGGCCGCGCGGTTCGTTGGGCCGTGCCGGGGGCGACGGCCCGGCGGCCGGGGCTCCTGCGGGTTGATCCAGCGCCCGGGAAGGGCCGAGAACGAGAGGAGTCGCCATGCGTCGCGTCATGATCGGCGTCTGCACCGTGGTCCTGGCGGCGGGCGCTTCGGCGCAGAACTGCGCGAACAGTTCGGTCGGGCTGACGCCGTTGAATGATCTGGGGGTCGGGCTGCACCTGGGCGAGCAGGGCGGGCTGTATCCGGAGGGGTCCAATCTGCGGCCGCCGGCGCACGATCTCGCGGGGAGGATGCTCGCGCAGAACAGCATCCGGCCGCTGAATGCCCTCGGGCAGATCGACCTTGCGAACGGCGTCGTCGGGCTGGCGTCGATCGGGCTGAGCAACACGACGCAGGAGTATCAGGCGTTCATCCAGGCGACGGCCGGATTCGAGAATCTGCGGCCGCAGGTGCGGGTGATTGATCTCGCGCAGGGCGGGCAGCCGGCGCAGCAGGTCGCCGATCCGAATGACGACTACTGGACCTTCGTGGACAACCGCGTGGCGCAGCTGGGGCTGACCAGCGCGCAGGTGCAGGTGGTGTGGCTCAAGACGGCGATGAGCGCGCCGGGGACCATGTTCCCGCCGGGCTCGTCGTTCCCTGCGCACCCGGACCACCTGCGCGGCCTCATGACGGCGATCGTGCAGAACACGAAGGATCACTTCCCGAACTGTCGGCTGCTGTATGTGTCGTCGCGGATCTACGCGGGGTACGCGACGAGCAGCCTGAATCCGGAGCCGTATGCGTACGAGTCCGGCTTCGCGGTGAAGTGGCTGATCGAGGATCAGATCTCGGGCGAGCCGGCGCTGAACTTCCGGCCGAGCCAGGGCGAGGTGGAAGCGCCGTGGATCGCGTGGGGGCCGTACCTGTGGGCGGACGGGCTGTCGCCCCGCTCGGACGGGCTGACCTGGGCGTGCGCGGAGTTCGCGGCGGACGGCACGCACCCGGGCGATCTCGCGCGGGCGAAGGTCGGGGGCATGCTTCTTCGGTTCTTTTCGCGGGACCTGACGACGCGCCGCTGGTTCGTCGCGCGCCCCGCGGACCTGGACGACGACGGCGCGGTCGGGTTCTCCGACCTCAACCGCGTGCTGGGTTCGTTCGGACAGAGCGCGGCGGGCGGCGAAGCGCCTCCCGGGGATGCGGATCTGGACGGCGATGTGGACTTCGCCGACCTGAACATGGTGCTGGGCCAGTACGGGACCTGAGAAGACTCAGGCGGGCTGGCCGGCCTCGTTGAGGATCCGCCGCAGGACGAACTGCAGGATGCCGCCGTGCCGGAAGTACTCGGCTTCAACGGGGGTGTCCACTCGGCAGCGGGTCTCGAAGGCGATCTCCTTGCCCTTCTTCTCGCCGAGGGTGCGCTTGGCGACGACCTTGATCGTCTGGCGCGGCTCGATCTTGTCGGGCAGTTCGATCTCGAAGATCTCGCTGCCGTCGAGGCCGAGGGTGGCGGCGGTCTGGCCGGGCATGAAGTTCAGCGGGAGCACGCCCATGCCGACGAGGTTCGAGCGGTGGATGCGCTCGAAGGACTCGGAGATGACGGCGCGGACGCCGAGGAGGTTGGTGCCCTTCGCGGCCCAGTCGCGGGACGAGCCCATGCCGTAGTCCTTGCCGGCGAGGACGATGAGCGGCGTGCCCTCGGCCTTGTAGCGCATGGCGGCGTCGTAGATGGGGCAGAGCAGGCCGGTGCGGGGCTGGCCGCCCTTCTGGGAGAAGTCGCGGGTCCACCAGCCCTCTTTGATCTTGCCGTCGTCGCCGGCGGCGA
>CALKYH010000171.1 GCA_938003595.1 uncultured bacterium
CCATCGGCGGCGTCCTCGCCACCGACAACGCCGTCATCCCCTACGCCGTCGGCGTGGACATCGCCTGCCGCATGCGCATCTCCATCCTCGATGTCTCGCCCCACCTGCTCCGCGCCGAGCAGAAGCGCTTCATCAACGCGCTCGAGCGCGAGACCCGCTTCGGCATCGGCTCGGAATTCCAGAAGCCCCACGACCACCCCGTGATGGACATGGACTGGTCCGTCTCCCCCGTCTCCAAAGCCCGCAAGGATCGCGCCTGGTCGCAGCTGGGCACCTCCGGCTCCGGCAATCACTTCGTCGAGTTCGGCGTGCTCCACCTGCCGAAGACCGACCTGGGCCTCGAGCCCGGCGAGTACCTCGCGCTGCTCTCTCACTCCGGCTCCCGCGGCGCTGGCGCCGCGATCTGCGACCACTACTCCAAACTCGCCATGTCCCTGCACCCCGAGCTGTCGGGGCAGCAGAAGCAGCTCGCGTGGCTGGCCCTCGACACCGAGCCCGGCCAGGAATACTGGCAGGCCATGAACCTCATGGGCCACTACGCCGCGGCGAACCACGAACTCATCCACCGCGCCGTCGCCCGCAACCTCGGCGCCCGCGCCCTGACCCATGTCGAGAACCACCACAACTTCGCCTGGAAGGAACAGCACGGCGGCGTCGAACTCATCGTTCACCGCAAGGGCGCCACGCCCGCAGGCCAAGGCGTCCTGGGCGTCATCCCCGGCTCCATGACCGCCCCCGCCTTCATCGTGCGGGGCCGCGGCGCCGAGGACGCGCTCCGGTCCGCCTCCCACGGCGCCGGGCGCATCATGTCCCGCACCGAGGCCAAGAAGCGCTTCACCCACGCCGACCTCAAGCGCCACCTTGAGGACAAGGGCGTCCACCTCATCAGCGCCGGCATTGATGAAGCGCCCTTCGTCTACAAGGACATCCACCAGGTCATGGCCGCGCAGACCGACCTCGTCGACATCGTCGCGACCTTTGAGCCGAAGCTGGTCAAGATGGCCCCCGCCGGCGAGCGCCCCGAGGACTGACGCGCAGGCGCCCGGAGCGACCGAGGTTTCTCCACGCCCATGAAAAAAGGGCGACCGGTCGTGCTCCGGTCGCCCCTGGGATGATGTCAGACAGTTCCTAGGTTCGGCTCAGCGGTCCTGGTCCTTGAGTCCCATGCCGCTGCGATCCGGGCCCTGCGGCTTGGTCGGCGGCGTGTACGGAATGCGCTGCAGCTCGCCGAGAATATGGCTGATCGCCGCGTCCAGCTGCGGATCGCCGCCATCGATCATCAGGCCGGGATCATCGATGACCTCGATGTCGGGATCCACGCCGTGGCCCTCGATGCCCCAGGTGCCGTCCAGCTCGTAGAAGCCGAAGGTCGGCACCGTGATGCCGGAGCCATCGATCAGCGCCGGGTTCCCGTGGATGCCCACCAGGCCGCCCCAGGTGCGGGTGCCGATGAGCTTCCCGACGCCCGCCTGGCGGAAGTAGTAGGGGAACGCGTCGCCGCCGGAGCCGGCCAGCCCGTTGATGAGCATGACCTTGGGGCCCTGGTGCGCGTCGGGCGGCCAGGTCCAGTCCCCACCATCGGGGCGGGCCCAGTAGTTGGTGACCGGCCGGTTGAGCAGCTCCACGAACCGCGTGGGGATCTGCCCGCCGCCATTCCAGCGCTCGTCGATGATGAGCGCCTGCTTGTCGAGCTGGCCGTAGAACTGGCGGACCAGCTCGTTCTGGCCGTTCACGCCCGTGTCGGGCACATGGATGTAGCCGACGCGCCCGTCCGTCGCCTCCGCGACTCGGGCGCGGTTGGCCTCGACCCAGGCCCGATAGCGGAGCCCGAATTCGCTGCCGATCGGCTCGATGTTCACCTCGCGGGCGTCGTCGTCCCACACCGGCTTCTCGCTGACGGTCAGCGTGATGGTCCGGCCGTTGGTCCCGATGAACGCGGCGAAGGGGTCCTTGCTGGTGTCGATCTCGCGCCCGTTCACCGCGAGGATGTAGTCGCCGACCTTGATGTCCACGCCGGGCTCGCTCAGCGGGCTGCGAGCGTCCGCGTCCCAGGCGCCGCCGCCGTAGATCTTCGCGATGCGGTAGGCCTGGTTGTCGCCGTCGCCGGCCAGCTCGAAGTCGCAGCCGAGCATGCCGACGCCGGTGTTGGAGGCCCGCTCCTCGTCGGCGCCGCCGCCTCGGTAGTAGGCGTGGCCGACATTCAGCTCCGAGATCATCTCGGCGATGACGAAGCCGACATCCTCGCGGCTGGAGCAGTCGTCGAGCATCGCGGCGTAGCGATCACGGACGGCCTCCCAGTCCACGCCGTGCATGCCGGGGTCGTAGAAGAAGTCCCGGTTGATGCGCCAGGCGTCGTTGAAGATCTGCCGCCATTCGGCGCGGGGGTCGATCTCCGCGATCATGCCGTTGGTCACGACATTCTTGCCCGTGGCGCCGGCGGAGGCGTCCATGATCTGCGCCGAGCTGCCCCGCATGACGAGCAGCTTCTTGCCGTCGGCGGAGAG
Source organism: uncultured bacterium (assembly GCA_938003595.1). Lineage (GTDB taxonomy): Bacteria > Planctomycetota > Phycisphaerae > Phycisphaerales > UBA1924 > JACVCK01. The sequence goes on from CALKYH010000171.1 coordinate 2,505, forward strand.
GTCGAACGAGCCCGCCGCCGTGACCTCCTTCTCCTCCTTCTTCTCGTCCTTGAGATCGAAGATCTTGATGGAGGCGCCGCCGTCCTCGCCGCGCGCCGGGCGGCGCACATACAGCAGCTGACCCTTGTCGTTCACGCCCATCTGCCCGAACACGCCGGACTTGATCGGCAGCGCCATGGCGCGGGCCTCGAGCCCGTCGAACTCGATCTCGACCACCTCGCGCGGCTTGTCGTCGTCCTTCTTCTTGTCGTCGCCCTCGCCCTCGCCGCCGGCCTTGGCCGTGCGGTCGGCGGAGATCGGCGCGTTGATCCCCAGGGCGTCGATCGTGATGTTGCCCGTCAGCTTCTCGCCGTCGATCGTGCCCTCGATGTGCACGGCCGTGCCGTCGTCCGTGGCGAGGTTCAGGTCCAGGCGCTTGCTGGCCGAGTCCCATGTGCCATCGGTGATGGATGCGTCGCCCGCCGCCGAGCTGGCCGAGCCCGTCACCTTCCCGTCGGCCTCCAGCGTCAGGAACAGCGACACCGACATCTCGTTGCCATCGGGCCCGATCATCGAGAAGACCCAGGTGCCCGAGACGCCGTCGTCGCTCGCGGCGCCGTCCTTCTTCTTGTCGCCGTTGTCCCCGTCCTTCTTCTCGCCGTCCTTCTTGTCGTCCTTGGCCTTGTCCTCGTCCTTCTTCGGCTCCTCCTCGTCGCTCTTGGCCAGGTACGGGCTCTTCACATCCTTGCGCAGGGGCAGCGCGTTGATCGTGCCGGTGCCCGAGTAGATGAACGAGGTGTCCATCTCGCCGTAGGACGGGCTGAAGTTGCGCTGCGCCTGGAAGAACAGCCAGTCGCCCTTGCGGTCGAAGACCGGGCTGGACTCGCTGAACATGCCGCTGGTGACCTGCGTCGCGGCGCCGTCCTTGGTGTCGTACACCCAGACCGCCGTGCCCTGCCGGCCCTTGCCGCTCTTCTCGTAGGCGATCCAGCGGCTGTCGTGCGACCAGCGCAGCGCGTTGCTGGCGCCGTCCCAGGCGAAGGGATCGGTGTCGATCTGCTTCGTGTCGCCGCTCTCGACATCCGTCAGCCAGATGGCGCCGGTCTTGTCCGGGAACGCGATCTTCTTGGAGTCGGGCGACCAGGTGGGATCGTAGTAGAAGGTGGACGAGCCGCTGGTAAGCTGGCGGGGCTCGCCGCGCCCGTCGGCGGCGGCGACATACAGCTCGTACTCGCCGGTGGCGTCGCTCATCCAGGCGATGTGCTTGCCGTCGGGGCTCCACGCCGGCGTGCGCTCGAAGACGCCGTCGGTGTCGGTGATCTGCCGGGGCGAGCCGTGCTCGGCCGGGACCGTCCAGACATCGCCGCGCGCCGAGACCACCGCCCGCTTGCCGGTCGGAGAGATCGACGCCGACGAGACCTGGTCCTTCACATCCGCGCGCAGCGTGCGGATCTTGGGCCGATCGCCCGGGATGGTGATGTCGAGCTGCTTGGACTGGCCCTCGCCGATGTTGTAGAGGTACAGATCGGTCCCGTACTGGAACACGATCTCACCCTCGCCCCGCGCGCCCGGGCCCATGGACGGCCAGCGCACATCCAGCTCGGAGAAGCGGGTCAGCTGCTTGCGGTCGCCGGTCTTGGGGTCGAACGACCAGAGGTTGAGCTTGTGCTCGTCGCCGGCGTCGGACAGGTAGTAGACCTTGTCCTTGTGCCACATCGGGATGGAGTCGGTGCCCTCCCAGTCGGTGATCTTGCGGGACTCGCCGGTCTCGAGGTTGAGCAGCCAGATGTCGGTGGCCATGCCGCCGCGGTAGCGCTTCCAGGTGCGGGCGTCGCGGGTGTGGGGGGTGTAGGCGAGCCACTTGCCGTCGGCGCTGAGCGCGCCGTTGGCGCCGTAGGGCGGCGCGAGCTTTGTCGCCATGCCGCCCTCGGGCGACTGGCTGAAGATCTGCGTCTGGCGGCCCATGCCGGCCGTGCCGTTGGCGAAGTAGATCAGCGGGCCGCCGACGGACCAGTCGGTCAGCACCTCGCCGCTGGGATGGTGCGTAACCCTGCGGGGGATGCCGCCCTCGGTCGGGAGGATGTAGATGTCCTGCCCGCCGTCGTAGTTGCCGATGAACGCGATCTCGGAGCCGTCCGGGCTGAACTTGGCGTAGGACTCGGCGCCCTCGGGGCTGGACAGCGGCGTCGCCGTGCCGCCGGCGCGCGGGGCGATCCACAGGTCGTTGCCGAACTGGAACACCACATGCGTCGGGCCGACATCGGGGTAGCGCATGAGCCCGGCATGGGGCGAGACCTGGGCGGACGCGGCGGACAGCGTGCACACGCCGCCGGCGAGGGCGACGAGGCTGCGGATCAGCGACTGGCTTGGCTTCACTTCGGACGCCTCCTGAATGACCCGGCCTGAGGGCCGGGCTGGCTTTGGGGGTCGGGAAAGGGACCTCTTATACCGGGGTCAGCCATTCCGATTGCAGGGGCGCCCCGTCCCCGGCCCCGGCCCCGGCCCTGCAGCCGCAATAGGGCCCCGCCGGTACCGTTAGGCACCCCGCGGGCCCTGCGTCCGGCCGCGGCGGTCCCTGGGCACAACCGGAACGGAGCGGGTGGATGACCAGACGACGGGGATTCTCACTCATCGAGCTGATGGTCGTGATCTCGATCATCGCCATCCTGCTGGGCATCGTCCTGGCGGCGATGCCGAAGGTGCGCGAGGCGGGTCTGAAGGCCGCCTGCGGCGCCAACTTGCACGGCGTCGGCGCGGGGATCGAGTCCTACAAGATGGACCACGCCGACAAGTACCCCTCCGCCCGCTACATGCCCCCGCCGATGCTCTCGGGCGATCCGGACCCCCCGCTGAACATCGCCATCAACGACCACATCGACTACAACAACCCCGCCTACCAGTGCCCGGGCGACCGGATCGTGTACGACCTCGAGTACACGACCGACGAGGGCGAGACGAAGATCTGCGGGATGTCGTACACCTACATCACGGGGCTCTCGGGGCAGACCTTCGAACAGTCCTTCTTCTCGCGGTTCCTGAACCGCACGCCGACCAACACGCCTGTGCTGCACGACTACGACGGCGGCACCTTCGAGCTGCAGGACGAGTCGGAGATCCAGGTGGGGTTCTTCCACTCGGAGCGCCAGGTGCTCTTCGTGGACGGGCATGTGGGGCCGATCGAATCGAACTGAATCGGCCGGACGACCGGGCCGAATGGATGAACAAGGGAGCGAACGATGCCGCAGAGAATCGATCTTGACCAGCAGGCCGCGGAAGCCCGGCGCCCGATCGACGCGAACTGGTCGCCGAAGAAGAAGAAGGTCGTCGGCGCCGCCGCGGGCGCCGTGGCGCTGCTGGCGCTGACCGGCGGAGTGTGGGCGGCGCTGGCGTCGCGCCAGCCGGGGCTGCCGACGAGCGCCGAGGATGTGCTGAGCGTCATGTCCTCGCCCGCGTTCGAGAAGATGAGCAGCGACCGCAAGAGCCAGTACATCGCCGAGGCGCAGCGCATCATGCGCGACATGAGCGACGAGGACCGGGCCAAGCTGCGCGAGGACGAGCGGGCGCGCAAGGCGATGGAGCAGATGCGCAACGAGATGTTCGACGAGATGGCGCGCCGCTTCGCCCGGGGCGAGCCGATGCAGTGGCCCGGCGCCGGCGAGCGGCGCGAGGGCCCGTCGCCGGAGGAGATGCGCCGCCGTCGCGAGCAGGCCGAGCAGATGAGCGAGGAGGACCGGGCCAAGCGGATGGAGGAGATGCGCCAGCGCGTCAACCAGCAGTTCGACGCCCAGGTCTCCGGCGGCAACGCCCAGTCCGGCGGGCTGCGCTCCGAGATGTTCAAGCGGGGCATGGGCGGCATGCG
>CALKYH010000172.1 GCA_938003595.1 uncultured bacterium
GCCAACTGGATGATCCCCGGCAAGATGGTCAAGGGCATGGGCGGCGCCATGGACCTGGTCGCCGGCGTCAAGAAGGTCGTTGTCGCCATGGAGCACACCGCCAAGGGCGATGCGCACAAGATCGTCAAGCAGTGCACGCTCCCCCTCACCGGCCGGCGCTGCATCGACATGATCATCACCGACCTCTGCGTCCTCGAGATGAACAAGGACCGCCGGCGCTTCCGCCTCACCGAGCTGGCGCCCGGCGTCACGATCGACGAGGTGAAGGCCAAGACCGGCGCGGAGCTGATCGTCGAAGGCTCTCCGAAGGCGATGGCCTTCTAAGAGGATCGCCCCCGCGCCGCCAGATCGCGGGCTTCTCCCCGAGCCGTCGGGCCCGCTGCAGGGCGCTGGCGGCCCCTGTTCTCGGACGCGGCCGAGAATCGCTCGAAACGGTCAACCAGCGGCCCCCGGTCGCCGATCTCCGCCGATGGGCGCGTCCCAACCCGCGCGCCCGCGGCGAACATGATCCAGAGCGACGGCCTGACAGTCCGAAGGCATCAACGCCACGATGTCGCGCTCGATGCGCAGCTGTCGCTCGCGCCCGAACACGCCGGCGCCGTGCGCTTCAAGCCGCTGCCCGGCGTCTCCGGCGTGCCGGACGGCTCGGCCCCCGTCGTGCTGGTGGACATCGGCGAGGGCGGCTTCGGCGTCATGTCCGTCGTCTTCCTGCCCCGCAAGTCGCGCATCCGCGTCAGAGTGCCCGACCCCCGCGACGATCGGGCGCCCGCGCTGCTCGACGCCGAAGGAATCGTCCAGCGCGTCACCATGACCGACAACCGTCCCGGCTACCTCATCGGCGCCTCCTTCGCCGACGAGCCCGCCGTCCGCGAGTCCCTGCACCGGCTTCTCGCGGCGCTCGGAGGCGAGTCCTCCGATGCTTGACTCCAACGACATCCTCGTCCGCGCGCTCCTCGAAGAGGGCGTCATCGACGACGCCCAGGCCCTGCGCGCCCAGCGCCACGCCGCGGAGAACGGCCAGACCGTGCCCGAGGCGATCGTGGCGCTGTCGATCGCCCGTTCCCGCGACCTCTCGATCGCCCGCGCCGCGATCTGCGAGTGCCCCTTCGTCGATGTGGACGCCTACACCATCGACTTCCGCAACGCCCGCCGCCTGCCCAGGTCCCTCGCGGACAAGGTCGGCGCCTTCCCGCTGTTCTGCCTGGGCGAGGTCGCCACCGTCGGCATGCTCGATCCGCTCAACCTGCGCGCCGTGGACCAGATCCGCCAGGCCCTCCGCACAGATGTGGATGTCGTTCTCTGCGACGCCGACCCGCTGCGGGCGCTCATCGCGCGGGCCTACGGCATGGCGGGCGCCTCCGGCGGCGACGGCGCGCGCGCGGACGACGACGCCGACCATGCCACGACCGAGCAGGACCTGGTCACCGGCGAAGAACCCATCGTCGCCGCGGTGAACCAGATCATCGCCGGCGCCATCGACGAGGGCGCCAGCGATGTCCACATCAACCCCGACGAGCACGAGCTGCGTCTCCGCTACCGCGTGGACGGCGTGCTCCAGGAGCGCCAGGGCCCGCCCCTGTCCGCCCACGCGGGGCTCGTGCAGCGCATCAAGGTCGTCTCGCACCTGGACCTCACCCAGACCCGCCGCCCCCAGGACGGCAAGTTCCGCTTCGAACGCAACGGCCAGACCGTCGATGTCCGCGTCTCCATCATCCCCACGGTCTGCGGCGAGAATGTCGTCCTCCGCCTCCTCCGCCAGAGCGCCGCGATCAAGGGCTTCGCCGAACTTGGCGTCGCCCCTCCCGAGTGCGCGCTGCTCGAGAAGGCCCTGAGCCACCCGCACGGGTTGATCCTGGTCACCGGCCCGACCGGCAGCGGCAAGACGACCACGCTCTACACCGCCATCGCCCGGCTCAATACCCCCGGCCGCAACATCATCACCATCGAAGACCCCGTCGAGATCCGCATGCCCATGGTGCGCCAGGTGCAGGTCAACGCCGAGATCGGCATGACCTTCGCCGGCGCCCTGCGCTCGGTGCTGCGTCACGACCCGGATGTCGCCCTTGTCGGCGAGATCCGCGACCAGGAGACGGCTCAGATCGCCGTGCAGGCCTCGCTCACCGGCCACCTGGTGCTCTCGACGCTGCACACCAACGACGCCGTCGGCGCCGTGGCCCGCCTGCGCGACTTCTCCATCCCGCCCTTCGCCATCAACTCCGCCTTGCTCGCCGTGGTCGCCCAGCGCCTCGTCCGGAAGAACTGCGAGACCTGCGCCGAGCCCGACTCCCCCGATCCCGCGCTCCTGGATCGCTTCGGCGTCGAGAACGCCGCCGGCGCCATGTGGAGGCGCGGGCGCGGCTGCTCACGCTGCGCCGGCGCCGGGTTCAAGGGGCGCGTCGGCGTCTACGAGGCGCTCTCCGTGACGCCGACGATCCAGTCGGTCATCGAGCGCTCGGCCTCCCCGCTGGAGCTGCTGGAGGCCGCGCTCGCCGAGGGCATGCGCCCCATGTGGCGCGACGGCGTTGAGAAGGCCATGCTCGGCCTGACCACGCTGGAGGAAGTCGCCAAGGCCTCCGCCGCGTCCGCCGCCGCCACGGGCGCCGCTCCCCGGAGGATCGCCGCATGAGCGTCGTCATGTTCGAGTACCAGGCCGTGGACGCCTCCGGCGAGCGCCGCAGCGGGACCATCTCGGCGCCGACCCGCGAGGAAGCCTTCCGCAAGATCGCCTCGGGCGGCGCCACGCCGCTGCGCATCAGGCCCGCAAAGGGCTCGCGCCGCGCTGCGATGCTCCGCCGCAAGGTCCGCCCGACCTCGATCGCCGAGTTCACCCACCAGCTCGCCGTCCTGCTCGAGGCCCGCATCCCCATCGCCGACGGCGTCCGCGGCATCGCCGACCAGGAGTCCGACGCGCGCTTCCGCGAGGTCCTCCTGGACATCGCCGCGCGCATCCAGTCCGGCGCCACCGTCACCGCGGCGCTGACCGCCCACCGCGCCCTGTTCGGCGATGTCTACCTCGAGACCATCCACGCCGCCGAGCAGTCCGGCACGATGATCCAGGCTCTGAACCATCTCGCGGAGATGCTCGAACAGCGCGCCGAGACAGGTCGCCAGCTCAAGCAGGCCATGACCTATCCCTGCGTCGTGCTCCTCGCGCTCGGCGGCGCCGTGCTGTTCATGCTCGCCTTCGTCGTGCCGCGCTTCGCCGACATGTTCGCCCAGCGCGGCGTCGAGCTGCCCGCCCTCACGCAGGCCCTGCAGATGTTCGGGATCTCTCTGCGGTCGTTCTGGTGGGCCTGGGCGGCTGGTTTGGCCGGGGCCGGTTATGCGGTCCACCGGTTGTGGGGCGCTCCTCAGGGGCGGGCCGCGATCGACCGATGCCTGCACCGCGTGCCGTATCTCCGCCGGGTCCTGATCGGCCTGGCGGTGGGGCGGTTTGCACGAGTGCTGGGCGTGAGCCTGGGCTCGGGGCTTGGACTGATCGAGAGTCTGGAGATGAGCGGGCGGGCGTCCGGGCGTCCCATGCTGATGCAGGATGTCGCGCGCATGACCGAGAGAGTTCGACGAGGCGAATCGCTCACCGAGGTCCTTCGGACCTGCGACTATCTGCCGCCCTTCGGCCGGCGCATGATCGCCGCGGGTGAAGAGTCCTCCGAGCTGCCCCGGCTCTGCGTGGTCGTCGCGAAGCACTATGAGCGTGAGACCGGGCACCTGGTCAAGAACGCCGCGACCGTCATCGAACCGCTGTTGATCGCCACCCTGACCGGCGTCGTGCTGGTGGTGGCGCTGGCGATATTCCTTCCGATGTGGGACATGGTGGGGCTCGCAGGATGAGCCCCAGGAACTGGAGTCTTTCCGGGGTGCAACCGACGCGCACGCGTCCAGGAACGAGAGGATTGACCGAGATGATCACGACCCCCGTCCGAATGTCCGGCCGACGCGCCTTCACGCTCATCGAGCTGGTGGCCGTCATGGTGGTGCTCGCGGTGCTCGCCGGCGTCGCCATTCCCAAGTACTTCAACTACGCCGACCGCGCCAAGGCCTCTTCGGTGCAGGGCACGCTCGGCGCTGTGCGCACCGCCCTGTCCAGCTTCTACACCGAGACCTCCGTCGCCGGCTCCGCCAAGTACCCGACCCTCGCCGAGATCCGCACTGTCGGCACGGTGATGCAGGAGGCGATCCCGGCCAACCCCTACAACAACCTCTCCACCATCCAGCGGATCACCGTCCTCGCCGACGCCAAGAACCGCACTGTCTCCAACACCAACCAGTTCGGGTGGAATTACTACTTTGACAACAACGCCAACCCGCCCGTCACCATCTTCTGGGCCAACTCCACCGACAACACCACCGTCCTGAACTCCAACGGCCAGCCCATCCGCGCCAACAAGCTCTGATCCGCCCATGGCCGCCGCCGCCGCCCGTCGCGCGTTCACGCTCGCGGAGCTCGTCGCCGTCATGGTCGTCACGGGGATCCTCGCCGCCGGCGCGGTCCCCGCCATGCGCAGCGTCGAGAGCGTCCGCGAGCGCGCCCTGGCCGCCGAGGTCCAGCGCCGGCTGTCCTTCGCGCGCTCCTGGGCCGCGGCCACCGGCAGGCCAACCGGCCTCCGCATCGAGAGCTCGACCGGCGCCCTCACCCTCGTGCGCATCGCGGCCGACGGCGATCCGCCCACCAACCTCCCGGCCGCCTCCGGCGCGCCGGGCGCCTCATGGTTCATCGCCCGGCAGTTCCCCGGCGCCGCCATCCTCTCCGTCCGCCACGGCGACAACACCCTCGGCGCCGGGACCATCTGGTTCGGCGCCGACGGGGAGCCCCAGATCCGCGACCGCAACGGCGCATTCCTCCAGGAGTTCACCACCGACGCCCAGATCACCGTCTCCGGCCCTTCCACCATCACCGTCCGACAGGTCACCGGCATGATCGAGCGATGAACCGCGTCCCCAGCCATCGCGGCTTCTCCATGATCGAGGCGATCGCCTGCGTCGTCACGCTGTCGATCGCCGTCCCCGCGTGCATGTTTCCGATGCGCGACGCCGCCATGGCCCGCGTCGGCGCCATGCAGATCGAACGCGCCGGCATGCTCGCCGTCGCCATCGCCGAGACCGTCCGCGCCGATGTCGCCAGCGACAGCCCCGCGCTCGGCTTCGACGCCCTCGCCAACTCCTCCACCTACCTCAACGCCGCCGGGACCGGGCTCTACAACCGCCTCAAGCCCGTCTCCGATGTCTACGCGGCGCACGGCTTCTCCTACCAGGTCAGCGTCGGCCCGCCCATCTCCGCCTCCGGCCTGGCCACGGGCGACCCCGACCTCGACGCCTATCGCTGGGTGATGATCAATGTGCGCTGGAACAGCGCCAAGGGCGCCCGCGCCTCGCTCATCACCGGGCAGATGGTGTGCGCTCCATGATCCGCAACGCCCCACGCCGCCGCGCCTTCACCCTTGTGGAACTGCTCGCCGTCATGGTCGTGCTCAGCGCCCTGGCCGCCGCCACCGCGCCCATCGTCGCCAGCGCCGGCCGCGCCTACGCCGACGCCGCCGCGCGACGCGAGGCCTCCCAGGAACTCGCCTTCGCCCTCACCCGCGCCGCCCGTGTCCTGAGCGACGCCGGCGGCGAGGTCTCCACCGCCGCGCCCGCCGCGATCGAACTTTCCTCCGGCGAGCGCCTCGAGAAACTCGGCTCGACCCTCTGGCTCACCCTGCCCGCCGCCGCGCCCGCGCCGCTCTGCGCCGGCGTGGACGCCGTCACACTGCAGTATTTCGAGAGCGACGGCGTGACCGACTGCTCCGCCGACCCCGCCCGCGCCCAGCGCCTGCACATCCAGGTCGAGCGCGCCGGCTTCCGCCTCGCGACCGTCGTCTATCTGAGGAGGCCCAAGGCATGAGCCGCCCGCCCCCCCGAAGACGCGGCGCCGCGCTCGCCATCGCCGCCATCATCCTCGCCATGCTCGGCATCCTCACGCTCGGCGTCACGGCCGCCGCCGGCGACGACGCGGCCCTCGCCACGCAGCGGCTCGCCGCCGTCCGCGCCGCCCTCGCCGCCGAGAGCGCCCGCGCCATCTGCCTCCGACAGCAGGCCATCGACCCCGCCGCGCCCGCCGACGGAACCTTCAACCTGCCCGACGGCTCCGAGGCCGTCGTGATCCAGCCCTTCGCCGCGGCCCCGGCCCCGCCCGGCGAAGCGATCGTTGAAGGCCGACACGGCGGCGCCGTCCGCCGCATCACCATCACGCCCGACTGACCCGCGCTATCGGACGCGCCCCTCATCGCGCTCCCAAAGCCCTTCATCGAACGATCCGAAGCACACCAGAGACCCCGTTGTCCCGCAAGACCGTCCAGATCGAGCTCTCTCCCGGTCGCCTGACCGTGCGCTCCGCGCGCGCCGAGCGCATGGTCGAGATCGAGGACGGCGCCTGGGAGCAGGCCTGGGCCGATGGCCTTCGCCCGCTGGACCGCCCGCTGCGCCAGGCGCTCGATGAGCTGCAGATCGGCCCCGCCGACGCCGCGCTCCTCTACCGCTCGCCCACCATGGTCGCGGAGGTCTTCTCCTACCCCGTCAAGCCCGCCGCCGCGAGCGAGGCCGCGATGATGGCGCTCGCCGACGCGCTCGGCCGTCCCCTCGAGGACGCCTCCTGGTCTCTGCGCACGCTCGCCGCCACGGCCAGGCCCCGCGCGCAGACCGTCATCCTCGCCTGCGGCGATCACAACGAAACCGCCGAACTGCTCTGCGACTGGCTCGCCCGCGCCGACCTGCGCCTCATCGAGGCCGAACCAGCCGACGCCCGCGCCCTCGCGGAGGTCGCGGCCATCGTCCGCTCCGGCGCCCGCGCCGAGGGCTGCCGAGCCGCGCTCCGCCTCGATCCCGGCGGCGGCGTCTTCGCCGCCAGCGAAGCCGGCCACATCGCCTTCGTCCGCAGCATCAGCATCGGCGCCGATCACTTCGTCGAAGCGCTCACCCGCCCCATCCGCCGCGCCGCCGGCGCCCTGCAGCTCTCCCGTGCGCAGGCCCGGGACATCTGGGCGCGCTTCGGCGTCCCCGAGCCCCAGCAGATCGTCGATGAGGCCTTGGGGCTCCGCGGCGCGGACCTTCTTCCCCTCGTCCAGCCCGTGCTGCAGCGGCTCATCGTCGATGTGAAGCAGTCCATCCGCTTCGGCCTGCAGGACGCCTCACGCTCCAGCGTGCAGGTGGAGATGATCGGCCCCGCCGCCGCGACCCCCGGCCTGTCCGAGGCCCTCGCGGCCGCGATCGACCGCCCCGTCGCGCCGTGCGCCATCGCGCGCACCGGCGCGGCCGCCAGGCCGATGTCCGCCCTCGCCCCCTCGGCGCGCGAAGGCATCCTCTTCCGCCGCGCCGCCCTGGCCCTCCGCCTGGGCGCGCTCCTTGCCTTCGCGCAGCTCGGCTACGAGGGCTACGCCCGCCACGCCGAGAAGCGCGACCTCGACGCCCAGATCGCCGCCATCGAGACCGACGCCGAGAACGCCCAGGCGCTGCTCGCGCTCGCCGAGGAGCGCATGGAGCTCGCCGCCGCTCTCGAGGCCGCCGAGGCGCAGCTCGAACTGGCCTTCGGCAATCGCATCGACTGGCTCGCCGCCATGCGCGAGATCGCCGCCGTCACGCCGGAGGAGATCCGCTTCACGGAGATCGCCGCCGTCTATGAGTCGGGCGTTCCCATCGCGTCGCTCCACGGCGTCGCGTGGCTGACCGACGAATCCGAGGATGTGGCCGAGAGCCCCATCATGCGCTGCCTCGAGGCCCTGCGCGCCAGTCCGCTGGTCGAGCGCGTCGAACTCGGTGAGGCCCAGCGCGCCGAGATCGAGGGCCGCGCGTCCCGCCGCTTCTCGCTTCGCGCGGCGCTCGTCGGCTCGCCCGCGTGGGACTTCTCCTCCCCGGCGGAGGTCGAACCATGAACAAGGACCGCGTGCGCGCGTTCATGGCGGAGGCGCTGATCGTCGGCGCCGTGATCGGCGCGGGGAACCTCCTCATCGTCGAGCCGATCGGCCTCGGCGCCAGACGCGCCGGCGCCGCCCTCGCCTCCATGCGCGAGACCATTGAGCGGGCCGACGCCCTCGACCGGCCGGCCATGGACGCCGTCGCCGCCCGCGCCGACTGGGTCCGCGCCATGAACGAACGCTCCGGCGACGCGGCCCAGGTCTACCAGACCATCAGCGCCGTCGCGAAGCGCTGCGGCGTGCAGGTCGACCGCGTGCAGCCGACGCCGTTCGTGCCCGACGCCCGCACCAGCAAGGGCGTCTCCGGCCTCGGCTGCTCCATCGTCGCCTCCGGTTCGTACGAGGCCGTCGCCCGATTCCTCGAGGCGCTCCAGCTCGAGGCCGGCTTCAGCGCCCCCGTCGCCATCCGCCTCGCTCCGTTGCAGGTCCAGGGCGAGCCGCAGGTGCAGGCCAGCATCGAGTCCATGCACCGCTCGATCGACCTCCGCGCCATCGGCGAGGCGCTGGCCGCGGCCGCCAGCGAAGAGGAGTCGGACGAATGAACCGGCGCGCCCGAGATCGAGCCATCGTCGCCCTGGCTTTCGCCGCGCCGCTGGCGATCGCCCTCGGGCTGCAGGCCCTGGAGTCCGCGCCGGGCCCCAGCGCCGCGTCTGCTTCGCCGGTCGAAGACATCGCGATCGAGTTCCCCGCCCGCGCCGCAGGCCAGGTCAGCGATCGGCAGCGCGCCGCGCAGGCCTTCGCCGCCATCCGCCGCGCCGATCCCGTCGGAGAGGCGCCGCTGCTCTATCCGCTCCCCGCGCCCGCCGAGGTCGCCCAGGCCGCCGCGCCCTCCGCCGCGCCCGACCCTGTGATCGCCGTGAACTCCATCATGGCCGGCCGCGGCGGCGCCATGGCGACCGTCAACCGCAAGCTCCGGCGCGTCGGCGACGAGGCTGCGCCCGGCTGGAAGGTCATCGCGATCGACCCCGACGCCGGCACAGTGACGGTCGCAGGCCCCGAGGGCCGCGAGATCGTCGCCCACCGCGCCGGATCCTGACGCCGACCGCGCGGCGCGCAGGGCCGTGTATTCTGTCGCGCATGACCGACTCGCTCCTCTGGTTCGACGCCCACCTCGATCTGGCCTACCTCACGATCAACGGGCGCGACATGGAGGCGCCGCCCGAATCCTGCGGCGGTCCGCATCAGCCCGCCTCCGCGACGCTTCCGTCGCTCGCAGAAGGCGGCGTGCGCTTCGCCCTCGGCACCATCTTCACCGAGGCCGGCGGCCAGGGCCCCGAGGGCTACCCCGTCGGCGACGCCGAACGCGCGTTCAAGGCCGGTCGCACGCAGCTGGAGGTCTACCTCACCTGGCGCGACAAGGGCCTGGCCGCGCTCGACCTGCTCCGCACGGTGCGCACCGATCCGCAGGTCGGCGAGATCCGCGGCGGCATGGGCGTCAGCGAAGTCGTCCACCCCGACGCGCTCAACGCCGCCCGCCGCGTCGCCCGCGACGGCAAGCTCCACATGGGCGTGCTCATCGAGGGCGCCGACCCCATCCGCAGCCCGGACGAGTTGGAGTGGTGGACCGAGCGCGGCGCCGTCGCCGTCGGCATGGCCTGGTGGCGCTCCTCGCGCTACGCCGGCGGCAACGGGACCGACGACCCGCTCACCGACCTGGGCCGCGAACTCGTCAAGCGGATGGACGCGCTCGGCCTCGTGCACGACGCCTCGCACCTGAGCGACCGCTCACTGCGCGGCCTCCTCAGCGCCACCGACCGCGTCGTGATGGCCTCGCACTCCAACTGCCGCGCGCTCATGCCCCCCGGCGCCGACGGCAAGCCCAACCAGCGCCACCTCACCGACGAGACGATCCGCGAGATCGGCCAGCGGGGCGGCATGATCGGCCTGAACCTGCTCGCCGCGTTCCTCCACGAGGACCCGACCAAGGCCGGCGTCAGCGACTGCGTCGCGCATGTCGAGCATGTGTGCCAGATCCTCGG
>CALKYH010000173.1 GCA_938003595.1 uncultured bacterium
TAGAGCAGGCCGCCGAGGGCGTACACATCCGCCGGCGGCGCGAGGGCGCCGGGCTCCATGCGGAACTGCTCCGGCGCCATGAACGCGAGGGTGCCCACCGGGCGCAGACTGGCGCCTTCCTCGGTGTCGCGAGGACGGACCGCGGCGCCGAAGTCCGCGACCTTCGGAGAGCCGTCGGCGGCGAGCAGGATGTTGCCGGGCTTGATGTCGCAGTGCACGAGGCCCGCCGAGTGCGCGGCCTGCACGCCCCGGGCGATGTCCGCCGCGAGTCGCGCCGCTCTGCGGGGCTCAAGCGGCAGCTGTCCAGCGAATGGCGGCGACGCCATGTCGCCGCCGGGCACGAACTCGTAGACGAGGTACTCCTCCCCGTCCTCGGTCGTGCCCCGGTTCAGAACTCGCACCACATTCGGGTGGTCGATGCGCCGCGCCTTGGCGGCCTCTTCAACAGCGCGCCGGCGGGACCACGGATCGCTCTGGTCCAGCCGCAGGATCTTGATCGCGACCATGGCGGCGTGATCGTCGTCGGAAAGCTTGCGGTCCTGCGCCAGGAAGACATCGCCCGAGGCGCCGTCACCCAATCGACGCCGCAGCTCGTACTGACGCTGATCGATGCCGATGAGCGGGCCGAAGTCGGATGGCAGCGGACGCTCCCGGATCGTCGCGGGCGCGATCTGCTCGGTCGTCCACAGGGCTCGGCCCAGCACCGCCGCGTCCTGAATCGCGCCGGCGATCGCCGGGTAGTTGGCGCAGAGCGTCTCGACGGCGTCGTCCGTGGGCGCGGCGCCGCGCGAGAGCGACCGCAGCGTCATGTCGATCGCGGCGTCGAGCGCGACGGGGCGCCGAAGCAGGTCGGGCACGGCCTCGAAGTAGGTCTGCAGCTCGAGCGGCTCGCCCCGGCTCATCCTGAATCGCCCGTCGATCTCGATCAGCTCGGCCAGCAGGGGATCGTCCGGCGCCTTGTCGCGGAGGAACTCCTGGAGCGTCAGCCGCCCCCCGGAATCGTGGAGTCCGGCGATGAGCTCTTCGCTGGATGTCAGAGCGCGCGGCCTCATACCTGCGGGTCTTCGTCGTACGCGTCGCGGAGCTGTTTTCGGATGCGCTCCCAGCGCTTGCGTGCGGCGTCCGCGGACAGGCCGAGGATCACCGCGATCTGCGCATGGGAGGTGCCGTTGAGCCAGAGCCAGAGGATCCGTCGATCCAGGTCGCTCTCGAGCGAGTCGAACGCGGAGGAGAGTTCGATCTCCGAGGCGTCGTCGGAGTCCTGCTGCGCGAGGCGCAGGCGGCGGGCGAGCGAGCGAGCCACGGCGCCATCCTCGCCCTCGACATGGTCGAGCCGACGGATGACGCGCAGCTTGTCGACCACCGCGTTCTGGGCGATGCGGAGCATGAGCGACCAGAACTCGTCCTCGGTGGAGGCCTCGAGGCGGTTTCCCTCCACATAGACATCCAGCCGGCGCAGGACCGTGGAAAGGATGTCGGCGGAGTCGAAGTGCCGGCGCAGGTGGGGCCCGAGCTTGCCCCCGATGCGGCGCCGGAGCAGCGGCGCATAACGGATTGCGAACTCCGCCGCGGCGTCGCGGTCGCCGGCCCGGACCTGAGCGAGCAGGCGTGTGGCGTCCAGGTTGTCCGGCGCCCTGTTCAGCAAAGCGAAACGCTCCGGGAACGAGCCCCCTCTGGGGAAGAACTGTCGGAATTCGAAAAAAGCCCCTCGCCGGCGTCACAGTCCGGGCGCGAGCTACGCCTCTTGAAGTGCAGGCTCCCGCGAGCGTCGCGGGCGACCACACCGCAGGCAGGAGCCATGACGCTCCTGTTGTCACAAGCAGGTTAGCACATGACGCCATTTGTTGAAGTTGATTCCTCGCTTTCGTTGTCCCGCGGCCGTCGGGCCCGAGGGGTCCGTTCGCTCTCGCCGGGCTATGCCGCCGCAAGGCGGGCAGGCGCCGTCCTTATCGGCCTCGCGCTCCTGTGGGGCGGGCGGGCCGAGGGCGAATCAGAGGCGATCGGCGCCCTGGCGGTCAGCTCTCTCGGCGCCGCCAGAGCTGCGGGGACGGACTCGCCGTCCATTCTGAGCTGCGAGGCCCTTTGGATTGAGTACTGGGTGAAACGCGCGCTTGGACTGCCGTGCACCCAGCCCAGTTGTTGATCTCTCTCTTCCGTCGGATCCCGCCCCCGCACCATGATGTGCGAGGCCGGGGCCCGGCGGATCCACCATTTCTCGGGAGTCCCCATGCCTTCCAACGCGCTCCTCACCGCCCCGGACGCCTCGACCTCTCACCGCGCCGTCCAGGCTCGCCTGCGGTCGGCGACGGAAGGCTTCACCTTCCGGCAGATCGCCGAGGCCGCGGCCTGCCATCCGGAGAGCGCCCGGCGTTGGCTGACCACCGAGACGCGCCCGCCGCTGTGGTTCATCGTTGGCCTGTGCGAGTCGCTGCGGCTCAATCCTCATTGGGTGCTGACGGGCCTGGGCTCGACACACCAGGATTCCGCCCGGGTCGAGGCGCTGAGCAAGGCCTCGCCTCGGCTGCTGCTCCAGAGACTGGCCGAGATCCTCGCCGAGCGGGAGTCCGGCGCTCGCATCGCCACCGCGGCCCTGCAGCCCGTCCGGCCCCGTAGAACAGGTGTGGCGACGGTCAAGAAGCCGGTGTTCGTGGCGGAGGACCTGGCCGAAGGAACCCTCGCCACGGCCATCTAGGGCTCGCGAGGACCCGGTCATCGGGCTCCTGAGGTAGGATGAGCGTTTGCTGGCGGTCGGTTCGTTTCCCATTGTTATGGGGTCGCTGGCGTGTCCCCTTCTCGGGGGGACGCCACGGCTCGGGCCACGACCGCCCAGGATCGACGCTGTGCATCCCCTGTCCCCGCCGCGTGGCGCGCTCGTTTCGGGCGTCCCGGCGAAGAGCCCGGCATGACCTCAGAACACGACCACCCCACCAATCCAGGCGAGAACCCGACGACGCCGATCGCGCCCCCCATCTCGGGGTCGCGCGCCGGGACGCGCCCGGCCACCGCCACCGAGCCGGCCCCGGAGACCATCGGCGGCTACCGCATCGTGCGCGAACTCGGCCGGGGCGGCATGGGCGTGGTCTATCTGGCCCGGAAGGACGACGACCGCTTCCAGCGGACCGTCGCCATCAAGGTCGTCAAGCGGGGCATGGACACCCAGGACATCGTCCGCCGGTTCGAGACCGAGCGGCAGCTCCTGGCGGCGATGGACCACCCCAACATCGCGCGTCTGCTCGACGGCGGCACCACCGAGGACGGCCGGCCCTACTTCGTCATCGAGCACATCGAAGGCAAGGTGATCGACAAGTACTGCGACGAGAACAAGCTCAGCGTGGGCGAGCGGCTGCAGCTGTTCCTGAAGGTCTGCTCGGCCGTGCACTACGCCCACCAGAACCTGGTGGTGCACCGCGACATCAAGCCGGGCAACATCCTCGTCACCAAGGACGGGGAGCCCAAGCTGCTGGACTTCGGCATCGCCAAGCTCCTGAACCCCGCGTTCTCGCCGATCGCGCAGGACCCGACCTCGCCCTCGCTGCGACTGATGACGCCGGAGTACGCCAGCCCTGAGCAGGTGCGCGGCGAGATCGTCGGCACCGCGAGCGATGTCTACTCGCTGGGCGTGCTGCTGTTCGAGCTGCTCACCGGCCACCGACCCTACCGGCTCAAGACGCGGATGCAGGCGGAGATCGAGCGGATCATCTGCGAGGTCGAGCCCGACAAGCCCAGCACGGCGATCAGCAAGGTCGAGGATGTCATCCACGCGACCGGCACGACGACGATCACGCCGGCCTCGGTCGCAGGCACCCGCGAGCGCCGGCCCGATCGGCTCCGCCGCCGGCTCGAGGGCGATGTCGACAACATCGTGCTCATGGCGCTCCGCAAGGAGCCGCGCCGGCGCTACCAGTCGGCGATGCAGTTCGCGGAGGACATCCGCAATCACCTCGAGGGCCGGCCGGTCATCGCGCGCCGCACGACGGTCATGTACCGCGCGGTGAAGTTCGTGAACCGCAACCGCTTCGGCGTCGGGGCCGCGGCGGCGGTGTTCCTGGCGCTGGTTCTGGGCGTCATCGGCACGACGATGGGCATGCAGCGGGCG
>CALKYH010000174.1 GCA_938003595.1 uncultured bacterium
CGCGGGCTCTTGTCGTTGTTCCAGAAATCCCAGCCCCAGGTGTCGTCCTTGTAGCCGTTGCCGTCGTCGTCGATGTTGTTGCCGGGGATCTCGCCGGGGTTCGTCCAGATGTTGCCCACGAGGTCCTCATGGATCTCGCGGATCCCCGAGTCCGCCATGCCGACGGCCATCGTCCCGCCCGTGACGACATCCCACGCGAGGTTGGCGTCGATGTCCGCGCCCGCCACGCCGGGATCGTTGTTCACCGTCTGGCCGGAGTTGTTCATGCCCCAGAGCAGGCCGTAGTAGGTGTCGTTGGGCGTGGCGACCAGCTTGTAGAGGTAGTCGGGCTCCGCGAACTCCACAACGCCCGTGGCGCGCCCGATCCCGTTCAGCAGCGCGATCTTCTCGACCACGCCGTGCTCAACCAGCACATGCTCCAGGCCCGGAGCGATTGTCCAGGTCTGCAGGGTGCGGCCGCCGACCAGGGCGCGCATCGCCGCCTTCGCCGCCTCGTCCACGCCGGGCCTGAACTGCACGATCAGCGAGGCAGGATCAAACTCGAGCGTGGGGTCCACCTCGACGAGCGCGTTCCTCGACGCTCGCCAGTCCGCGACCCAGCGGGGCTCGTTCTGGTCACGATCGTCCATCGCCCCGACGCCGCTGGGTCCGGGGACGCCGGGGTCCGCGTACAAGGCGCCGGTGGCGAACAGGAGCGCAAGCGACAACAGTCTCGGCTTCAAGGGGAGACCCTCCGCCGGCGAGCGAAACGCCGGGCTGTTTGGAGTGGAACCGCGACGCAACGGGCGCGCGGAACATCCGCACGACGGAGCGGTTCTCGATCAACAGTGGTCGCCGTGGCGGCGGCGAAGAACGCACCAGCGCTCCTCAGGGGCATGAACGCTCCTTCCGCCCGGCGACACAGCAATGTCCGTCGCCGCCCCCCACCTTGTCAATAGGTTCTGCGCCCCGACCCCCGCCCCCCGGTTGCCCCGCCGCCTGCCCCCGACGGTCCGGTCCCGCCCAACCGCCGCGGTCGGGTGGGCGCCGCCGGTCCTACGGCTCGCCAGAGTCGGCAAAGGGGAGCGAAAGGTCGCCGCCGATGACCCGGGCGGCGTTTCGTCCCGGGGCCATGGAGACGCCCGCCCCGGGGTGGCTTCCCGAGCCGCACAGGTACACATTGGCAATCGGCGACTTGTAGTAGCCCATCTCGGGGATGGGCCGCAGGGCCCCGACCTGGTAGGGCAGGAAGGCCCCGTGCGTGATGGTTCCATGTGCCGTGCTCGGCAGCAACCTCTCGAGATCCACCGGATTGTGCACCACGCGGCACGCGATGTTCTCGCGCAGATCGGGGATGTAGTCCTCGGTCAGTTGGTCGATCACGCGATCGGCGAAGGCTTCCTTCACATCCTCCCAGCGCTCGCCGTGGATCGCCCCGGCGGCGTCGCCCCGGATGCGATAGGGAACCGGCTGGACCACGAGCTTCATCAGCGCCTTGCCCGCCGGCGCGCGCCCCGGATCGACGGCCGAGTCGTTGCACAGCAGCGCGAACGGTCGGGAGGGCAGCAGGCCGGCGCGGCATTCCTGGAACTGTCGCGCAAAGGCGTCCAGAGTGGGTGGGGCCGGGTGCACATAGGGACCCTGACCCACCAGCGCGCCCGCTTTGTAATGCACCGGGCGCTCGAGCGCGAGGTAGATGACCAGCACGGATTCGCCCAGCTCGTACCGGCGCATCTTGCGGGCGATGTCGGGCCCGACAACCTTCTCCCCCAGCAGCCGCAGCGTCAGCTGCGCGGGGTCGATGTTCGACGCCACGAGGCGGCCGACATCGATCTCCGTTCCATCGGTCAGCCGGACGGCGACGGCTCGATCCCGCTCCACAAGGATCTTGTCCACCTTCGCGTTGGTGCGGATCTCGCCGCCGTGGGCGGTCAGGAAGCCGGCGAGCGCGAGCGGCAGATTTCGCATGCCGCCCTTGACCAGGTTGTTGCCGTGCTGCTGGATCAACCCGGAGAACATCCACGCCGCGCCGGCGCCGCCGGCGTCGTCCGGCGCCAGCCCGACATGGCAGCACCAGGTCCCCAGCAGGAGCTTGACCTGCTCGGATTCGAAGGCCTCCCGCGCCCACGACCGGAAGGACTGCAGCTGGAAGCGGTATTCGTCCAGGCCGTCGGGGGCCGCCTCGTACGCACGCATCTGCGCCGACGGCGACAGCGGCGGCGAGTTCAGGGCCGCCGCGATCTGTGGGGACGCCGCGGCGAACCGCGCGCACAGCGCCCGCCAGGCGTCGGCGTCCCTGGCGGAGAAGCGTCCGATGCTGTCGCAGGTCCGTTCGATGTCGCGGAACACGCTGATCGAGGCGCCGTCGGGGAAGACCTGGGAGTAGTTGACTTCAGGCCGCAGCAGCTCGAAGCCGTAGCGATGCAGGCCGAGCTCCGCGGGCGCCGGCGAGAGGTTGGCCAGCTGATAGCCGATCGCGTGCGTGTCCGAGTGGAACCCGGGCAGCGTCACCTCCTCGGTGTTGGTCATGCCGCCGATGGATGGGTACTGCTCCAGGACGAGCGTCTTCATCCCCGCCCTGGCGAGATAGCAGGCGCAGGTCAGCCCGTTGTGGCCGCTCCCGATGACGATGGCGTCGTACTGGCTGCTCATGCCGCTCGCGTGTGCCTTTGTTCGTCGGGAGTCCTCGCCGCAGCGGACCGTCTGCCAGCGCCCTCCTCGGCGTCGTGCGAGAGCGCTCCGGGCCATCGTACTGGGCCCACGCGCGGCCGCAACAGTCGGCAGGAGGATTCGCGTCGCCGACATCGGCTTGGCGAAGTCGGTGTCCGGGCTGCCCGGGGTGGTCGACTTCTACTCCTCGGCGGAGCTCAGCATCGAGGTCTCCAGCGAATGGATCGGCAGCACCAGCGCCTGCACCTCGGAGTGGTGCAGCTGCCAATCGCTGTCCTTGTCGCTGTTCGACCCGACCCCGAAGGTGTAGGTCCCGGGGTCCAGCTCGACGACCGCGGCGATGGAGAACGGCGCCCAACCGCCGTTGTCGTGCCACGCGCCGGGCTTGTCGTTCCCGTGGTGGCGGTACCAGGTGGTCCGGCCGTACACGCGCTTGGCTTCGGGATCGATGAGCGCCAGGTGGAGCGAGCCCGTCTTGAGCGCACGGACGAGGCCGTGGGCGTTGATCATGACCACCGAGCGGGTGGTGATCTCGACCGTCATGTCGGCGTCCATCGGCGCCGCGTTCCACGCCTTGGCCTCGGTGCGCCAGTAGGCCGCGGACTTCATGCCCTGCCGGGCGAAGTCGGCGTTGCTCAGACGGCCCTGCACGACATAGGGCCGGTTCTCCAGCGCGGACAGGGCCATGGGGAGGAACTGATCGGCGTTGATCGTGTCGATGAGCGTCTGTGCGCGAGACTGAGCCGTCTCGAGCAGACCCTTGTCCATCGAGGCGGCGATCGCGATGGCCTTGGTCACGCTGTCCTGCGCGTTCGTCGCGTCCTCGAGCGCCTTGGTGGCGAGCTCGTCGGCTTGCGTGGCTTTGCCGATCGCTTCCCGCGCCGCCGATTCATACTCGGTGACCTGGTTCTTCAGCTCGGCCGCGGCCAGGCGGGGCAGCGAGATGAACAGGAACACGATCACGCCCGCGGCGCTGACGCCCAGCGCCCCCACGAAGATCTTCGGCCAGCGCAGCTCCCGCTCCACACGCTCATCCACTCGCTTGGTGAGCGACGACTCGGCGATCAGGCGGATGGCGTTCTCCTGGTCCTGTGAGAAGGGCATGGCGGCGGGCCTCCTTGCTTGGTGTGGTTCTCGGCGTCGGGCGCGTCCATGACAGCGCCTCGATGCGGGAGAGAGAGCCCGGACCCCGGTCGCGGCGCGGCAGCTTCGAGAATTTGTGGCGCTGCGAAGGAGTGCGGGGTCCCGCCCTCAGGACATCGACCGCCCGGAGCGGCCGTCGGTGGCACGAGGGAACGGGCTCGTCGTGCCACCGAC
>CALKYH010000175.1 GCA_938003595.1 uncultured bacterium
GATGCTGCGGGTGCCGGTGCTGGGCGTGTACCACACGGACTTCCCGGCGTACATCGACCACCTGTTCGACGACCACGCGTTCACGAAGCTGGCCGAGACCTTCATGCGGAAGTTCTACGAGCCGTTCACGGCGATCTTCACGCGATCGACGGACTATGTGGACGCGCTGTCGAACCTGGGGCTGCGCCGCGAGCGGATCGTGGCGCTGCTGCCGGGCCTGGACACCGAGGTGTTCCACCCGCGGTTCCGCGACCCGGGGCTGTGGTCGAAGTTCCCGGGCGTGTCTCGCGACAGCGTGAAGTGCCTGTATGTCGGGCGCGTGAGCGTGGAGAAGAACCTGCCGACGATGACGCGGGTGTGGAAGCGCGTCGCGGCGGAGGCGAAGCGCAAGGGCCTGGACGCGGAGCTGATCATCGTCGGCGACGGGCCGTACCGCGCGACGATGGAGCAGGAGCTGCAGGGCTGCCGGGCGCACTTCCTGGGCTTCCGGCACGGCGAGGAGCTGTCGGCGATCTACGCCTCCTGCGAGTTCTTCGCGTTCACCTCGACGACGGACACGCTGGGGCAGGTGGTGATGGAGAGCCAGGCCTCCGGCCTGCCGGTGCTGGTGACGGACCAGGGCGGGCCGAAGGAGGTCGTGGACCACGACCTGACGGGCTTCGTGCTGGGCGCCGACGACACGGAGGCCTGGGAGCGCGCGACGATGCGGCTCATCGCCGACACCGACCTGCGCAAGCGGATGGGGCGCGCGGCGCACACGCGGATGGCGCGGTACAGCATCGGGGCGTCCTTCGAGCACTTCTGGAAGGCGCATGTGGACGCCTGGCACGATCACCTGGCGACGATCGGCATCCGTCGGCCGGACGAGGACGGCCAGCGGGCGCCGACGGGAGACCCGGCGCCGAAGCCGGCTCAGGCCTGATCGGGCTTTACAGGGGCGCGGCCCGCGCGCGGCTTGGGCGGCTTGACCTTGGCGCGGCGTTCCCGGAAGAAAGCGCGGAGCAGCTCGGCGCTGGGCTTGGCCATGAGGCCGCGCACGACGCTGACGCGGTGGTTCAGGCGCGGGTCGGTGCAGATCTCGTAGAGCGACTCGACGGCGCCGGCCTTGGGGTCGTCGGCGCCGTAGACGAGCCGGCCGACGCGGGCGTTGACGATGGCGCCGGCGCACATGGGGCAGGGCTCGAGCGTGACGACGACGGTGCAGTGGTGCAGTCGCCAGTCGCCGACGGCCTCGGCGGCGGCGCGGATGGCCATGAGCTCGGCGTGGGCGCAGGGGTCGGCGTCGTGCTCGCGCCGGTTGCTCGCCTCCGCGAGGGCGCGCCCGGTGGCGGTCTCGTAGACGACAGCGCCGACGGGGGTCTCGCCGATGGCCGCGGCGTCGCGCGCGAGCTTCAGGGCGCGGCGCATGGCGCGCTTGTCGGCGTCAGTGGGCGCGTCCTGCGTGGGCGGGGGTTGCGGGCGCTTGGGGCGCACGGGGTCAGTCCTCGTCGTCCATGGCGCCGTCGCCGAGGGCGGGGCGAGCCGCGGCGCCGCCGGCGACGCGAGCGGCGGGCAGCACGCGGGCGAGCGTCAGGCCCAGCTCGAAGAGGAAGTACAGCGGCAGGGTGAGCATCATCATCGAGGCGGGGTCGCCGGTGGGCGTGAGCACGGCGCCGAGGATGGCGCAGACCGCGAAGGCGTGCCGGCGCTTCTTGGCGAGTTCTCGGGGCTCGACGATGCCGACCCAGGACAGCAGCAGCACGACGATGGGCGTCTGGAACGCGAGCGCGAAGA
This sequence comes from uncultured bacterium, assembly GCA_938003595.1. GTDB lineage: Bacteria > Planctomycetota > Phycisphaerae > Phycisphaerales > UBA1924 > JACVCK01. The sequence goes on from CALKYH010000175.1 coordinate 1,774, forward strand.
CCATGCCGAGCACGAAGATGAGGTCGACGAAGTCCTTGACGCGGTACTGCTGGGCGATGAGGGCGCCGGTCGTGAGCGGGGTGGACCAGACGGCGCCGTCGTCCACGCGGACGCGGAGCTGGTGCGTGGGGCGGAGCACCCAGGCGGAGCCGACGGGGGAGTTGATGGGGTCGGCGTTCAGGACGGGGATGGAGCCCAGAACGGTCTCGGCGGTCATGGGCGCCGCGGGGACATGCGGCTGGGCGACGCCGGCGCCGAAGGAGATGAGGAAGAAGAGCGCGACGGGGAGCATCGCGTAGTAGAGAAACGCGGCGCCGGCGGCGGTGAGCACGACGCTCATGGGCATGAGGAGTCGCGCGAAGCGGCGTTCGGACTCGTAGAGGCCGGGCTTGACGAAGAGCCAGAGCTGCCAGAGGAGCCATGGCACGGCGATGAGGACGGCCGCGACCATGGAGACCTTGACATAGGCGCCGAAGGTCTCGACGGGGCTGAGGGCCTGGAGGGTGGGCGCCTGGCCGGCGCGGAGGAGCTGGCGCTCGAGGGGGCGGAGGAGAAAGAGGAGGATGCCTTTGCCGAACAGGAGGCAAACGATGAGGATGGGGACCATGCCCAGGAGCGAGACGATGAGGCGACGGCGCAACTCCTCGAGGTGGTCGCCGAAGGACATGGACTGGGCGGCCTCGGTGGGCATGGAGGGTCCGGGAAAGGGGCCTTGCGGGGCGTCCGGCCGGGGGAGCGGGCGGTCAGGATAGTCGGAGGCGGGAAGGTTCAGGAGGTTTTCGGGGAAGGATGACAGGAACCGCCCCGGCGTGCGTCCAGTAGCAGGAACGGAGACCCGGCAGCCCATGGACCCCTTCAGCCAAGCCGAGCGAGCGATCGACGGCGACCCGGACGCGGTCCGGGCGTTGTGGGAATCGCACCGGCGGTGGGTGGCGGCGATCGTGCTGGCGCACATGCCGCGGGACGCGGAGCTGGAGGACCTGCTGCAGGAGGTCGCGATGCGGGTGGTGAAACAGATCCATCGCGTGCGGGACCCGGCGGCGGTGCGGCCCTGGCTGCGGAGCGTGGCGATCAATGTCGCGCGGACGGCGGGGCGTCGGCACATGGTGCGGCTGCGTCTGGTGCGAACGGAGTCGAGCGCGACGGAGGACGCGGCGGGCGGCCCTGACCGTCCGGCGCTGGCGACGGTGGAAGAGGGACGGCGGGCGCTGGCGGCGGCGCAGCGGCTTCGTCCGGAGTATCGGGAGCCGCTGATTCTGCAGTGCGTTCGCGGGATGTCGTACCGACAGATCGCGGAGGCGCTGGGCGTTCCTGTGACGACGATCGAGACCCGTCTGGCCCGCGCTCGGAGGATGCTCCGTGAAGAGCTGGAGCGCGAGGGCGCCGCATTGGAAGGAACGGGAGCCTAGTTATGGAGCCGAATCGCGAGGACATTCTGATCGGGCGAGTGACGGACGGCGAGGCGTCGCCGACGGACTGGCAGGAGCTGGAGGCGCTGGCGGCGACGGACGCGACGGTGTGGTCGCGGCTGGCGCTGGCGCAGCGCCGGCACGCGGAGCTGGAGCGCGCGGTGGACGATGCGCTCACGGTCGCGGAGCTGGTGGACGCGCCGGACCTGCTCGCGGAGTCGGCGTCGTCGCTGACGCAGCGCTGGCGGTCGTACGCGGGCTGGGCGGCGGCGGCGGCGATCGCGCTGGCGTGGGCGGGGGCGACCAGCTTCAACTTCGCGCCGGGCGGGCCCGCGACGCAGACGGGGACGATGGTCCCGCTGCCGATGGGCTCGGACGAACTGATCAACCGGTACCTCGACACGGGCAAGCGCGAGGGGCGGGTGATCGCGGAGCTGCCGATGGTGATGGTCGAGACCCGGCCGCTGGAGGGCGAGAAGGGCTCGGAGGTCGTCTACCTGCGGCAGGTGCTGGAGCGGGTGAGGGTGGAGGACATCTACCGCCTGGGCTCGGACGAGCTGGGGCGGCCGACGCCGACGCCGTTCGTCCCGGAGACCAGGCCCCGGAACGACAACAACGGACCCGTGTGAGCTCACGGACTCGGATGCGACTGCGACAGACCAACGACTGATTTTTTCAATCTGGAGATACAACCATGCGAGCGATTCTTCGACAGATCATTGCGGCGGGCCTTGTGGCGGCGGCCGCGGCGCCGGCGCTGGCGCAGCGCAGCTCGGGCGCGGCCACCGTGGCGCCCCGTTCCGACAGCACGAGCACGACGAACATCAACACCGTCGGCGACGACGGGACAACCGTGCAGCTGACGATCCGGGACAAGGATGTGACGGCGTTCGTGGACGGCAAGCGTGTGCCGCCCGAGCGGATCGAGCGGGACGAGAAGTCCATCCGGATCCTCGGCGAGGACGGGACGGTCATCAAGGAGTTCCTGGTGGCGGACGCCGCGAGCGGCGGCGTGTGGACGACGAATTCGGGCGACCGGCTGCAGAACCGGATGATCGCGCGGGTGGGCGGAGAGCCGCGCGCGTTCATGGGCGTGATGCTCGGCGATGTGGACGAGACCGCGGCGGCGCAGCTGGGCCTGGACCCGGAGAAGGTCGTGACGATCACGGGCGTGACGGAGGGCCTGGCGGCGGAGAAGGCGGGCCTGCGGGCGCACGACATCGTGATCAAGGTTGAGGGCGCTGACAGCGCCAGCGGCGAGGCGCTGCGCAAGGCGCTGTCGGCGCGCAAGCCCGGCGACGCGATCGAGCTGCAGGTGATGCGCGGCGGGCAGAAGCAGACCCTGACGGTGACGCTGGGCGAGGCGCCGGCGGCGACGGGGTTCGCGTTCGCTCCGGAGGATGTCGCGCAGTGGAATGTGGAGATGGACGAGGGCGGCCCCTGGACGCTGAAGCTCGATGAACTGCGGAGCCAGATGGACCGCGGGCGAGCGGCCTGGGAAGAGGCGATGGCCCAGTTGCACGAGGAATGGGCGGACCTGGACCTGAAGCTCAGCGACGCCGACCGCGAGCGGCTGGAGACTGCCATGGAGCGGCTGCAGGAGTCGCTGGAGAACCTGGATGTGGAGATCGACGGGCCGATCGTCCGGTTCTGGGGCAACGGCGATCGCAGGGCCCTGGTGGCTCCCACGCCCCCGGCGGCGCCGACGGCCCCATCGGTCGCCGGGGCGGGCCGGGCCCCGGCCGGGACTTACCGATTCGTGCCCGAATCCGCCGCAACCGAGGAGATGGACCAGCGGTTGAAGGGTATCGAGGAGCGCATGAATCGGATCGAGGCGCTGCTCGAGAAACTGGCCGAGAAAAACTGACGCGAGGATTCCCAAGAAGAACCCGGAACCGGGCGGAACCCCGGGCCGAACCGGGCGTCGGAAGACGGACGACCGAAGAACTCCTCACTCGCGGGGCTTACCGGAGCCCCTGCAAACTCTCCGAGGGACGGGCTGGTCCCTCCTGAAGCGCGGCCGTGCGACGCACACGGCCGCGTTTTTCTTTGCGCGGGGTTCGGGATACGCTGGCGGTATGAACCGAGGCACTGCATTCTCGATCGTACTGGGCGCATTCCTCGCCGCGAGCGCCTTCGGCGCCGACGACACCATGACGGTGGAGGTGGACGCGACCGACATCGCGCGCCGGCTCGTGCACACGACGATCACGATCCCGGACGCGATGGCGCCGGACGGCGAGCCGCTCGACCTGCGCTATGTGGAGTGGACGCCGGGCAACCACAACCCGAGCGGGCCGATCCAGAATGTCGTGGATTTCGTTGTTCTCGATGATCAGGGGAACCCGCTGGCCTGGCGGCGGGGCGAGGACAGCGTGTTCAGCCATGTGGTGCCCGCGGCGCCGGCCGGGGACATCACGGTGCGGTTCAGCTACATCGCGAACCAGCCGGCGGTGAATTCGCGGTCGAGCGACACCTACGGCCTGCCGACGATGGGCGGGCTGAACTGGAACACCGTGCTGGTGTACCCGGCGGGGATGGACCGGGCGACGCTGAAGGTGGCGCCGACGCTGCGGTATCCGTCGAGCTGGAAAGAGGCGTCGGGGCTGGCGTTCAACAGGCGGAATCAGGGTCTGCCGGGGTTCCGGCTGTACTCCCCCACCACGCTCGCGGAGCTGGTGGATTCGCCGGTCATCATGGGCGAGCACCTGAAAGCGCACCCGATGGAGCCGATGAACGGCGCGGCGCACACGATCTACGGCGTGGCGGCGCGGGCGGGGCAGGAGGAGCTGCCGGATTCCCGCAAGGAGAAGTTCGAGGAGATGCACCGGCAGGCGGCGGCGGTCTTCGGGCCGTTCCCGTACCGGTCGTTCAGCTATCTCATCCTGCTGGACGACTCGCTGCCGGGGTTCGGGCTGGAGCACTCGACGAGCACCTATATCTCGATGAAGGCGGACCGCTTCGAGAAGGCGGGCGAGGCGGACGCGGACCCGATGAGCGTCGTGCCGCACGAGTACATCCATGCGTGGTGCGGGAAACTGGTCGCGCCGGAGGGGCTGCTGGCGGACGACTACCACACGCCGGGGGCGACGGAATTGCTGTGGGTGTACGAGGGGCTGGTGAGCTACTACGACGAGGTGCTGTGCGTGCGGAGCGGGCTGATGAGCCCCGAGCAGTTCCGGCACAGCCTGACGAACACGATCGCGAACTACGAGCTGCAGGCGGGCCGTCGCTGGCGGAGCGTGGAGGACACGGCGCGGGCGATGCGGTTCCTGCGGGCGCCGAGCGACACCTGGGAGGACCTGCGCCGACGGCAGGATTACTACGCGGAGGGTTCGCTGTTCTGGGCGACGGCGGACGCGATCATCCGGGGCGGGACGAACAACGCGAAGTCGCTGGATGATTTCTGTCTGGCGTTCTTCAAGCCGGATGCGCCGGGCGCGGAGACGCCGGGAGCGCCGCTGCGGACCTACACGCGCGATGATGTGGTGGCGGGGCTCGCGGCGGTGTACCCGGGGCAGGACTGGGACGCGCTGATCCGGGAGATGATCGAGACTCCCCACGCGGACGATCCGACCTTTGAGCTGCCTCGCCGGCTGGGCTACACGCTGGAGTGGCCGGCGGAGCCGACCGCGCTGCAGAAGAAGGACGAGGGCGGGGACCGCGGCGCGAGCCTGCGCTCGTCGATCGGGCTGCGGGTGGACAGCGAGGGAAAGATCACGGGGATCGTGCCGGGCTCTCCGGCGGATCGCGCAAAGCTGGCGTACGGGCAGACGATCATCGCGGTGGGGCGCGACACGAGCGCGCTGCCGCCGCCGATGCCGAACCAGCCCGCGCCGGCGACGGCGTCGTTGTTCAGTCCGCGGGCCTTGCGTGAGGCGGTGAAGGCCTCCGGCGCGACGGGCGGCGTGACGCTGCTGGTGGCCGAGGGCGACGCGGTGCGCGAGGTGGTCCTGGAGTACACGGGCGGGCTGCGGTATCCGCGGCTGGTCCGGGTGGAGGGGACGCCGGACCTGCTGGAGGCGATCGAGAAGCCCCGCTGAGGCGGTTTTTGCCGGGCATCGAAGGGGTAGACACGCGCGGTATGCTGCGGCCGAGCCGTCGGCGGCGGGCGTGAACGCGCGCCGGGGCGGCCGAGAAGGAGACTGAGCCCATGTCCAGAACACTGTTCGTCGCGGCGGGCGCCGCGTTGTCGTTGACGGTCAGCTCCGGCGCGCTGGGGCAGGCGGATTTCAAGGCGGCGTTCGTCGCCAACAACGGGAATCTGCAGGGCTCGGTCACGACCTATCGGGTGGAGGCCGACGGGACGCTGACCTGGGTCGCGAAGTACATCACGGGCGAGCGGCCCAACAGCACGGTCTATCACCCGGGCACGAACGCGCAGGCGATCTCGCTGAGCCCGAACGGCCGGTATGTGGCCACCTCGCACGCGACCTCGAGCGACACTGTGGAGCAGGTGACGATCCTGCGAGTGCACGCGGATGGTTCGCTGACCGAGGCGCTGATCACGAGCGTGCCGGACTCGCCGCTGGACATTCTGTGGATCACGAACGAGTTGTTCGCGGTGACGCGGACGAGTTCGCCGAGCGAGGTGCGGGTGTATCGGTTTGATCCGTCGGTCCCCTCGGCGACCTTCGTGGACTCCGAGCCGGCGGGGTCGTTCTCGTCGTCGCTGGCGCTGCGCCCCGATCGCACGGTGTTGTTCGCGCAGGATTCGACCGGGAACACGGTGCGTTCGTTCTCGGTCGCGCCGGACGGGCAGCTGACGCTGGTCAGCGCCTTCGGCGTGGGGCTGTTCCCGCTGGGGCTGGGGGCGTCGGCGGACGGGCGGTTCCTGT